>CAVGBM010000092.1:0-4462 GCA_963627445.1 Oscillospiraceae bacterium | reverse complement strand
GCAGCTTTTTCTGCTGGCCGCGCTTTATGGCTGCTGCTATCTTCGTGAGGATATTGCCCTCGGCCTCCTCGGTCTTCGCTTCGACTGCGGCAGCCGCGGCCACGCCGTCGAGCTTGCGGCGCGGTACCTCCGGCAGGTCGAAATGCGGCATGTGCAGCTTTGCGTTATAGTCATCTATCGCGCGGTCGATGTACTGATCGATGTGCGGGTACACAGCCCCGGGCACGCCGTAGGTGATAGACGGGATGAAGTACCCGCCCGGGCAGCAGTCGCGCAGCGTTTTCTCGGCGTAGGCGGTGATCTCCTCGCCCGTTGCGTCGGCTCTGTCGATAGCCGCGCCCATGCCGCCCATGAGAACGAGCTTGCCCTTTAAATGCTTCTGCAATGCGGGGATGTTGTTCTCCGGCAGCGTGCCCTGCCAGACCTGAATGCCGATCTCGGCCATGTCGTCGACGACATCGGCAAGGTATGCGTCGGCGTGGTGGATGGCGATGCAGCCGCGGGAGCGAATGTAGCCGTAGAAGCGGCGGTACGGCTCCTTAAAGAACTCGCGCCACATGTCCGGCTTCATGAAAAGGGCGGTCTTTGTGCCCCAGTCGTCGTGCGAGAAGATGACATCCGGCTGAAGATTGTCGATAAGAAGCTGCACGTACTTCAGGCGGTACTGGGTGATGTACTCGATGAGCTCGTGCATTTCATCCGGATGCTCGTACAGCGCCGTGAGCGTGTTTTCAAAGCCCATGAGGAAGTGGCACTGCTCGAAAATGCCCGTGCCCATGAAGCCCGCAACAAGCTGGTTATCGCCCGCGGCGGCTCTCGCCTTGGCGCGGCACTCCGCCCAGCCCTCGGCGCAGTTTGCGGCAAGATCCGGTGCGTGCACCACCTCGCGCCAGCGGGTGATATCGGGGCAGACCGTGAGCCCGTCGCCGTGCAGCGGCGTTGCGCCCGGGGCATCCTCGGGAAAGCTAATGGTCGTGCCCCAGCGGTCAACGGAGACTGTGCCGCGCTTGCGGTTGCCGCGCAGATATGCGTTTATCGGGTCGTACAGACACATGTGCAGCGCCTCGTATTGCTTGAGGACCCTCTCGGGCTTGCCGTCGGGCTTTAGAAGTTCAAGAAAAATTTCCTTTGCAGTCTGCATGTTATTCACTCCTTAGCAAAACACAGGATGTATAAGTCATGGTGAGCTTGCCGTAGTTATACTCAAGCCCCGAGCGGCGGCAAATGTCGCTGACCCAAAGGCCGTAGGCTTCCATGGACGACAGGCGCTTTTTAGGAAAGCGGCAGGGCTTATCGGGATATGTGCACTTTGCGCACACGGTGCAGGTGCCTGCCGTCAGCGCAAGGCAGTCGGGGTAGAGTATCCTCGCCTGACGGGCGAAGCTTTCGAAGCTTTTCTTATGGCGGCGGGATATCTCCTGCATGCCCTCGTAGTCAAACTCGTCGGCAAGCTCGCCGGTGGTCTGCACGAGAACGCCGCCGGTGCATTGAGCAATGTCCGCTATCGCCTGCTCGAGCGTTCCGCAGCCCGGGGGACAGGCCCAGCTCGCGCCGTATCTGCCGCAGCGATTTTGCCTGCACATGGTGCGCACATCGGCTCTCGGGGTGAACGCCTCCATATTCGCCGCAGCGTAATGCGAAAAGCCGTTTTCCGCCGCAAGGGTCATCAGCCGTGTCATACTGTTCTACCTCTTGACAAAGCAATTTATATAGAATAAATTTATTGTTGGTTATCATTATATTAAGGAGGGGCACCCGTGTCAAGCATCGAAGTTAGCTGCGGCGGCAAAGTGCATACCGTGTCGGTAAACGATGGCGAAACGCTGCTGGCGGCGCTGCGCAAGGCGGGCTTCTCCATCCCCGCTGCCTGCGGCGGCAGGGGCAAATGCGGCAAGTGCCGCGTGAAGCTAAATAACGTTGCGCGCCTTGCCTGCAAGGTCATCCCCTCGGACGGCGACATTGTCGAGCTTCCCAAAGCGGCCGGCGGCACGATACTCACAGACACTGTCGGCATCACAGCTCCCGGCTCGGCGCAAAGCGGCATAGCCGCCGCCGTCGACCTCGGCACGACCACCGTCGCCGTGCGCATTTACGACCTCAAAAACGCAGCCGAGCTTAAAACGCTCAGCGCATGGAACAAGCAGGCGGCCTACGGCGGCGATGTCATCAGCCGCATCCGCTACACCATGGATGAGCCGGACGGCCTGCGTGAGCTGTCGGGCATCATCCGCCGCCAAACGGAGGATCTGATACTTGCAGCCATCGCCGACTGCGGCAGAGATAAAAGCGAGCTGCGCAGCGTTTTCCTCGCGGGAAACACCGTCATGCAGCACATTTTCGCAGGGCTGCCCGTGCGCTCTATCGCCACCGCGCCCTTTAAGCCCGAGACGCTTTTTTTAGCTCCCACGGGCGATACGCTCCTCGGCGCTGAGTTAAATTATTCCCCATGCGTCGCCGGATATGTCGGCGGCGACATCACGGCGGGTCTGCTGGCCTCGAAGCTGTGCGCTGCCGAGGGAAGCTCGCTGTTTTTGGATATCGGCACGAACGGCGAAATGGCGCTCGTGAGCGGGGGCAAAGTCTCCTGCTGCGCCGTCGCCTCCGGCCCCGCGTTCGAGGGTGCGGGCATCAGCTGCGGCATGCCGGCGCTTACCGGTGCTGTCAGCCATGTGCGCTATGACCGCGGCTTTTTGTACGATGTCATCGGCGCAGTCGAGCCCCGCGGCATCTGCGGCTCGGGGCTCATTGACCTTGCCGCCGCGCTGCTCAGGCTCGGCTGTATAGACCCCGGCGGGAGGCTTCTGCCGCCCGAGCTTGCACCCGAGAAAGTACGGCGGTATATCCGCCCTGACGGGCAGGGAAACGGTGTGTTTTACCTCACGGAAAACGTGTACCTCACCGCCGCCGATGTGCGCAGTCTCCAGCTTGCGAAGGCCGCCGTCGCGGGCGGCATAGAGGTGCTTCTGGCGCGGCAGGGCATCGGCACTACCGACCTTACGCGGGTCTGCCTCGCGGGCGGCTTCGGCAATTACATTGACCCCAAAAGCGCCATGGTGATCGGCATGCTGCCCGAGCTTCCGACAGATAAATTGCGCTCGCTCGGCAACACCTCGCTTGCCGGTGCGTCCATGGCAGCGGTCGACCCCGAGTGCCGCCGCGAGCTGCGCTCATGCGCCGAAAAATGCGAATACATAGAGCTGTCCGGCCTGCGGGAGTTCACCGAGGCGTTCACGGACAACATGACTTTTGATACAACGGAGGACTAATTATGCAGATACGCTTTCCGCTCATTCTCGACGGTGCGACCGGCACCGAGCTTCAAAAGCGCGGCTACAAGGGCGATGTCAGCGCCGAGCAGTGGGTGCTCGATAACCCCGACAGCATCGTCGGCATACAGAAAGGCTATGTCGAGGCCGGAAGCAACGTTTTGTACTCGCCGAGCTTCGGCGCAAACCGCCGCAAGCTGGAAGAGCACGGCATTTTTAATAAGACGGCAGACTATAACCGCCGCTTAGCGGCATTGTCGCAAAAGGCCGCGGGCGGCAAAGCCTTTGTCGCCGGTGACATTTCGCCGACCGGCCTGTTCCTCTCGCCCTTGGGCGAGGCGTCGTTTGAGGAGCTTGTGGATATCTACACCGAGCAGGCCGCAGGTCTTGAGCAGGCGGGCGTTGACCTTTTTGTCATCGAGACGATGATGACGCTCTCCGACGCCAGAGCGGCCGTCCTCGCCGTGCGCAGCGTCAGCGATAAGCCCATTTTCGTCACCTTCACCTGCGATGAGAACGGCCGCAGCCTCTCCGGCACGGATATCACCGCCGCCCTGACCGTTTTGCAGGGCATGGGCATTGACGCGTTCGGCCTCAACTGCTCGGCAGGACCTGCCGAGATGCTGCCGCAGATAAAGCGCTTGCGCGAATTTTCCCGCGTGCCGCTTATCGTGAAGCCCAACGCGGGCATGCCCGAGATCGTTGACGGCAAGACCGTGTATAACTGCCCGCCCGAGCAGTTTGTCGAGCTCATCCCCGAGTTTTTAAAGACCGGCGTCGCCATCTTCGGCGGCTGCTGCGGCACGACCGCCGAGCACATCGCCGCACTGCATGAGGCGCTGGAGAGTGCCGAAATTGTCGCCCCCGCGCCGAAATTTACCGACTTGCTTCCGGCCTCGACCGAGAAGCTGACGGCGTATCTGCCGGTCGACGCGCGCCACGGGAAAGTTCTCACGGTAACAAACGACCTTGAGGACGAGCTATCCGACGCACTGGACACCGACGACGTGATGGTCGCCGTGCGGCTTGACACATGGGAGGATGTCGAGCTTTTCGCCGACTGCCAGTACATGATATCAAAGCCGCTTTGCATCGTGTGCGACGACGCGGACATCCTCGAAGCCGCCCTGCGTGCCTATCAGGGTCGCCCCCTGTACGAGGGCACCCTCCCCGACTCCGCCCTCGCCCCGCTGGTG
>CAVGBM010000091.1:0-5406 GCA_963627445.1 Oscillospiraceae bacterium | reverse complement strand
GGAACGCCGTAGCGCGTGTCGGAAACGGCGCAGGCCGTGCCCGCGCAGCCGCCGATGTAGGCCGCTCTTGCGCCGGTGACGGCGCCGTCGATGCCCTGCGCGCGGCGTGAGCCGAACTCGAGCACCGTTCTGCCCTCGGCCGCACGGCAAATGCGGTTTGCCTTGGTGGCGATGAGGCTCTGGTGGTTTAATTCAAGCAGCACATAGGTCTCTATAAGCTGCGCCTGAATTGCGGGTGCGCGCACCGTCATTATCGGCTCGCGGGGGAACACCGGCGTGCCCTCGGGGATGGCCCAAATGTCGCCCTCGAACTTGAAGTGCTTGAGGTATTCCAAAAAGTCCTCGGAGAACATGCTGCGGCCGCGCAGATACTCGATATCCTCCGGCTCGAAGTGCAGGTTCTGAATGTAGTCGACGACCTGCTCAAGACCGGCGCAGATGGCGAAGCCGCCCATATCGGGGTTCTGGCGGTAGAACACGTCGAAGTAGGTTATTTTGTCGCCCATGTTGTGGTCGAAGTATCCGTTGCCCATCGTGAGCTCGTAATAGTCGCACAGCATGGTCAGGTTAAGGCTGCGTCTGTTGTCCATAGCTACCTCCAAAGGCAAAAATTCATTTCTCTATCTAAGCTCGATTATATAGGTTTATTGTGAATATTTCAACTATTGTTAAATAAGAGATTTGCACCCGCCGCGAACTGTGGTATAATCACAGGAAAGCTGTCGAATTATGAGGGAATTTAAATGAAGCTGCATTATATGGGTAAGTATAACCTGGACCCCCGACTCGCTGCCGCACGGCGAGCATAAGGAAGGGGCGGCGAAGTTCAGGGAAGCCGGCGACACCGCCGAGCTCGGCCGCATCGTCGGAAAGTATTCGCTCATCCTGCTTGCGGTGCTGATGACGGCGCTTTTGTACCGCTATCGCAGCATCCCATCGGAGCAGTGGCTCATCGGCTTTGTGCTGTTTTTGGCGTCGCTTTTCCCGCACGAGCTGCTGCATGCGCTGTGTTTTCGGGGCGATGTGTACCTGTACACGAACCTTTTGCAGGGCATGCTGTTCGTCATCGGCACGGAGGATATGAGCAAGGGCAGATTTGTGTTCATGTCGCTGCTGCCGAATGTCGTTTTCGGGTTTATCCCGTTCGTTCTGGCGATGGCGCTGCCCGGGCTCGGCTGGCTAAGTTGACGGGAGTCGAACACTATCGGTTTTGACGGGCAGCTTATTGTTGCCTGTAGTGTTGTCGTATATCATTCACGCAAATAGCAGAATATAATATATATTAAATATTGAAAGTGAATGATATGAAAATTGAGCAGATCGAAAAACACAGACGTCTGGGGCTGAACATCGCCTATTACCGCAAGATAAAGGGGCTGTCGCAGAGCCAGCTTGCCGAGCTTGCGGATATCAGCCGCACGCACATGAGCCGCATCGAGACTGCCGACTGCGCCGTGTCGCCGGATGTGGTGTTTGACATCTGCGACGCCCTGGGCATCACCGCCGACCGCCTGTTTGATTTCAACAAGTAAGACAAAACCCTCGGGAGCTGCTTGGCAGCTCCCGAGGGTTTTGTTATTGCTGCGGCGGGCATCACCCGGCGCGGAAAGAACAGGGGATAATTCGCTTCGCTTTATTGACAATGGTCGGGGGTTGATTTATTATTTAATAGAAGTAAAAATTATTACGGAGGATAAAAACCATGGCTTTATCTGACGAGCGCTATGCCGAGCTCAACGAGCTTTGCAGACGCTTCAGAATCGATGTTTTGACCGCGATCCACGCTGCCCAATCCGGTCACCCGGGCGGCTCGCTGTCCTGCTGCGAGATACTGACGTATCTGTATCAGGAGCACATGAACCTCGACGCAAACGACGCGCAGAACCCCGACCGCGACAGGCTCGTGCTCTCCAAGGGTCACGCTGCCCCGATGCTCTACCGCAACCTCGCGGAAAAGGGCTTTTTCCCTGTGAGCGAGATGGCGACGCTGCGCCGCATGGGCGGCCTTGCCGGTCACCCGAACATGCACACCCCCGGCGTTGAGATACCCGGCGGACCGCTCGGTCAGGGCTTCCCCGCGGCTCAGGGCATGGCAATGGCCTTAAAGCTCAATAACTCCCCGGCAAAGGTCTACGCTGTCCTCGGCGACGGCGAGCTCAACGAGGGCGTTATCTGGGAGACTGCCATGAGCGCCGCAAAGTTTAAGCTTGATAACCTCATCGCCATCGTCGACTACAACAAGGTGCAGCTCGACGGCACGACCGACGACATCATGCCCCTGGGCGATCTTGCCGCAAAGTGGGAGGCCTTCGGCTGGACGGTGCTCGAGTGCGACGGCCACGACCTTGAGGCGCTGGACTTCTGCGTTTCCGTCGCCGACGGCGCAGTCGGCGCGCCGACCGTCATCATCGCAAACACGATAAAGGGCAAGGGCGTGTCCTTCATGGAGGGCAAGAACACCTGGCACGGCAAGGCGATAGACGACGAAAGCTTCGCAAAGGCCATGGAAGAACTCGGAGGTGCAGCAAATGTCTAAGCAGATAAGAGAGGTCTACGGCTCGGTGCTGGCCGAGCTGGGCGACACTAACGAAAATATAGTTGTTCTCGATGCCGACCTTTCCGGCTCGACCAAGAGCGCGCTTTTCGGCAAGGCTCATCCCGAGCGCTTTTTTAACATGGGCATCGCCGAGCAGAACATGGTCGCGACCGCTGCGGGCATGTCCACCGTCGGCAAGATACCGTTTGTAAACACCTTCACCGTGTTTCTCACCTCGCTGGGTCTGCTGTCTGCCCGTGACCAGATCTGCTATGCGAACCTGAACGTCAAGTTCGGCGGCGCATACTGCGGCATGAGCGACGCGCTCGACGGTGCGAGCCACCACGCCACCGAGGATATCGCCATCATGAGGGCGCTGCCGAACATGAAGGTCATCGTTCCCGCCGACGCGACCGCCACCCGCTGGGCGACGAAGTACGCCGTGGAAAACTACGGCCCCATGTACCTGCGCCTGTCCCGCGATGTCTACCCCGACCTGTACGCCGAGGACGCTGAGTTTGAGCTCGGCAAGGGCGCAGTCGTCCGCGAGGGCAGCGATGTCACCGTCATCGCCTGCGGCCTTTTGGTACACAAGGCCATCGAGGCGGCAGAGCAGCTGGCGGCAAAGGGCGTTTCCGTCCGCGTTGTCGATATGTATTCCGTTAAGCCCATAGACCGCGAGCTCATTATGAAGTGCGCCAAGGAGACCGGCGCTATCGTCACCGCCGAGGAGCACAACATCTACGGCGGCCTCGGCAGCGCAGTGTCCGAGGTTCTGGCAAACGAGGGCGCAGGCGTGCCCGTCGAGTTTGTCGGCATTCAGGACACCTTCACCGAGTCTGCCCCCTACAAGGAGCTGCTCGCGAAATACGGCGTTGACGCTGCTGCTGTCGCCGCGGCGGTCGAAAAGGTCATGGAGAGAAAATAAGAGAAATAATTATTTGGGAAAGGCGAGATAATGGAAAACTTCTTCGCTCCCGGCCGCACCGAGCTTGCAGGCAACCACACCGACCATCAAAAGGGTCGTGTGCTTGCCTCGGCGGTCGACAAGGGCATTTATGCCGAGGTTGAGCCGAACTTTGACAACATCGTGAGGATACGCTCCGAGGGCTTTGAGGATATGGAGATAAACCTCTTTGACCTCGATGTCCACCCCGAGGAATTCGGCTCGTCGAAGGCGCTCGTGCGCGGTGTCGCCTCGGCGATGTTCGACCTCGACGCGCGCTTCGGCGGCTTTGATGCCGTTTTGCGCAGCGACTTAAGCTCCGGCTCGGGGCTCAGCTCCTCGGCGGCATTCGCCGTGCTCATCGCGCGCATTTTTAACGGGCTGTATAACAACAATGAGCTCGAGCCCAAGGCCATCGCGCAGCTTGCCCAGCAGGCCGAGAACCTGCACTTCGGCAAGCCCTGCGGGCTGATGGATCAGCTCGCCTGCGCCCTGGGCAAGACCGTCTACGTCGATTTTCTCACCGGCGATATCCGGCCCGTGAGCGCCGACTTCGGCCGCATGGGGCTCACGCTCTGCCTGACCGACACCGGCGGCAGCCACGCCGGGCTCGACACGAGCTACGCCCGCATTCCCGCCGACATGCGCTACATAGCGAGCTTCTTCGGCAAGGAGCTGCTCGGTCAGGTCGACCCCACCGCGTTCTTCTCGAAAAAGTGGGACACGACCGATCGCCCGGTCCGCCGCGCCAAGCATTTCTTCGATGAAAACGAACGCGTACCGAAAATGCGCGATGCGCTCATCGCGGGCGACGGCGAGGAGTATATGCGCCTGATGAACGAATCCGGCCGCTCGTCGGAAAAGCTGCTGACGAATATCGTCACGAGCGTCACCAACGACCGCAAGCTGGAAAACGGCCTTGAGCTCAGCGCAAAGCTTCTCGACGGTGTCGGCGCATGGCGCGTCCACGGCGGCGGCTTTGCAGGCTGCGTGCAGGCACTCATGCCCAGCGAGTTTTTCGCCCACTATAAAATCGAGATGGAAAGGAGCTTCGGCGCGGGCTCTTGCCGCGAGCTGAAATTGAACTGATATGGAAGAACTGATCAGCAGTTCACAGCTGGTGACCTTGATAAGGGCACTTGTCCTGTTTGTTATCTGCTATGTAGCAATCAAGATCCTGCGTGCGGCAATAGGAAGGATGCTCAGCAGGAGCAGGCACCTTGAACCGAGCCTCAAAAGCTTCATCGGCAGTGCCGTCAATGTCGTACTCTGGGCAATAGCAGTCATGATGGTCGCCTCCGCGCTCGGCATCAATGTCACGAGCCTTGTTGCGATCCTCTCGGTCGCCGGTGTTGCGCTCTCTCTTGCGCTGCAGGGATTGCTTTCCAATGTCTTTTCCGGCATCACCCTGCTTGCGACCCGACCCATCGCCGTCGGCAATTTTGTCGAGCTCGGCGGTCAGAGCGGCACCGTGCGCTCCATCGGTCTGTTTTACACCTGCCTTGCCACCGTTGACAACAAGATAATCTATGTCCCCAACGGCGACGTTACCGGCAGCCAGATAATCAACTACAGCACCGAGCCCGTGCGGCGTGTTGACGTTTCCGTCGGCACATCCTACGATTGTCCGACCGAGACCGTTCGCTCGGCGGTGTTCGAAGCCGTCGCCGCCACCGACAAGGTGCTTAATGACCCCGCGCCCTTCGTTGCGCTGGCTGCTTATAATGCCAGCAACATCGAATACACCGTCCGCGTCTGGTGCAATACCGAGGATTATTGGAATGTCCACTTCGCCCTTAATGAAAACATCCGCACCGCCTTCGACCGCAACGCCGTCGAAATGAGCTACGAGCACCTGAACGTGCATATAATGCAAGAATAAGAAAAAGTGTAATTGTCGAAAATGGTTGACAATTACACTTTT
>CAVGBM010000090.1:0-13616 GCA_963627445.1 Oscillospiraceae bacterium | reverse complement strand
AGGAAGCCTGCAAAAAGCGCATCCAGCGCACCAAAAAGAGAGTCAGAAAAATTTTATCGGAAAAAAATTAAAAACAGTGTCCCCTAATATATCTTCTGGTACATATATTAGTTGACGGGGGTACCCTTGTCGAAGGGTACCCCCGTTAATTTAAGCAAAAAAGTCCTGTGACTTCTTTGTACGCTGACGAAAGGAGAATGTCGATGCCAAGCTTCAGAAAAAACGAAATAAACGCACGCGCGGTCGAGAGCATGGACGCTAAGGCGCTGCGAGCGCTTTTGCGCGAGGATCTTGAGCGGCCGGGCGGCATGCTCGACAGTGAGCTGCGTACCCTGGCTGTGCAGACGCTTTGCCGCAGGGAAAAGGAAGGCGGCGCGGCATATCCCGATGCCGAGGAATCCCTTAAAAGCCTCCGGCAAAGGTACGGGCAGCTCCTCAATACCGGTGACAGTGTTGTCCCGATGCCGGGCGGGGCGCAGGACAGAAAGCGCAGCGGGTTCATGCGTGTGCACAATGCCCTTGTGCGTTCGGCAGCGGCGATCGTCGCTGTGGTCATGCTGTTTTCCATGTCGGCTCTGGCCGGTGGACGGGATACGGGTGACAGAGGCGCCAGATGGACAGACGGCGAGTTCTGGTTTGACTGGACTGTCGTGGACAGTGCGCCCATGACGCAGGGCTCAAGCCAAATACATCCTCAGCTTGAAAAGCTGCGTGAGCTTTTGTCGGGGTATGTGGATCAGCCGGAGAGCCTGCTCCCGAGCTATCTGCCCGAGGGCTTTGCGGCGGACGAAACGAAGATCACCGATGACTCCGAGTGGTTTGCCGACGGCATGTGCTGGCTGTCCGACAGCGAAAGCGGAAGGCATATGACGGTCGGCTGCCAGATAGTTTACGACAAGACCATAAAGCTCGGCATACCCAAAAACGTCGGCGCGCCCGAGGAGTATGTCAGAAACGGCATAACGCACTACATCATGCCCAACGCAAGCTATTACGAGGCCGTGTGGATAAGCGGAAATGTGCAGTGCTCCATCAGTGGTCAGGTATCGCACGATGAGGTCATAAAAATTATTGATTCTGTATACGGAGGAGTAAAATGAGTAAGTTCAAAAGATTTCTGGCTGTTTTTCTTGCAGCGATCATGACCTTGAGCGGCGCTTCCTATGCCGACAGCGCAGATCCTGCCGTCCCCACCGCGACGGAGTCTGACGCAGTTGCTCCGCTTGCAAACAACTACTACTTTACCCCGACTGCAAAGCTCACCCATAAGGGCAGCGGCGAGCGCCTGGAGAGAGCCGTCACAAACACCGTAAAAACATAAAAAAGACCGCTCTTTTTAGGGCGAACACAGACAAGGAGAAACCGGTTTTGACCGGCTCTTTTCCGCCCATACTTCACAAAAATCTCCGGTAATACACAAAGTATTGCCGGAGATTTGTTGTTTTGTCTGAACGAAAAATAACTCGCCCAAAACTGCTGCGCACCCTGTAAGAGTGAGGCGCGTCTTGCTGAATGACAAGATCCTGTTTTACAGGGCGGATTATCCTTATCTGAGTCCGCCCTTGGCGGTCTTTTTTTATTACATATCGATTATTTTGATATCATAAATGTCCTCGAACAGCACCTTTTCGCCGTCGAGCTTGAGAAATTTAAACGGGATGCTGACCTCGGTTATGCGCCCCTCGCCGACTATATCGTGAAAGGCGCGGTAATACTCCATGCGCACCCGCATGCCACGTGTGAGCACGGATATCACGCGGGAATTCGCCTCGATCGCCTCGTCGGAAATGTCGTGCTTTTCTACTCGAGAGTGCCGCTCCTCGCGGTCGCGCAGCGCCTCGCTCAAGCCCTTCATCGCGTCAAAGGCCATGAACTGCTTAGCCCTTTCCTGTCTCGTCATAGCCTGCTCTGTGACCTCCTATCATTCCGTTGCGCTCGCGCTGTGTTGCCCCGGGCATGAAATTTGTGCCCCGCAGCACGGCGTTCTTGCCGTATTTGTCCATGATGCCGAGCACCGCCTTCTCCCGCGCCTTTTCGCTCTCCACAGCGTCAGGATCGGTGAAAAAGTCGTAGCCCTCGCACTGCTCGTCGCACACGTCGCCGAAGCTTATCGACAGCTTGCGGATGGGCGTATCGCGGTCGGAGATGCGGTCAAATATCTCCAGCGCGTGCGGCGATATGAGCGAGTTTAATGCCGTCGCGCTCATCAGGCGCACCTGCCCGTGCACACTCGGCAGCGTGTCGCGGCTGTAGCCCACGCCTATCCACACGCTGCGGCAGATGACCCTTTGGCGCATCATGTTCTGGCAGCCGTGCAGCACCATCTCGCTGAGCACCGTCCGCGCCTCGGCAAAGCCGTAGTCGCAGGGCAGTATCTGCGAATTTGACAGCGAGCGGCTTTTCGGCCGATAATTTTTTATATCCTCTATAAGGCAGCTTTCCCGACCCCATGCGTGGTCGATAAGAAGCTCGGCGTTCACGCCGAAGGCCTTGTATATGAGCTCCTGCGGGCACTCGGCGAGGCTGCGCATCGTCGTCACGCCGAAGCGCTCGAGCCTGCGCGCCGTGCCGCCGGATATCTGCCAGAAATCCGTTATCGGCCGGTGATCCCACAGCGTCTTTTTAAACGTCTCCTCGTCGAGATAGCCCATGTGCTCCTTGGAGTGCTTCGCGGTTATATCAAGGGCGATCTTGGCAAGAAAAAGGTTCGTGCCGATGCCGGCGGTCGACGGGATGTGCAGCCTGCGCGCGATCTCGTCCATGAGCTTTTTGGCAAGCGACCTTGCGTCCATGCCGTAGGTCTTGAGGTAGCTTGTCGCGTCTATGAACACCTCGTCGATGGAGTAGACGTGGATATCGTCCGGCGAAAAATAGTCGAGGTAAATTGAATAAATGTCGGCGGCGTACTCGATGTAAAGCTGCATCCTCGGCGGCGCAGCCTCGTACTCTATCGTTTTCGGTATCTCGTAGAGCCTGCATCGGTTGCGCACGCCCTGCGCCTTGAGCTTCGGCGATATCGCAAGGCAGATCGTGCCGCTGCCGCGGCTGAGGTCGGCAACGACCAGGTTCGTTTCAAAGGGGTTGAGCCCGCGCTGAGCGCACTCGACCGAGGCGTAAAAGCACTTCATGTCGATGCAGAAATATGTCCTTTGCTTTGGCATGGCGCACCTCAATACAAGTCCTTGAGCACCTTCACCGCCACGCCCTGTATGATGCAGTCGCGCACGATGATATCGTCATAGCTCGGGTTTTCCGGATGCAGATACACGCAGTCAGCCTGCGGGCGAAAGCGCTTTAGCGTTGCCTCGTCGTCAACGAGCGCAACGACTATCTGATCATACTGCGCCGTCGGCTGCTGCCGCACGACGACAAGGTCGCCGTCGTCGATACCGGCGCTTATCATCGAGTCGCCCTTGGCACGCAGCAGAAAAAATTCGCCGTGGCCGAAAAGGGATATCGGGAGCTTTACATACTCCTCAATATTCTCCTCGGCAAGCTTCGGGATGCCGCAGGAGACAGCGCCCAAAACCGGCGCACGAAAGCAGCCGTCATTTTGCATCTGCCGTGTCGCGGCGCTTCGGCAGCCGCCCATTTGCAGCATGTCCCGCTGCTTCATGAGGTTTAAGTACTTTGACACCGTCGACTTTGAAAGCCCCACTCCGGCGGCGATCTCCCGCACCGTGGGCGACACGCCGTTTGCCTCGGCGTAGTCGTTTATGAAATTTTCAAGCAGCGCGAAGTTTCCCTCATTCAAACGGCGCATATCGCAGGCTCCTTTCTATCTCGGACAAATGTCCACGATAAAAATATACCACCGATATGCGCCGAAGTCAAGGGGTCACAGCTCGGAAATGAAACCCATCGCATAGGCCGCAAAGCTCTTCGCGGCGGGGGAGATGACCTCCCGCGCGGGGGTGATGACGCAGATATCCACATTTTCCGGCGGGTCGAGCGGTACATACGCAACGCCGCCCTGGAGCTCTTCGGCGATGACGGAGTTTACGAGCGCCACGCCCAGACCCGCCCTGACCATGCCGCAGGCGATGATGCTGTCGGGCGTGGAAAAGCTCAGGTTCGGCACGATGCCGCGGGAGTTAAAGCACAGGGTGTTGTCCGTTTGCAGCCCCGTGTGTATCTCGATATACGGCTCACGCTCAAATATCGTGGCGGGCACACTTTTTGCCTGCGCCATCGGGTGGTCGGGCGGCAGCATGGCGACAAGGCCGTCCTTTTTGACGACGGTGCACTGAAATTCGCCCTCTCGGCGGCTTATGATGCCGAGATCGAGCGATTTTGCGCCCATGCGTGCGGCAAGCTCCGTGCTCGTGCCGGAGCACAGCTCAACGGTGATGCCCGAGTGGGCCTCGTGGAAGCCGGAGACCACTTTCGTGAGCCATGGGAAAAATTTTGCGTATGCCGAGCCGACTGCGAGCCTGCCGGTCACGGCGCCGTTAAGCCGCTGCACTTCTTGCTCGTACTGCTCTGCCCAATAGGCGATCTCCCTTATCGCGGGCAGCAGCGCCTCGCCCTCGCGCGTGAGATGCACGCCGCCGCGGCCGCGGGTGATTATCTGAAAGCCCGCCGAGCGCTCTAACGCCTCGACTGCACGGCTTATGCCCGACTGCGTGTAGTTAAGCTCCTCGGCCGCAGCCGACATGCTGCCGTTTTTGAGTATGCTCATGAGTATCGTGCATTTTTCGCTGTCCATATTGGCCTCCGAAGCATGACTAACAGTCATACAAAAGTTGATTAGCTCTCGCTTTACTCAAGTATAAAAGCGTATTATACTCATGTCAACAAGGAAGTGAGCCGTATGAATGAAAAAAAGGCGCAGATACTGTTGGCGGTCGTCATTCTGACCCGCTCGAGCGCATATATCTTCAGCAAAACGGGTCTTGAGACCCTCGGAACTTTTAATCTTCTCGCAGCGAGATTCCTGCTTGCGTTTTTGGTCTTGGGCGTAATATTTTTTAAGCGCCTCAAGCACATAAGCCGCCATGATCTATTGGGCGGCGCTATAATCGGTGCGGTGTTCACCGCTGTCATGACCTTTGAGCTCACGGCGCTCAAGACCACCGACACGGGCACGGTGTCGTTTGTGGAAAACACGGCGATAGTCTGGGTGCCGCTCATCGAGGCGGCGCTCATCCGCAAGCTTCCTAAGCCCGTGAACCTCATCACGGCCGTCGTCGCCCTCGGCGGAGTTGCGCTTCTTACCCTGCGCAAGGGTGCGCTGGGCTTCACGCACGGCGAGGCGCTGTGCATGTGCGCAGCCGTTTTGTACGCTGTAGGCATCATCACGACCGACCGCTTTTCCCACAAGGGTGATGCGCTGCTCGTCGGCATCATCGAGGTCGGCACCATCGGCGTTTTGGGGCTCATACTGTCGCTCATTTTCGAGCAGCCGCGTCTACCCTCGGGCGGCACGGAGTGGGGCTGTGTGCTCATGCTCGGACTTGTCTGCTCTGCCTTCGGCTTCACCTTCCAGCCCGTTGCGCAGTCGCACATGGACAGCCAGCGAGCGGGGCTCATGTGTGCACTCAACCCGGCGTTTGCCTCCGTCCTCGGCGTTCTCATCCTGCACGAGTCGATGAATGTTGAAGGCGTTCTCGGCGCAGCGCTCATCTTATCAAGCTTGTTTATTCCACACTTTTTCTCCGCGCACACAATAATACCACACAGGCAGCATCATTAAACAAACAGGCAGTGCCGTTTATGGCACTGCCTGTTTTGTATATTGTGAGGTTTACTTCTCCTGACGGAGCTTGCGTATCTGAATTTTCTGCTGGCGCTCGGCGATGAATTCCGGCAGAACCTTTTTGCGGGTGGGGTACTCGATGCTCTCGCCGCTCGTGCGCTTTCTGAGATGAATTGCGTCGAACTTGCAGCGGGTGGTGCAGATACCGCAGCCGAGGCACTTGTTCGGGTCAACGACCGAGGCACCGCAGCCGAGGCAGCGGGCGGTCTCCGCCTTTAGCTGCTCCTCGGTGAAGGTCTGGCGGTTATCCTTGAAGCTTGCGACATCGATGGTGTGCGGCACCTGTCTGGGCGTGCTGTCGTAATCTGCCTTAATGCCGTCAAGGTCGAGGTTATCCTTATCAAGCGAGCGGTATTCGAGCCTGTCTCTGCCGATGGTGAGGCTCTGACCCTCCTGCACATAGCGGTGGATGGAGATCGCGCCCTGCTTGCCTGCGGCTATCGCGTCGATGGCAAACTTGGGGCCTGTGTAGATATCGCCGCCGACAAAAATGTCGGGCTGCTTTGTCTGATAGGTCATGCCGTCGGCAACAGCGTAGCCCTTGGCGGTCTTCTCGAGCGCGCCAACATCGAGCGTGCCCCAATCGGCGGTCTGACCGATGGCGGCGATGACGGCATTGCACTTTACCGCGCCCCTATCGCATACAAGCTCTGTCACCTTGCCCTTTGCGCCCTTGAGCTCAACGGGCTTGTGCTCAAACACGAACTTCACGCCCTCGGCCTTGGCCTCCTCGACCTCGGCGGGGTCGGCGGGCATATCCTTTTCCTTTCTGCGGTAGACTACCGTGGTGTCGGCGCCGAGGCGCACCGCCGTGCGGGCGACATCCATTGCGACATTGCCGCCGCCGATGACGACGACCTTTTTGCCGAGCCTGAGCTCCTGCCCGTCGTTGACGGCACGCAGGAAGTCTATGCCGCCGTAAACGCCCGAAAGCTCCTCGCCCGGGATGCCGAGCTTTGCAGAGCGCTGTGCGCCGATGCCGAGGTAGAACGCCTCGAAGCCCTGTTTGCGCAGCTCGTCGAGCGTAACATCCTTTCCGACCTCAACGCCGCACTTAAACTCAACGCCCAGCTCACGCAGGACATCGATCTCGGCATCGATGACATTTCGCTCGAGCCTGAATGCGGGGATGCCGTAGCGCAGCATGCCGCCGGGCTCGGCGTTTTTGTCAAACACCGTGACCTTGTAGTCGTCGCAGGCAAGGTAGTAGGCGCAAGCAAGGCCCGCGGGGCCTGCGCCGATGACGGCGATCTTCTTTTCAAAGTGGTGCAGCTTCTTCGGCACAAAGCGGGTGGCGCGGTCAAGCTCCCTGTCGGCGATGAACTTCTTGACCTCGTCGATGGCGACGGCCTTGTCGATGCTGCCTCTTGTACACTCGTCCTCGCAGCGGCGGTTGCAGATGCGGCCGCAGACGGCGGGGAAGGGGTTTTCTTTCTTTATAAGCTCGAGAGCATCCATGTATTTGCCCTGCGCTGCGAGCTTGATATAGCCCTGCACTGCGATGTGCGCCGGACATGCGGTCTTGCACGGGGCAGTGCCGCTCTCGGCGACATACTGCCTGTTCGTGCGGTGCTCGGGGTTCCAGCGCTCGGGTGGCCAATCGAGGTCATCCGGCAGATCCATCTGCTTATACTCGACGGGCGTTTTCGTGCACAGCTTCTGACCCATCTGAATGGCGTTATTTGCGCACTTGTCGGTGCACTGGCCGCAGGCGACGCATTTATCCTTGTCGATCTCGGCGACATAGTTGCTCTGCGAAAAAGCGGGAGTGTTGTAATACTGCGTCACGCCGAGGGCAAGGCAGCTTTCCGGCTGGCAGTTGCAGATGGCAAAGGTGTTGCCGCTCTCGAGCGTCGTTATCTGATGCACGCAGCCGATCTCCTCGACATGGCGCATCATCTCGTACGCTTCCTCCTTTGTGAGCTTTTTGCCCCTGCCAAGGCGGATGAACATGTCGGCGCAATGCCCCATGAACAGGCAGAAGCTCTCGTCCGGATCGCCTGCGCCCTCGTTCATGAGCTTGCGCACACGGCGGCACTGACAGGGCAGCGCGCACAGGTGGTCGGCGTTGAGCTCGATGTAGTGGCTGACCCTTTCGTTGTCTATCTGCTGTGCCTCGGCGGGTATGGCGGCCTCCACGGGGATAACGCGCATGATGCCCGCACCCATGGGCGTGTTCATGGCGTGCTCTGTCTGACTGTCCGTTGCGTGCTGCTCGAATGCGTAGGCTATCTCGGGATGCGCACGGCAAAACGGCTCGTTTAACAGCAGAAACTCGAATACACCCGGGGTATACAGCGGCTGAAGATATATCTCGAGCCCCAACTTCGGCACGACCACCTGCACCAAAAGCCCGATCTCCGTGAGCTCCTGAAGCATGGTGCGTGCCTTGTCCTTGGGCATCCCCGCTCTCCTCGCGATGCCGCCCAGGAAATTCGGCTTCATTGCGCCCTTGATCGCCATGAGCAGCGCTATCTGCTCATCGGTGATCCATTTTTCAAACACCTTGTACTCGGCGCAGTCGGGCGTTATCTTATAATGCCCGTCGCCTATCTTTTCGCAGAGCCTTATAAGATTTTCTCTGACCTCCATAAATGATCCCTCCTCAATATATTTGACCGACCGATGTTTGGACAAAAAACCCTCGGTTGATAAGGGAATACACGCCTGACAGCGCCCCTTTTCAGCGCCTTCCGCTCATTTTGTCTTGGCGGGTTACGACCCGCCTTCACCAAAGAAGAACGAAAATCGCAAGAAAATTGACTGCTGTCAGGTGCGAAGCAGTTTTGGCAGAGCTGATTTTCGTTCAGGCAAAGGCAAAGACCGAAGGGCATAATGGATATATATGGCCTAGGGCTTTGACGAAGCATGGGCGGAAATCAGCCTGCCAAAACCGTGTATGCCCTTGTCAATCGAGGGTAACATCTGTTAGAACAACTATACAATAAATAGTATTAAACCGCAAGAGTGATTAGCAGAAAAATTAACAATTTGTTCGTTGAATTTGGAATTATACGGGGTTAAAATTACAAAGTAAGAAAAAGTTGACGGAAGCCGAATCCTATCGTCTGTCGGCGCACTCGCTCGACGCTTTTCGACTTTTTCAAGGGAAGCTGAAAATTTCCTGAAATCTCGCCGACAGATGCCTTGCAGTTTTGAGGGAGCAGATTTTCGTTCAGGCAAAGATAAAGCCCGACGGCCATAATGGACATATATGGGCTAGGGATTTAGCGAAGCATGGGCGGAAAGCTGCCCGTCAAAACCGATAGGGGCTCGGATTTTGTCAACTAAAAGTAGGAGGTAGTACTATGGCAGTAAAACAAACCGCAGGCAGAGATCAGCTCGGCGACTTTGCCCCTAAATTTGCACAGCTCAACGACGATGTGCTTTTCGGCGAGGTTTGGAGCCGGGAGGATAAGCTCTCCCTGCGTGACCGCAGCTTAGTTACGGTGGTCGCACTTATGGCGCAGGGGCTTACCGATTCGTCGTTTAAGTATCACCTTTTAAGCGCAAAAAATAACGGCATCACAAAGACCGAGATAGCCGAGATACTCACCCATGCGGCATTCTATGCAGGCTGGCCGAAGGCTTGGGCAGCCTTCCGCATGGCAACCGAGGTCTGGGCGGACGATACCGCTTGCGATGCCAAGGCAGAGCACGCAAATTCCATGGTGTTCCCCATCGGCGAGCCCAACACCGGCTTTGCAAAGTATTTCATCGGCCAGAGCTATCTTGCGCCGCTTTCCACCTCGCAGGTCGGCATTTTCAATGTCACCTTTGAGCCCGGCTGCCGCAACAACTGGCATGTCCACCATGCCGACAAGGGCGGCGGACAGATCCTCGTGTGCGTTGCCGGCCGAGGCTATTATCAGGAGTGGGGCAAGCCCGCGCAGGAGCTGCACCCGGGCGATGTCGTGAATATCCCCGTCGGCGTCAAGCACTGGCACGGCGCAGCGCCCGACAGCTGGTTCTCGCACTTAGCAGTGGAGGTCCCGGGCGAGAACGGCTCGAACGAGTGGCTTGAGCCCGTAACGGACGAAGTGTACTCGAAGCTTAAGTAAAGGAGCAATTAACATGAAAGCATTAGTCGCATATTTTTCCGCAAGCGGCTCGACCGAGCATGTCGCAAGGACGATAGCCGAGGTCACAGGCGGCGAGCTTTTTGAGATAAAGCCCGAAACCGAGTATAAGCCCGCCGACCTTAACTGGAACGACCCCAAGAGCCGCACGACCCTTGAGATGAGGGACGAAAAGTGCCGCCCCGCCATCGCAGGCAAGGTCGAGGACATGGCAAAGTACGACACTGTGTTCGTCGGCTTTCCCATCTGGTGGTATCAGGCGCCCCGCATAATCGAGACATTTTTAGAAAGCTACGATTTTGCAGGCAAGACCGTCATCCCCTTTGCGACCTCCGGCGGAAGCCCCCTCGGCAAGACCGAGAGCATCCTCAAAAAGTGCTGCTCGCCGGAAACGAAGTGGCTTCCCGGCAAGCGCCTTAGCAGCAGAGAATCCGCCGCCTCGGTGCAAAAGTGGATATCCTCGCTGGGTTTATAAAACGAAAATAAAATGTAAATGAGGAAGCAGTCAAACACTGCTTCCTCAACATGTTAAAGAACCACTGTTTTCGCTTCCTGCAAACAGTGGTTCTTTGACATGCAGCAAAACAGATCGACAAAAAAGTGCCGGTCTGTTTTGCTGCATGCCCATTGCTGCTGCATCGCTCATTTGTGCCGAAATTTTTATTGATACAATGAGCGAAGCATGACGGTATGGCATTGGTCGGAAGTTTTATAATAAATTTATTGTATTTTGACGCAAACTGTGATAGACTAAAATTGCCAAACTAATTATATATGCAAAGCGGTTTTATCAAAGGGGGCACTGTGCCCTTTTTCCAGATCCTATGAATTTGATAAAAACGCAAATTCTATTATGGATCTGGTTTTTACCACTTTGCATAATTAGTTTGGCGACTATCGGAGTTTGCGTTTTTTGTGCGGTTACTTCGGTAGCCGCACTTTTTTTAAGGGGAATTGTATTATGAGCGAAGAAATCAGACGGCCAAGCTATCCGTCCGTCAGCAAACCATGGCAGAAATATCAGACAGCTGAAGCTATAAACGGGGAAATGCCGATATGCAGCATGTATGACTACATAAAGCGCTCGCCGTTTGCCGAGACAAACAAACCGGCACTGGTATACTACGGCAGAAATATCGGCTATAGAGAGATGTTTAGAATGATCGATATCACTGCACAGGCGCTAAATGCGATAGGCGTAAAGCAGGGAGATATCGTAACGCTTTGCACTGCGTTGATACCCGAAACCGTCTATGTGTTTTATGCACTCAATAAATTAGGCGCGATCGCCAATATCATTGACCCACGCACAAGCACTAACGGAATTCATGAATACCTTTTGGAAGCTGAGTCGACCGTTGCCCTGACCTTGGAGGATGCGCTCGAAAAGGTTTTGAAAGCTGCGGAAGGGCTCAAAATCGAAAAAGTGTTGGTCGTTTCACCTGCTCAGTCGCTCCCGCCGTTTATAAAGGCGGCATATCGCCTTAAGCACCCCAGAGTCAGATACAGCGACCCTCGCTGCCTGAGTTGGAAGGAGCTTTTTAAGTTAGGGTCGGGAAAGGGGAAAGTAATTGCCCCTGAGTACATTCCTGACCGACCGGCAGCGATAGTTCATACGGGCGGCACGACGGGAACACCCAAGGGCGTCGTCCTTTCCGATGACGGGTTAAATTCATCAGCGACGCAGGTGTACTTGTCCGGTCTGAATTTTAAGCCGGAACACACATGGCTTGACTTCATGCCGCCGTTCATTGCATACGGCATCGGAAACGGCTTGCACTTACCGCTGTCGATTGGCATGACAGTCAAGATCATACCGCAGTTTGATGCCGACTTGTTCGACCGCCTATTGCTGAAAAACAAAACCAATCATTTAATAGGTGTGCCCTTGCATTGGGATATTCTCATGAAGAATACAAAGGGCAAAAATCTTGACCTGTCGTTTTTAATACAGCCGATCGTGGGCAGCGACCATATGAGCATAGGCTTGGAGCGGGAGGTAAATGAATACCTGGCAGTTCACGGATGCAGGGACAGAGTGCTGAAAGGCTACGGGATGACCGAAACCTGTGCAGCGGCCTGCGTTTGCACGGGCAACGAGTGTAATAAGCTCGGGAGCGTAGGCATCCCGTTCGGTCACACTATAATTTCGGCGTTCGACGTTGACACCGGAGAGGAATTGCCCTGCGGTCAGACAGGTGAAATTTGCATTACAGGCCCGAGCATCATGCTGGAATACTATAAAAACCCGAAAGAGACCGCATTCGTTTTAAGAAAGCACCCGGACGGCATGGTATGGGTACATTCCGGCGACAGCGGCCATGTCGATGAGGACGGCTTCGTCTTTATAGATGGGCGCATCAAAAGAATGATAGTTCGCTTTGAGGGATTTAAAATTTTTCCGTCCGCCATCGAGAATGTCCTTTCGAAGCATAAAGCGGTTGAAAATTGCAGCGTGGTGGGAACAAAAGACACCGAGCATCGGCAGGGACAGTACCCCGTTGCACATGTGATCTTAAAGCCCGATGCAGTCGGCATGGAAAAACAAATAGAGCGAGAGCTTATGCAGCTTTGCAAGCAGGAGCTGCCCGATTATGCATATCCGGTAGACTACATTTTCAGGGACAAGATGCCGCAGACTTCCGTGGGTAAGATAGACTACCGTGCGCTGGAAAAGGAATCAAATAAGATGTCATAAATTCGCATATTCCTATTGCATTTTTTGCAGATATCGGGTGCGATGAACAAAGCGTAAACAAATACAACATAAGGAGACAAATATGGTCGCTCGGAGATGTTCGAGTGGGAGCTCAAGGTGCAGGCGTTCCACAGCAGCGTGTTCATCGCCATGTGCAACCGTGTCGGCACGGAGGGCGACATGGACTTTTCCGGCGAATCGATAGTTGTCGACCCGAACGGCGACACCGTCATCAAGGCCGACGACACCGAGCAGCTCGTCTACGCCGACCTCGACCTGCCGCAGGCAGCCGCAGTCCGCAGCAAGCGTCCGTACACCACCTTGCGCAGAACGGAACTGTATAAATAGGCGATAGGGGAGACCGACTATGGATGACTGCGTCATAATTAATCCAAAAGAACCGAAAAAGAGCACGATTGTTGCATTCGTTCTTCTGTTACCGTTCTGCTTTCTTGACAGAATAATCGAATGGGCTGGGCTCGGCTCGGGTGAGCCGAAGATCCTGTCGGTTTTTGTTGCGATAGCATGGCTTCTTGGAGCAGTTGGAGTTGCGTTTGAGGCGGGATTGCGGTATAGAATTGACAAGACCGGCGTAACTCGCACGCTCTTTGGCAAATTTGCAACATTTATTCCGTGGGATGAAATGAAATTTATTGGCACTTGTATTGCGCCCACAGACTTCACTTTTCTCCCGGTGAACAATTCTCGGGTTGAAATGCTGTTTTCGAGGAGACCATATTCAGAATACAAAAATTATCATACGCTGATACATAGGCTTCGTGATAATCGGCATGTAATCAGCATTTGGTATGTTGACGACGAAACCTACGAAAAAGTGCTGGAATTCAGCGGCGGCGAACGAAACATAGAATAAACCAAAAGACGAGGGAAATTTCCCTCGTCTTTCTTATAGCTCAATGGTGTGTGGCTGAACGCCCGCATCGTGGTTTGCAGGCGATGCCACGCAGTCGGGGCTCAGACTTTGAGCGCGAATCTACTCCGGCGCGCACACCCTGCCCGTGCGCATGATGTGTATCATAAATCCCGCCACCTCATCTCCGCCTTTCTGATACGATTATAC
>CAVGBM010000089.1:0-6106 GCA_963627445.1 Oscillospiraceae bacterium | reverse complement strand
TGTAGATGTCCATTTTCTTAATTACAGGGTTTCAAAAAATTAAGGGGTGCAGAATATGATCAATTATTTTTCCGAGCTGCGATACAAGGAGGTCATCGATATCCACACGGGTCGTCGCTTAGGCTTCGTGTGCGATGCCGAGTTTGACGAAAAGGAGGGGCAGATAATTTCGCTCATCACCCCGGGCAGGGCAAAGCTTTTTGGGCTGTTAGGCCGCGAGGATGACTACATTCTGCCGTGGAAATGCATCCAGCGCCTCGGCAGCGACATCATCCTTGTCGAGCTGGAGCCCAACCAGCCCCGCCGTCACCGTGAAAAAAGAAAAATTTTTTGACAAATCGGTAAAAAACTATTGAAATTCCACACTGTTTTTGATATTATATCTAGGCATTTCGCACGGGTGCGGACTTTTGCCCATGTGGCTACGGCTTGGGCAGGGGGTTGAGGCATCCGGAGGAAAAACAAATTAGGAGGAAAAATCAATGTCAGTAGTATCTATGAAGCAGCTGCTCGAGGCCGGTGTCCACTTCGGTCACCAGACCCGCCGCTGGAACCCCAAGATGGCCGAATACATCTACATGGAGCGTAACGGCATCTACATCATCGACCTGCAGAAGACCGTCAAGAAGCTCGAAGAGGCTTACAACTTCGTGCGTGACATCGCTGCAAACGGCCAGACCATCCTTTTCGTCGGCACCAAGAAGCAGGCTGCCGAGGCTGTTAAGGAAGAGGCTTCCCGCGTAGGCATGTACTATGTCAACGCCCGTTGGCTTGGCGGCATGCTCACCAACTTCAAGACCATGCGCACCCGTATCGACCGCCTTGCTCAGCTCAAGAAGATGCAGGAGGACGGCACCTTCGATATGCTGCCCAAGAAGGAAGTCATCAAGCTCATGGGCGAGATGGACAAACTCGAGAAGTACCTCGGCGGCGTTAAGGAAATGAAGAAGCTGCCCGGCGCAATGTTCGTTGTCGACCCCCGCAAGGAGCACAACGCAATCGCAGAGGCTCGCAAGCTGCACATCCCCATCGTTGCTATCGTTGATACCAACTGCGACCCCGATGAGGTCGACTATGTCATTCCCGCAAACGACGACGCTATCCGCGCTATCCGCCTGATCGCTTCCACCATGGCTAACGCCGTGCAGGAAGGCCGCCAGGGCGCAGATGCCGAGGTCGAGGAGACCCTCGCCGAGGCAGAGGCCGAGAAGGTCGAAGAAGAGTAATAAATATATAGGGGGCTTGTTTGCCCCCTTTTTTCAAAGATAATTAAGGAGGATAATTATAATGGCTTTTACCGCTCAGGATGTAAAAACTCTCCGTGAGATGACCAACGTCGGCATGATGGACTGCAAAAAGGCCCTGACCGAGACCGACGGTGATATGGATAAGGCAGTCGAGTGGCTGCGTGAGAAGGGCCTTGCCAAGGCCGCTAAGAAGGCCGGACGCATCGCCGCAGAAGGCATGGCATATGCCGAGGTCTGCCCCGAGTGCGGCGTCGGCGCCGTCGTCGAGGTCAACTGCGAGACCGACTTCTGCGCAAAGAGCGAGCTTTTCGTCGCTTTCGTTAAGGATATCTGCAAGGTAGTCCTCAAGGACGACCCCGCAGACGTTGAGGCTCTTATGAACTGCAAGTACCCCGGCTCCGAGCTCACCGTTGCCGAGACTCTGCCCGAGAAGGTCATGTCCATCGGCGAAAATCTCCAGATCCGCCGCTTCAAGCGTTACTCCGAGAACACCTCCGTGGCATATGTCCACGCAGGCGGCAAGATCGGCGTGCTCGTCAACCTCGCTGTCGAGGGCGGCATCGACGCTACCGAGATCGGCAAGGACGTTGCAATGCAGATCGCAGCTCTCAATCCCCGCTTCTGGGATAAGAGCGAGGTCACCGAGGAGGTTCTTGAGGAGGAGAAGAAGATCGCTCTTGCTCTCATGAATCAGGATCCCAAGAACGCTTCCAAGCCCGACGCTATCAAGGAAAAGATCGTCATGGGCAAGATGAACAAGTTCTATCAGGAAAACTGCCTGCTCCAGCAGGAGTTTGTTAAGGACGGCTCCATGTCCGTTGAGAAGTACATCGCTTCCGCTGCCAAGGCTCTCGGCGGCACCGTCAAGTTCGTTGACGCTGTCCGCTTTGCAAAGGGCGAGGGCATCGAGAAGAAGGAAGAGGACTTCGCAGCCGAAGTCGCCGCTCAGATGAACATGGGCAAGCACTAAAATCTCAACAGGGCGGCACAGGACGGTGCTCTGCCGGTTTTGACCGGCTCTTTTCCGCCCATACCGCACAAAAAATTCCGGTAATACACAAAGTATTGCCGGAATTTTTTATTTGTCTGAACGAAAAATAGCTCGCTCAAAACTAAACCCTACGGGCGACAGCTCCCCGTCCCGCACCGCCCTGCTGAGATGGGGGGCATTTGCCCTTGACAGTTTTGCCGGCGGTCGGTAAAATTGAGCCATTACGTGATAGAGAAAGGGAAGACTCATGATAAGAAAAGCGACCGAGAGCGATGCTGCCGCCGTGGCGGCGATATATGCGCACATTTTGGAGAACGAGGATCCCGCAAAGCCCGCCACCGGCTGGCTCAAGGGTATTTACCCCGTCGAGGCAACCGCACGGGCGGCGCTCGGGCGTGACGACCTGTTCGTCCGCGTCGAGGATGGGGTCATCGTCGCATCTGCGATAATCAATCAGACGCAGGTCGATGTCTACGCCGACTGCAAGTGGTCGCTCGAGTGCGAAGACTCCGAGGTCATGGTCCTGCACACTCTCACCGTCGAGCCCGCCTGCGCAGCTCGCGGCATAGGCCGCAAATTCGTCGCCTTCTACGAGGACTACGCCCGCAAAGCAGGCTGCAAAGCCCTCCGCATCGACACCAACGCCGTGAACACCACCGCCCGCAAGCTGTACGCCAAGCTCGGCTACACCGAAGTCGGCATCGTCCCCTGCGTCTTCAACGGCATACCCAATGTCATGCTCGTGTGCATGGAAAAGCTGCTGTAAGATTTTTTATCTCCTTTTCTTTGCCTTGCCGAAAGAAAAGGAGCAAAAGAAACGCAACCAAAGGCGTTTAACCACCCTTTGGAATCCCGGTACGGGGAATCGGTGCACCGGTCGTTTTGACTGCGGAGGTTTAATCCTCTGCGAATAGTTTGCAGTGCGCCGATAGGTTGATGTACTGGCCAAACTCTAAAATGCAGTTAACGGTCGGGCTGGCGCACTAGCGGTTAGTAGAAGCTTAAATGCGTATTGAAAAACCTCCTCGAGTTTGACTCAAGGAGGTGGTAACATGGCTGTTACATATTCGGATATGTTCGAGTTTGCAATGGTTCTTATTACCTTCGCTGCTCTTCTGCTAGCTTGCAGAAAATAAGCAATAAAAAGATGTAATCGCCTCTGCCAAGGCGATTACATAAGTTTTTAGTATTCGCGGGCAACCGTCTATTGGGTGGCACCTATTCCATTTATTGTAATAGCCTTACCCGCTAAATTTGTCAACATCTTTTTGCATCTGAGCGCCGTGGCGCTCAACTTCACTTGCGCCAGCAAACTTAACTTTTTGCCCTAGGCAAAAAACTTAGCTGAATAAAGCAAGGCTGCACGCTCGGCGTGCAGCCTTCGTTTTATTCTTCTTCCTCCCAGCCGGTGCGCTCGAGCTCGCCTTCCCTGTCCCAGAGGAAGTCGACCTTGAGCTCCCTGCCCTCGGCGATGCGGCGGAGGTTCTCAACATGCTTTACGAGCACGGGCAAAGCGACCGTGCCGAGGATGGCCGAGCCCTTCCAGTTGCCGGTCTCAAAGCCGTGATAAATGGGATACGCGACCGACAGCGTGATCGGCACAAGGCAGATGTAGCGGGTCGCCATTAAAAGCACGCTTTCAAAAAACAGCATGGTCGCAAAATCGTGCAGGCCGAAGGCCAGTATCTCGCCGCCGAGGCAGGCAAGCCCCTTTCCGCCCTTGAATCCCAGCACTGCCGGAAACATGTGCCCGAGCACGCAGGCCGTACCGGCGGTCTCGCCCGCGCAGTCGTACTTCGGGAAAAGCCGGCGGCTGAGGCTCACGGCGACGGCGGCCTTGCTGATATCGAAGGCCATGACGAAAAGCCCCGCCTTCTTGCCCTCGAGAATGATGGTGTTCGACGCGCCCGGGTTGCCTGAGCCCTTTTTGCGGATATCGTAGCCCTTGCTCAGGCCGATGACATACGCCGGATTGAGCATGCCCGTGGCGTAGCCGATACCGGCGCTGGCAAGCGTCTGCAAAAGCTTCTTATTTATCTTCATTTTATCAGCTCCTTTAACAGTTCCTCTGCCGTGTCAACGACGGCCGACGGCGAAAAGCTCTCCAAAAGTGCGCGCTCGCGAAAGCCCCACGACACCAGGACGCAGCGTGCGCCCGCGTTTTGCGCTGTCATGGCATCAACGTCGGAGTCGCCGACATAGCAAAGCTTCTCTATCGTGCGGCCAAGCGCCTTTGCCGTCTCGAAAACGGCATCGGGTGCAGGCTTTTTGCGCACGCCCTCACGCTCGCCGACGACGGAGTCGAACACCGCGGGGAAATAGTGCGCAACGATCGCCTTTGCCGGCGCATCGGCCTTATTGGACACCACGCCGAGAAGATAGCCCCGCGCCTTTAAAAGCCGCAGCACCTCGGTCATACCGGCGTAGGGCGCGGTCTTCACCGTGCAGTGCTCGGCGTAATACGCCTTAAACACCTCAAAAACGCGGTCGGTCACGGCCGGGGGCGTGCCCTGCGGCACGGCGCGCTCTATAAGGAGCCTTATGCCGTTGCCGACAAACGCGCGCACCTCATCTAGGCTCCGCTCTGGCAGGTTTTCCGCGCGCAGAGCGTAGTTTGTCGCATCGCACAGATCCTCGAGCGTGTCAAGCAGCGTGCCGTCAAGGTCAAAAATTATAAGTCGTTTCATTCTGGTCACTTCCTGACCGAATTGTAATATATCCGTCAGGAAAATTCAACATTGACCTGTGTGCGATATGATGGTAAAATATATTGAAATTTTCGAAACGGAGGTGTCCGATACGGAAGACAAGACCACTTTTGAGGAGCTGCTGCACGGCTCGCCCGAGCAAAAAGCGGAGGCGCACAAGGTCGAAAAGGCGTATCATCTGATCTCACAGGGTTATTGGTCGGATGCGGACGCCCTGTTTGACGAGGTGCTCGCAGACGACCCGAATAACAGCGAGGCGCTCATGGGAAAGCAGCTCATCTCGCGCCAGGCGCGCATATCCAGCCGCATGGATTCCCTCGATGCCAGAGCCTACAAGGCGACGACCCGTGAAAAGGCCGCGAGCAAAAATCCCCTGCGCAGCAAGGCTGTGCTGTGGGTGATAGTCGTGGTGTTCTTGCTGGTGTGCGGCTTTG
Organism: Oscillospiraceae bacterium; assembly: GCA_963627445.1. Classification (GTDB taxonomy): domain Bacteria; phylum Bacillota; class Clostridia; order Oscillospirales; family Oscillospiraceae; genus F23-B02. The sequence goes on along the minus strand of CAVGBM010000089.1, from coordinate 726 downwards.
CCGCGGCATCGGTGGCTGGTGTTCTGCCCGACGCACTGGACGTGTTCGGTGAAGCAAAGCCCGCCGCGACCGAGGCTGTGCCTACCGCGACCCCGACCCCGACCTCTACGCCCACGCCGACGGAGGATGTCAAATCCGCCGACGATATATATAATGAATACATGAACGGATTGAATAAGAACTAAACGCAAAAACCGAGGTGTTTTCACCTCGGTTTTTTCATCATGTCGCTGAGCTTCACGCCGTCGACATAGTCGCTTATGACCTTATAGTAGCCCTCCCAGAACGGGAGCGTGGCGCAGGATTCGCTGCGGGGGCAGGCGTTGGGGCTGTCTTTTAGGCAGGCGATGGGCGCAAGGCTTCCCTCGACGGCGTAAAGTATCTCGCCCGCGGTGTAATCCTCGGCGGGCTTTGTGAGCCGGTAGCCACCGCCCGTGCCACGAAGGCCGGAAACGAGCCCGGCTCGCACTAAAAGCGCAATGACCTGCTCAAGGTACTTGAGGGAGATGCCCTGCCGCTCGGCGATATCCTTAAGCGGCACATACTCGCCGCCGGAATTGTCGGCAATATCTATCATGACACGCAGTGCGTAGCGTCCTTTTGTTGAGATCATCATGGCAAAAATTATCCTTTCTGGAGTTGGCGGTAGCCGAACACCTATCGGTTTTGACGGGCAGCTTTCCGCTCATGCTTCGCTAAACCCCTAGCCCATATATGTCCATTATG
>CAVGBM010000088.1:0-3020 GCA_963627445.1 Oscillospiraceae bacterium | reverse complement strand
CTCTGACATGCCCCCGGCATGTCATTCACTACCGCACCGCCACTTCGTTACCCCCCTCACACTCCCCCTGCTGCGTATTGGATTTTACCCGCAACGCCTAATTTTCTTGGTTTTTTGACGATCAGCTGCATTTAGATAAATTGGAGGTGAAAACAATGGAGGCAAACGACAAAGCGGTGCAGATAAAGGCCGCGTTTTCGGCGGTGATAGCCTTCGGCACGGCGCTGTTCGGCTGGGTCGGCTGGGTGATCGTCCTCTGGCTGTGCTCGATGGTGCTCGACTACCTGACGGGCTCGTTTGCGGCGATCTACCTTGGGCAGTGGACGAGCCGCAAGGCAAGCCAGGGTTTGTGGCACAAGCTGGGCAGCATAGCGGCGGTTTTGGTCGCGGCGCTGTGCGATATCGCGCTGGGCGTTATTGCAGGCAAGCTCGGCGACGGGTTTATAAGCGTCGACTATGGCTGCGATCGTTGCGGCGTGGTATATCTTCACCGAGCTTGGCAGCGTCATTGAAAATGCCGCGAAGCTCGGCGCGCCCATGCCGAAATTTTTAAAAAGGCTCGTGTCGGGGCTGCGTGACGCTGCCGACGACGCAGGTGACAGGAAAGGAAAATAATTATGATAAAAGCGAAAATTACGGGCACCGAGCTTAGGATATCGGAGCGTGAGCCGCTTTTGGCGGGCACGGTGGGGCTCAATAAGCTGAGCCTCAGCTTTTCCGACGAGTGGTCGGGGCTTACAAAGCAGATAGATTTTACGAACGAGCACAGCGGCCAGTCGCGCCGCATAAGCGCCGAGGTCGATGTGTGCACCGTGCCCTGGGAGCTGCTGAAGGACGAGGGCGATATCAGCTGCTATGTCCGCGGCATCAGCGCCGAGGGCAAACTCACCCTGCGCACGAACGAGGAAAACCTCGGCACGGTGCTCAGCTCCCTGGAGGACAGCGTCCCCGATACCGGCACGCCCACGCCCGATGTGTGCCTTGACACGGCGGCAAAGCTCGGCGACCTGACGCAGCTTCAAACGAGCGAAAAGACCCAGTTCGTCGGCGCGATAAACGAGGTGAAGGCCGAGGCGGACAGTAAGCAGGATAAGCTCATTGCGGGCAGTAATATCACCATCGCGGCCGACGGCAGGACCATCTCCGCATCGGGCGGCTCGGGAAGCGTCGGTATTTTCGAGGTCACGCTCGCAACGCAAAACGGCGCGATCACCGCCGACAAGACCTTCGCGCAGGTCAAGGCAGCCGTCGAGGACGGAAAGCCGGTCATGAAGGTCGCATCGGACGGCGAGACGCTGTGGTTCACGCTCCTTGACAAGGGCGCGACGGAGATCAGCTTTGTCGGCTTTGCCGACGAGCAGACGCTCGCGTATCTCACCGTGAAGCAGGACGGTTCGTGGGAGTCGGCTGTCGCCGCGCGCGTGACGGCAGAGCTGCACAGCGCGCTTTCCGATAAGCTCGGCAGCCTCAACAGCCTTACGACTACCGCGAAGGCGAGCCTTGTTGCAGCAATAAACGAGCTCAAAACCAGCGTCGACGGCATCTCGATCCCCGATCCGCTGCCGGTGGCCTCCGGCGGCACGGGCGCAACGCAGATCCGCCAGGCGTTCACGCTCACGGGAAACGGCATCACGGGTCTGAGCTACACCGCGTACCACTACCCGTTTTTGAACCTGTGCTTTGTCCGCGCGTATTTTAAGCTGTCGTCAGAGCTTGCTGCGGCAACGCCGCTGCAGGTGCTCACCATTCCCGAGGGCTATCGCCCCGGCTATGCGCACGCGATGAGCGGCTACTGCGCGGCGGGCGCACTCGGCGCAAGAGTCTCCAACGGCAACGGCGTGCAGATCCGCTGCCCGGCATCAAAGGTGGCAACAACTCAGGACATCTATGTAACAGGCTTCTGGTTTGTCTGAGCCGAACACCCGCCAGCTGAATATAATATCAATACGGAAGGTGAAAATATGAAAAAGATATATCTGTCGCCGTCGGATCAGGTGCGCAACCTCTATGCCTACGGCAGCACCAATGAAGCGGCGCAGTGCCGCAAGATAGCGGCCGCCTGCAAGACGGCGCTTGAGCGCAGCGGCTTTGCCGTGCGCACGAATTTTGAGGACGGCACGAACGCCATGTACACCCGAGTGGCCGAGTCGAACACCTGGGGCGCGGATCTGCATCTGTGCATCCACACAAACGCCGGCGGCGGCAAGGGCGCAGAGGCGTATGTCATCGACAAGACCGAAAAGCGCCTCGCCGCAGCGCAGCCTATCTACGACGAGGTCAGGGCGATAGCACCCTACGGCTCGTCAAGGGGCGTGAAGACCGCGCGGTTTTACGAGCTGCGCTACACCACGAGCACCTGCGTCTACCTCGAGGTCGACTTCCATGATAATGCCGAGATCGCAAAGTGGATAGTCAATAATACGACCGCCATCGGCGAGGCGATAGCCAAGGGCGTGTGCCGCGCCTTCGGGGCAAGCTACGTCTCCGGCGGAGGCGATACGGCGGCAAAGCCCGAGACAAAGCCCGCGGTGCAGACGGTCAAGGTCTCGCTCGACCAGCTCGAGCGGGGCAGCCGCGGCGCGCAGGTCAAAACGCTCCAGCGGCTGCTGAAGCAGCTCGGGTATAAGGACTCGGCGGGCAAGGTGCTGGCCATCGACGGCTCGTTCGGCCCCGCGACCGACCACGCCCTGCGCAAGTTCCAGAAAAAATCCGCCATCACCGTCGACGGCATCGTCGGAGCAAAAACCTGGTCAAAGCTTTTGAAATAAAAGCTTTTTCAATAGCGAACGGCCGCTTAAGCTACTCGAAATTGCGACAGCCCGACAGGTGAGTTCATGCTGGAGTTTAGGCTGTATATCAACCTATCGGTGCACTGCAAACTAGCCGCACCTATCTAAACTCTAGCACCCTTAAGCAGCTTGCACCGATATGGTCACCGCAGTTACTCAGAATGTCGGCAAATGTCCTGGACCTGGTTTCCAAAGGGCGGTTAAGCGCCTTTGGTCGCGTTTCTTTTGTAA
>CAVGBM010000087.1:0-7923 GCA_963627445.1 Oscillospiraceae bacterium | reverse complement strand
ACTTGCGGCCAAGGTTACGGACCTTTATCATCTCGTCCTGAGTCTTGGAGATAAGATCCTCAACAGTATTGATGTTTGCACGCTTGAGGCAGTTGAAGCTTCTCACGGACAGGTCAAGCTCTTCGATGGTCATCTCAAGGACCTTGTCACGCTGCTGCTCGGTCTTCTCTACCACGGTGGGGTGGTTGCCGACAGTGTCGGAGAGATCGGTGAACAGGGTGAAGTGGTCGCAAAGGATCTTTGCGCCGAGAGAGACGGCATCACGAGCGGTGATGGTCTTGTCCGTCCAGACCTCGATGGTCAGCTTATCAAAGTCCGTCTGATTACCGACACGGGTATTTTCAACGGAGTAGTTGACCTTGAGGACGGGAGTGTAGATAGAATCAACAGGGATGGTCCCGATTGCGGTCTGAGGATTCTTGTTCTTGTCGGCAGAGACATAGCCACGGCCGTGGTCGAAGGTGAGCTCCATGGAGAGCGCGCCGTCGGGCTCCAGGGTCGCTATGGGCTGCTCGGGATTAAGAATCTCGACCTCTGCGTCTGTCTTGATGTCGCCGGCGGTGACAACGCCTTCGCCTACGGCCTCAATATAGACGGTTTTTGCTCCCTCACTGTGAAGACGGGCGATGATGCTCTTGACATTAAGAACGATCTCCGTCACATCTTCCTTGACACCGGGAATGGTGGAGAACTCATGCTGGACACCGTTTATCCTGATGCTGGTGACAGCAGTGCCGGGAAGGGAGGACAGCAAAACCCTGCGCAGAGAGTTACCAAGTGTCGTACCGTAGCCGCGCTCCAGAGGCTCGATAATATACTTACCATAGGAGCTTTCGGTCGGAGTTTCAATACACTCTATACGCGGCTTTTCTATTTCGATCATATTTTAATATAACCCTCCTTATTAAGTTCGACGCTTTATGCGCCTGCAATTGTTCAGCTTACCAATTTGAGGGTGTCTGTATTACTTAGAGTACAACTCGACGATGAGGTGCTCCTCGATGGGGAGGTCGATGTCATCACGAGCAGGAACACCGACGACCTTTGCGATCTGGTTGTTTGCATCGTACTCAAGCCACTTGGGTGCGGGACGAGAGCTGTTTGCCTCAACATTTGCCTTGATCTTTTCAAGACCGCGGCTGCTCTCTTTAAGGGTAATAACCATGCCGGGCTTTACCTGGTAGCTGGGGATGTTGACCTTGCGGCCGTTAACGGTAAAATGACCGTGGCTGACCATCTGGCGAGCCTCCGCACGGCTCATTGCGAAGCCGAGACGGTAAACGACATTGTCCAGGCGGCACTCGAGAATGCTCAGCAGGTTCTCGCCGGTCTTGCCCTGGCGGCGCTCTGCCATCTCGTAGTAGCTGCGGAACTGGCTCTCGAGAACACCGTAGTATCTCTTTGCCTTCTGCTTCTCACGAAGCTGCTGGCCGTACTCGGAGCTCTTGCTGCGTCCCTGACCATGCTGTCCGGGAGGATAAGATCTGTTCTCAAGTGCGCATTTGGTGTAGCAGCGATCGCCCTTCAGAAAGAGCTTCTGACCCTCTCTGCGGCACATGCGGCATACTGCTTCAGTATATCTTGCCATTTGTGTTTCCCTCCTTCAATTAGACACGACGACGCTTCGGAGGACGGCAGCCATTGTGAGGAATGGGGGTGACATCCTTGATCATCGTTACTTCCAGACCTGCGGTCTGAAGTGCGCGGATGGCTGCTTCACGACCTGAACCGGGTCCCTTGACGAATACTTCGACGGTCTTCAGACCATGCTCCATAGCTGCCTTTGCGGCAGTCTCGGCTGCGGTCTGTGCTGCGAAGGGGGTGGACTTTCTGCTGCCACGGAAACCCATGCCGCCGGCAGATGCCCAAGACAGTGCGTTGCCCTGGGTGTCGGTGATGGTGACCATGGTGTTATTGAAGGAAGAGCTGATATGAACCTGGCCCTTTTCAATGTTCTTACGCTCTCTGCGGCGTGTTCTGACTTTTTTCTTAGCGTTTGCTGCCATAATTCATATCCCTCCTTACTTCTTCTTATTTGCGATGGTGCGTTTCGGACCCTTGCGAGTACGAGCGTTGGTTTTGCTGCGCTGTCCGCGGACAGGCAGGCCACGGCGATGGCGCAGACCACGGTAGCAGCCGATCTCGGTCAGGCGCTTGATGTCAAGTGCTATCGAGCGGCGCAGGTCGCCTTCAACGATGAAGTGGTGGTCAATGCATTCACGCAGCTTGCTTTCTTCCTCTTCGGTGAGGTCCTTAACACGGGTGTCGGGGTTTATACCGGTCATTTCCAGTATTTTGTTTGCGCTGGTTCTGCCGATACCATAGACATAGGTCAGGCCTATCTCTATTCTCTTGTCCTTGGGCAGGTCAACGCCGGCTATACGTGCCATATTGATCGATCATTCCTTTCGATTTTTATTCCGCATTTGTGCGGGTCTTAGGGCTTATTCCCGCCGGAGGGAGCCTTAGGGCCCATGCGGGATTTCGTTTTTTAAGGACAGGCGATTAGCCCTGTCTCTGCTTGTGCTTGGGGTTTTCGCAAATTACCATGACTTTGCCCTTGCGCTTAATGATCTTGCATTTCTCGCACATAGGCTTCACGGAAGGTCTTACTTTCATTTGTTTTACCTCCTACTTGCTTCTCCAGGTGATACGTCCGCGGGTCAGGTCATAAGGTGACATCTGAACCGTGACCTTATCTCCGGGGAGGATCCTGATGAAGTTCATTCTGAGCTTTCCCGAGATATGCGCCAGGATCGTGTGACCCTGACCGATATCTACGAGAAACATCGTGTTGGGCAGGGACTCGACTACCGTGCCCTCGAGTTCGATTACATCGTCTTTTGCCAAAGTAAATTTCCTCCTGGTCGGTTTTGACGGAAGTCGCCGTCAGTCAATATTCTCTGCCATTGTTAAGATCTCGGGCTCACCGTCGGTGATACATATAGTATTTTCATAGTGAGCGGCGAGACTGCCGTCTACGGTCACGACCGTCCAGTCGTTATCCAGAACCTTCACATGGAAGTCGCCGACGGTTACCATCGGCTCGATGGCTATCGTCATTCCGGGAACGAGTCTGGGGTTGGGACGCAGACCTCTTATATCGTAGTTTGGAACCTCGGGAGCTTCGTGCATCTCATGGCCGACACCGTGACCGACATAGTCACGGACTATCGAGTAGCCGTGGCCTTCGACATATTCCTGAATTGCAGCGCCGATATCGCTGATGCGGTATCCGCTCTTTGCAAACTTCAGCCCCTCGAAAAAGCTCTGTCTCGTTACCTCGATGAGCCTTTTGGCCTCGTCGGAGATCTCGCCGCAGGGGTAAGTTCCTGCGCAGTCGCCGACGTAGCCGCCGAAGGTCGCTCCGACATCAACGGAGACTATATCGCCGTTGCGGATGACCCTTTTGCCGGGGATGCCGTGGATCACTTCTTCGTTTATCGAAATGCAGGTGCTCGCCGGAAACCCGCCGTAGCCCTTAAAGGTCGGGATGGCGCGGGATTTCACGATAAATTCATTAACGGCCTTGTCGATCTGCTTTGTTGTCAGACCGTCGGCGATCGCAGCGCGGGCGACGGATCGTGCGCCGGCGGTAATCTTGCCCGCCTTGCGCATGATCTCTATTTCCCTCGGCGATTTGATGATGATGGGATCTCTGGACATAGATCAGATACCCAGCGCCGACTTGATGACTTCGGTCGTTGCCTCGATGGTAGGCTGATTGTCAACGCTCTTCAGCTTGCCGCGGCTTTCATAGAAAGCCTTAAGAGGCTCGGTCTCCTTGTGATAAGTCTCCAAACGAGCCTTGACGGTCTCGGGAGCGTCGTCCTTGCGGATGGTGAGCTCACCGCCGCAGAAGTCGCACTTGCCCTCAACTTTGGGGGGATTGGAAACGATGTGGAAGGTCTGGCTGCAATCCTTGCAGGTCCTGCGGCCGGACATACGCTCGACGATGACCTCGTCTGCTATCTCAATAGACAGGGCGCAGTCAATGTCGACGCCCGACTTCTCCAGAGCTTCGGCCTGGGGAATGGTGCGGGGCATACCGTCGAGAATGTAACCGTTTGCACAGTCGGGCTCGGCCAGACGCTCGTTTACGATGCCGATGATGACATCATCGGGGACGAGCTTGCCGCTCTCGACATATTCCTTTGCACGCAGGCCGACGGGGGTACCGTTCTTCATGGCTGCACGAAGGATGTTGCCGGTCGAAATGGTGGGGATATTCAGCATCTTGCTGAGTATCTCTGCCTGAGTGCCTTTACCGGCGCCGGGAGCGCCTAAAAGTATAAGCTTCATATTATCCACCTCTTGTTATCAGCTAAGGAAGCCCTTGTAATTGCGCATCAGCATCTGTGCCTCGAGAGCTCTTACGGTCTCAAGTGCAACACCGACGACGATTATGATCGAGGTGCCGCCCAGAGACACGCCGCTCAGTGCGGCCTCCTGGCTGAAGTGTGCAATCAGAATGGGGACGACAGCGATGATACTCAGATAGATAGCACCGAAGAGGGTGATCTTGTTGAGCACTCTTCTTATAAAGTCGCTGGTCGGCTTGCCGGGGCGGAAGCCCGGGATGTAGCCGCCGTTCTTCTTCAGGTTATTGGATACCTCTATGGGGTCGAACTGAATGGTCGAGTAGAAGTATGCGAAGAAGATTATCAGCAGGAAGTAAGCGATGGCATAGCCGATCGAGGTCGTGCTTGCCCATGCGCTGTCGCTGTGTCCGGTGAAGCCTGCGATGGTCGCAGGGATGGTCGCGATGGTCTGAGCGAAGATGATGGGGAGAACACCGCTCATGTTGACCTTCATGGGAAGGTGGGTGCTCTGGCCGCCGTACATCTTACGGCCGACTACGCGCTTTGCGTACTGGACAGGGATGCGGCGCTCGGAGTCGTTTATGAGAACGATGAGCACGATCATGGCCAGTGCGCCGAGGAGCATCAGTGCCGTTACCCAAACGGGGGTGGTGCCCTGTGCTGCGCTGCTGATCATATTGTAAACATCGGTCGGGAATCTGGAAACGATGCTTGCGAACAGAATGATCGAAATACCGTTGCCGATGCCGAACTCAGTGATCTGCTCACCCAGCCACATGATAAGTGCAGAGCCGGAGGTGAAGGTCAGAATGATGACTATTGCAGCCCAGAGGGACTGTCCGTCGGTGGTCAGGAAGCCGTAGCCCTTGATCATCATGTAGTAAGCAAAGCCCTGGAGAAGGCCGATGCCTACGGTGGTGTAACGGGTGATGGCTGCGATCTTCTTCTTGCCTTCCTCGCCGCCTTCCTTGCTCAGATTGCCGAGCTTCGGGAATGCGATGCCCAGCAGCTGAATGATAATGGAAGCGTTGATGTACGGCTGGATGGAAAGAGCAAAGATCGTTGCGTTGGAGAATGCGCCGCCGCTCATGACGTTCAACATACCGAAGATGGTGTTCTGCATCGTATCGAAGTAGCTTCCCAGTGCATCGATGTTGACATAGGGAACGGGGACAGCATTACCAAGACGGTAGATCAGGATGACGAAGAGAGTAAACAGAATTTTTCTGCGTATATCTTCGGTCTTCCATGCATTGCGCATTGTCTGCAGCACTTAGATCACCTCGGCCTTTCCGCCTGCCGCCTCAATTTTTTCTTTTGCGGTTTCAGAGAAAGCGGAAGCCTTTACAGTAAGCTTTTTGGTGATCTCGCCGTTGCCGAGGATCTTTACGCCGTAACGGCACTTGGAGAGAACGCCTGCGTCCAGAAGAGCCTGTGCGTCGACGACTGCACCGTCTTCAAACTTGTCAAGAGTGCTGACATTGACCGACTCCAGGGGCTTAGCAAAGATGTTGTTGAAGCCTCTCTTGGGGATACGGCGTGCAAGAGGCATCTGGCCGCCTTCGAAGCCGATGCGGACACCGCCGCCGGAGCGTGCCTTCTGACCCTTGTGACCGCGGCCTGCGGTCTTGCCGTTGCCGGTCGCGTGGCCTCTGCCCTTGCGCTTATTGACATGGGTGGAGCCTGCTACGGGAGAAAGTTCATTGATATACATTGCTTTTCCTCCTTATTCTTCTGTTACCTGGAGGAGATAGCCGATCTTGGCGATCTTGCCCCTGGTCTGGGGGTTGTCGGGCTGAACGGTCTCGTTGCCGATCTTGTGCAGTCCGAGGGAGTTTGCGGTCGCAATGTGCTTGTCATGACGACCGTTGAGGCTCTTTACGAGCTTAATTCTAAGATTTGCCATGTTGCGCCCTCCTTAACCCTGGATCTCTTCAGGAGTCTTGCCTCTGACCGCTGCAACCTGAGCTGCATCACGGAGAGACATAAGGCCCTGCATGGTTGCCGCAACGACGTTTGCGGGATTGTTGGTGCGCAGGCACTTGGTACGGATGTCCTTGATGCCGGCTGCCTCAACAACTGCACGAACTGCGCCGCCGGCGATAACGCCGGTACCGGGTGCTGCGGGCTTGAGCAGAACACGGCCTGCACCGAACTCACCGATGATCTCGTGAGGAATGGTGGTGCCCTGCAGGGTAACGGTCACGATGTTCTTCTTTGCATCCTCGAGACCCTTGCGGATCGCTTCGGAAACTTCGTTTGCCTTGCCCAGGCCATAGCCTACGCGGCCCTTGCCGTCGCCGACAACGCAAAGTGCGGAGAACTTCATAACACGGCCGCCCTTGACGGTCTTGGATACACGGTTGAGGGAAACTACCTTCTCGACGAATTCGGAAGCTTCCTCGTCTCTGCGACGATCTCTTCTGTCGTTATTATAAGCCATTATAGTTTCCTCCTCCCTTAGAACTTCAGGCCGCTCTCACGAGCGCCCTCGGCGAGTGCCGCAACACGGCCGTGGAAGATGTAGCCGCCACGGTCAAAGACGACATTCTCGATGCCCTTTGCCAGTGCGCGCTCGGCAATGGTGTTGCCGATCTTCTTGGCTGCTTCAATGTTGCTGCCGTTGCCTTCAAATGCCTTCTCAACGGTGGATGCGGAGACAAGAGTGTTGCCTGCGACATCGTCGATGATCTGTGCATAGATGTGGTTTTCGCTGCGGAATACGCTCAGACGGGGTCTCTCGGGAGTGCCGGAGATCTTGCCGCGTACTCTTGCATGGCGCTTGATGCGCTGTGCTCTTGTATCAGGTCTTTTAATCATTCAGGCACACCTCCCTTTACTTAGCACCGGTCTTGCCTTCTTTGCGGCGGACAACTTCGTAATCGTACTTGATGCCCTTGCCCTTGTAAGGCTCGGGAGGACGCTTGCCACGAACTTCTGCTGCAAACTGGCCGACCTTCTGCTTGTCAATACCCTTAATGATGATCTGGTTGGGGTTGGGAACTTCGATCTGGATATCCTCGGTCTCGGGTACGATGACCTGATGCGAGTAGCCGATGTTCAGAACGAGGTTCTTGCCTTCCTTAGCTGCACGGTAACCAACGCCGTTGACCTCGAGGGTCTTGGAAAAGCCTTCGGACACGCCGACGACCATGTTGTTTACGAGGGTGCGGGTAAGGCCGTGAAGAGAACGGTTGGTCTTCTCATCATTGGGACGGGAGACATGAATAACGCCTGCGTCGAGTTCAACCTTCATGTTGGGTGCCACGGTCATCTCAAGTGCGCCCTTGGGGCCCTTGACTGCGACATGGCGGCCGTCGATCTTAACTTCTACTCCTGCGGGGACGGTAATGGGAGCTCTACCAATTCTAGACATGATCAGTTCCTCCTTACCATACGAACGCAAGGACTTCGCCGCCGACGTGAGCTGCGCGAGCAGCCTTATCGGTCATGACGCCCTTAGAAGTGGATACGATAGCGATACCGAGGCCCTTGAGGACCTTGGGAAGCTCGTCTGCTCCGGCGTAAACGCGGAGGCCGGGCTTCGAGACACGGCGAAGACCCTGGATGGCCTTCTCCTTGCCGGGGAGATACTTGAGGG
>CAVGBM010000086.1:0-18614 GCA_963627445.1 Oscillospiraceae bacterium | reverse complement strand
GACTTCTCAAGTACATCCTTGAGCACCCCGAGTGCCTCGAAAAGCCGTTCAGCGAACCGGTTGATTATTAAAGACCCGAGGACGAACACAGACAAGGAGAAACCGGTTTTGACCGGTTCTTTTCCGCTCATACTTCACAAATAATTCCGGTAATACACAAAGTATTGCCGGAATTTTCTTGTTTTGTCTGAACGAAAAATAACTCGCTCAAAACTGCTGGCGCACCCTGAAAAGTCTTAGTGCGTCCTGCTAAATGGCGAATGTCCGTTTTCAGGGCGATTTATCCTTATCTGCATCCGTCCTAGGGTCTTTATTTTGCTATCGGGGCTTGTTTTATTATTTTGTTTTATTATTATCATTAGTTGTAAAAAATCTTTATACATGGTATAGTATTTGTTTGTAGATAAATGTTGTATCTGCAAATAAAATTTGCTGCGGCAGCCAGCCGCAGGAAAGGATGTAAAAATGAAAAATTCCGAAAAATCAATGGACAAGATCGTCGCCCTGTGCAAGAACCGCGGCTATGTTTACGCAGGCAGCGAGATCTACGGCGGACTTGCAAACAGCTGGGACTATGGCCCGCTCGGCGTGGAGTTCAAGAACAATGTAAAAAAGGCCTGGCTGAAGAAATTCGTTCAGGAAAGCCCCTACAATGTCGGTCTTGACGCTGCCATCATCATGAACCCCCAGACCTGGGTCACCACCGGCCATGTGTCGAGCTTCTCCGATCCCCTGCTCGACTGCAAGGCCTGCAAATCCCGCCACCGTGCCGACAAGCTCATCGCCGAGGAGCACCACGAGGTCAATGTCGACGCAATGAGCTTTGACGAGATGGACGCATTCATCGCATCCCACGAGGATGTCATCTGCCCCGTCTGCGGCAAGCATGACTTTACCCCCATCCGCAAGTTCAACCTCATGTTCAAGACTGCCATCGGCGTTACCGAGGACTCCAGCTCCACCTGCTACCTGCGTCCCGAGACCGCTCAGGGCATTTTCGTAAACTTCGCAAACATCCAGCGCACCACCCGCAAAAAGCTGCCGTTCGGCGTCTGCCAGGTCGGCAAGGCATTCCGCAACGAGATCACCCCGGGCAACTTCATCTTCCGCACCCGTGAGTTTGAGCAGATGGAGTGCGAGTTCTTCTGCAAGCCGGGCACCGACCTTGAGTGGTTCGCTTACTGGAAGGACTTCTGCAAAAACTGGCTGCTGTCTCTGGGCATCAAGGAGGAAAACCTCCGTCTGCGTGACCATGAGCCGGCCGAGCTTGCGTTCTACTCCCGTGCAACTACCGATATAGAATACGCCTTCCCGTTCACCGATTGGGGCGAGCTGTGGGGCATTGCCGACCGCACCGATTACGACCTCGGCCGTCATCAGGAGGCCTCCGGCAAGGATCTGACCTATTTTGATCAGGAGACCAATGAGCACTACATCCCCTATGTCATCGAGCCGTCGCTCGGCTGCGACCGTGTTGCGCTTGCATTCCTGTGCGAGGCATACGACGAGGAGGTCGTCGGCCAGGACAAGAAGGGCAACGACGATGTCCGCACCGTTCTGCACCTGCATCCGGCTCTTGCTCCCTTCAAGTGCGCCATCCTGCCGCTCTCGAAGAAGGAGATACTCACAGGCCCGGCTATGGAGCTTTACAACGAGCTTTCCAAGGAGTTCATGGTCGATTATGACGAGACAGGCTCCATCGGCAAGCGCTACCGCCGCGAGGACGAGATAGGCACCCCCTACTGCATCACCTTTGACTTCAACACCGTCGGCACCGAGACGGACGAGGCCGACCACTGCGTCACCGTGCGTGAGCGTGACAGCATGGAGCAGGTGCGCATCCCCATCAGCGAGGTAAGAGATTACATCGCCGAGCGCGTAAAGTTCTGATATGACCGCCGGAGAACAGTTTGTAAAGTGGATAAAGCCTGCCGGCTGCGTTCTGTTTCTCGGCATTTTCGCTGCGTTCCTCGTCATATGCTTCACGGCGAAGGCTCCCGTCGAGGGCTACACCGTGCCCCACGACTCGCAGTATTACGCCCAGCATTTAGACGAGCTTAAAACGGAGCTTGAAACGAACCTTTTCCCGAAGCTTGACGGCATTGAGGAATGTTACATTTCCGGCGACAAGCTGAAGATAATAATCGATGAGGATAGTTTTGAAACATCCGGCAAGGCCATCACCCACTACTACGGCGAAAACCTATTTATCATAGAGAAAGAGGCTAAATAATGAAAGACGGATTTGTTAAAGTCGCAGCAGCGTCCCCTGTCATCCGTGTTGCAGACGCAGACTATAATGCCGGTCGTGTCATCGACTGCATCAAAACTGCCGCCGACAAGGGCGTCAAGATCATCGTTTTTCCCGAGCTGACCCTCACGGGCTGCTCCTGCTATGACCTCATCGGTCACAGCGTGATTTTAAGAGGTGCGGAAAACGCCCTCGTCAAGGTCATCGAGGCCACCCGCGGTCTGGACATTCTCGCTGTTGTCGGTCTGCCCTACGCACCGCGCGGCGGCTGCCTTTACAGCGTTGCCGCAGTTATCTGCAACGGCGAGCTTCTGGGCATGGTGCCCCGCACTGAGGTCGACGGCACGCTGTTTTCAAGCGTGGATGTAAACGCCGATGTAAGCGGCCTGTTCGATTGCTTCCTCAGCTCAGAGGCACTGTTTACAAGCTCTGTCCTGCCCGGTCTTGCCGTTGCTGTTGAGCTTGGAAGCGACTCCAAGGCCATCGAGTCTCCCGCTGCCCGCCACGCTCTTGCAGGTGCGACCGTCATCGCGAGCATGGCATCCTTCCCCGCAACGGTCTACTCGACTCACGATGCCACCGAGGATATCAAGTACCGCTCCAAGCACCTTAAGTGCGGCATGATCCTTGCTGCTCCCGGCAAGGGCGAGTCGACGACCGACAATGTTTTCTCCGGCCTGTGCATGGTCGCCGAAAACGGCAGCGTGCTCGCCTCCGACGAGTGCGCAGACTGCATGGTCATCACCGAGCTTGACATTGATTATCTTGAGAACCTGCGCAGAAAAGAAAAGATCTACGGCACGGGCAAGTACCCCCACTTCGAAGTTTCGTGGGGCAGCGAGTTTGCCGAGACCGAGCTTACCCGCAGCTACCGCAAGCTGCCGCATCTGCCCGAGTTTGAAAAGGACATGGGCGACTACTGCCGCCGCATGATTGACATTCAGGTGTCCGGCCTTGTAAAGCGCATGGAGTACGCCGGTCTCGACCACTGCGTCGTCGGCATCTCCGGCGGCGTTGACTCGACCCTGTGCGTCATGATCTGCGCCGAGGCGATGAAGAGAATGGGACTGCCGTCCACCAACGTCGTTGCCTGCACCCTCCCCTGCTTCGGCACCTCCTCCCGCACGAAGTCCAACGCCATCATCGTCGCCGAGCAGGTCGGCGCCGAGGTTCGCGTCATCGACATCGGCGAGAGCGTGTACAAGCATTTTGACGATATCGGCCACGCCCACGACGACTACTCCATCGCATTTGAGAATGCTCAGGCGCGCGAGCGCACGCAGGTGCTCATGGACATCGCAAACAAAGTAAACGGCCTTGATGTCGGCACCGAGGATCTCAGCGAGTTTGTAGACGGCTGGTGCACCTACAACGGCGACCACACCAGCATGTACGATGTCAACATGGGTCTTACCAAGACTCAGGTACGCGCAGGCGTGAGATACATCGCCCAGCACACCGAGGACAAGGTGCTCGCCGACGCGCTGTGGGACGTTCTCGACTGCCCCGTAACACCCGAGCTTCTGCCCATACACGACGATCAGATCGAGCAGAAGAGCGAGGAGAATGTCGGCTCTTACAGTCTGCAGGACTTCTTCACCCACAAGATGATGATCTGCGGCTTCAGTCCGGCAAAGACCCTGCGTATCGCAAAGGTCGCCTACGGCGATGAGTTTACCGACGAGGAGCTTATCAAGTGGATGCGCAGCTACTGCAAGCGCTACTTCTCGCAGCAGTTCAAGCGCAGCTGCCTCATGGACGGCCCCGCCGTCGAGGACTTCTCCGTCTCGCCGAGAAACGGCTTCCTCATCCCCTCGGATGCGGAAAACAGCCTGTTCATGGCAAGCGTCGATTCCTTCGACAAGTAATAAAAACGAAAAAAAGACTGACGCAGAAAAAATCTGCGTCAGTCTTTTTTTGACGGCACCGGTCGGTAACAGTGCCGATCAATTGGGGAGATGGAGATAATTATTTATCAGGATGGAGAGTTCCTGAAGGATAATAAAGAAAGTATGGACAAATCGTTGTATCTGTCTTCGCTTCGGCTATAATATACACTGTGCATGCACATTACGCAAGAGAATAAAAATCATGGGCATTATGATTTTTTGGAATGTCAATAAATTATCTATTCTTGATTATTTCTTACAGATAGGTTATACTGACCAAGTATTACACAAATGCATACCCCCGTGTCACGGCATGATTGATGAGAATTAGGAGGTTTAATTTATGGCGATTCAGAAATATCAGGCGTTCGTCAAGGTCGCAGAGCTCGGCAGCATCACAAAGGCAGCCGAGACCATGGGCTATACCCAGTCCGCCGTCAGCCGCATGATCGCCGACCTCGAGGATGACTGGAACCTCAATCTGCTGCGCCGGAACAGAGGCGGTCTGTCACTGTCGTCCGACGGCGTTATGCTGCTGCCGTATATAAAGGAAATGTGCTCCCGCTTTGAGGCATTGCAGGAGCAGGCCAACGCCCTCAAGGGTCTTGAAACGGGCTTTATCCGCATCGGCTCGTGCTCGAGCTTTTCCACGCAGTGTCTGCCTGCGATACTCAAGGAGTTTGAGCTGCGCTATCCGAGGATAGTTTTCCAGCTTCAGAACATGGAGTATTCCGACACCGAGGATGCCCTGTGCGCAGGTGAGATCGACTGCGGCTTTATAAGCGCCCCGTTCTCGCCCGATCTTGATGTCACGATGCTCATGCGCGACCGCATGCTCGCCGTGCTCCCGCCGGATCACCCGCTGGCGGACGCTAAGGTCTACCCTATGGCTCATTTGAGTCAGGAGCGCATCGTCAGACTCACGGAGGAGTCGAACAACGAGGTCTCGAAGATATACGAAAGCTTCAAGGATCTTATAAGCTCGCCCTTGAGCACCTACTGCGAGGTGAACGACGACTACTCGGTCATGGCGATGGTCGAAAGCGGGCTCGGCGTTTCGATGCTCTCTGAGCTTGTCACAAAGCGCATGCCGTTTAACATCTGCCTCAAGGAGTTTGACCCGCCGCAGTACCGCGACATCGGCGTCGCCGTCAAAAAGGGCCGCCGTCCGTCACCGGCAACTGAGCGATTTATCGAGGTCGTTCTCGAATTTTTCGAAGACAATAAATACAAAATCCCGAATCAGTGAAGATTCGGGATTTTTTCTTGTTACCTACACACAAGCTCGCCGTTTTCGACATCGATGGTGATGACATGACCGGCTTCCATCTCGCCGGACAGTATCGTCCTTGCGATAAGCGTCTCAACGCTTGCCTGCAGGTATCTCTTGAGCGGTCTTGCGCCGAACACGGGGTCAAAGCCGCGCTCAATGATAAGCTGCTTTGCGGCATCGGTGATCTCAAGACCCAGGGTCTTGTCGGCAAGGCGCTTTTTGAGCGACGCCGTGAGGATATCGATGATGCCGTCAAGCTCTGCCTTGGTGAGGGGCTTGAAGCAGATGATCTCGTCAAGACGGTTGAGAAATTCGGGTCTGAACTGTCTGTGCAGCTCGCCGAACACGCTGCTTTTTGCGTCCTCGGTGATGTTGCCGGCATCATCAATGCCGTCGAGCAGGTACTGGCTGCCGAGGTTCGAGGTCATGATGATAATGGTGTTTTTAAAGTCGACCGTTCTGCCCTGCGAGTCGGTTATTCTGCCGTCGTCGAGAATTTGCAGCAGGATGTTGAAAACATCGGGGTGCGCCTTTTCGATCTCGTCGAACAGGACAACGGAATACGGCTTTCTGCGCACGGCCTCTGTCAGCTGGCCGCCCTCGTCGTAGCCGACATATCCGGGAGGCGCGCCGATAAGGCGCGAGACGGAGAACTTCTCCATATACTCGGTCATGTCGATACGCACGATGTTGTGCTCATCGTCAAACAGGCACTCGGCAAGCGCCTTTGCAAGCTCCGTCTTGCCGACGCCGGTCGGCCCGAGGAACATGAAGCTGCCGACGGGGCGGTTCGGGTCTGCGATACCGGCACGGGAGCGCCAAATGGCCTCCGTGACCTTCTGCACGGCCTCGTCCTGACCTATCACCCTGCGATGGAGAACATCGTCCAAGTGCAGGAGCTTTTCTCTTTCGCCCTCCATGAGCTTTGCCACGGGGATACCCGTCCACTTTGCGACGATACCGGCTATCTCCTCCTCGGTCACGGTGTCGTGCACCATGCTATTGGACTTGCGCTCCTCGCTGAGCTTTTCGGCCTCCTGCAGCTTGCGCTCGAGCGCGGGGAGGTCTGAATACTTGAGCTTTGCGGCGGTCTCGTACTCGTATCTGAGCTGGGCGTTCTCGATATCGGCGTGCATCTTCTCGATCTCGGCCTTGAGGTTCTGTACCTCGTCAACGCTGCTCTTCTCGCTTTCCCAGCGGGACTTTTGCTCCTTGAATTTATCCTTGATGTTTGCAAGCTCCTCGCTGAGCTTCTCGAGACGCTCCATTGAAAGCCGGTCGGTCTCCTTTTTAAGCGCCATCTCCTCGATCTCAAGCTGCATTATCTTGCGGCGGACATCGTCAAGCTCTGCGGGCATGGAGTCTATCTCCGTGCGGATGAGGGCGCACGCCTCGTCGACAAGGTCAATTGCCTTATCAGGCAGGAAACGGTCGGTTATATAGCGGTCGGAAAGCGTTGCGGCTGCGACAAGGGCGTTATCGTGGATGCGAACGCCGTGGTACACCTCGTAGCGCTCCTTAAGGCCACGGAGGATGGATATCGTGTCCTCGACCGTGGGCTCGTCGACCATGACCGGCTGGAACCTACGCTCAAGGGCTGCGTCCTTTTCAATGTACTTGCGGTACTCGTCGAGCGTCGTCGCGCCGATGCAGTGCAGCTCGCCTCGTGCAAGCATGGGCTTTAAGAGGTTGCCTGCATCCATGCTGCCCTCGGTCTTGCCTGCGCCCACTATGGTGTGCAGCTCGTCGATAAAGAGGATTATCTTGCCCTCGGACTGCTTGATCTCCTCCAAAACGGCCTTCAGACGCTCCTCAAATTCGCCGCGGTACTTTGCGCCGGCAATCAGTGCGCCCATGTCCAGCGAGAATATCGTCTTATCCTTAAGCCCCTCGGGGACATCGCCGCGGACGATACGCTGGGCAAGTCCCTCGGCGATGGCGGTCTTGC
Organism: Oscillospiraceae bacterium; assembly: GCA_963627445.1. Classification (GTDB taxonomy): domain Bacteria; phylum Bacillota; class Clostridia; order Oscillospirales; family Oscillospiraceae; genus F23-B02. Next base: position 11,253 of record CAVGBM010000086.1, on the reverse strand, counting down.
CGACACCGGGTTCGCCGATGAGAACAGGGTTGTTCTTCGTCTTTCTCGACAGGATGCGGACAATGTTTCTTATCTCGTTATCACGGCCGATGACCGGATCGAGCTCCTGCTTTCTGGCTCGCTCGACAAGGTCGGTGCCGTACTTTTTAAGTGCGTCATAGGTGTTCTCGGGGTTATCGCTCGTGACGGGGCCGTTCTTGACCTTGGCAAGCTCTGCGGTAAACGCAGACTTCGTGATGCCGTGGTCTGCGAAAATGCGCTTAATGGCCGGTGTTGCGGCGGCAAAAATACCGACCATCAGGTGCTCGACGGAAAGATACTCATCGCCGAGGCTCTTTGCCGATTTCTCGGCCGCCTGCATCACCCTGTCAGCCTCACGGCTGAGGTACACATCCGTGTCGCCCGTGACCTTGGGAAGCGCCGCGATCGCGGTGTCGAGCTCAGCGAGCACCGTGTTGCAGTCAACGCCCATCTTGCCAAGCAGCGACGGGATGAGCCCGCCGTCCTGATCGACAAGAGCGTACAGGATGTGTTCCGGTGTTATATATTGGTTCTGGTTTTCCTGCGCCATCGACTGCGCAGTCTGTATAGTCTCAATAGTTTTCTGTGTGAAGTTCTGTGCATTCATGGCACTGACCTCCTTAAATCAAAATTTCCATCCTTCTGAGCAACGAGAAGTAGCATGCCTCGATATCCCTTGCGTCGAAGCGTCCGGAGAGGTAGCCCTTCATCATTGAGTCGAAGAGCTTGATGTATTCCGAAAGCACGCTCGCAAGCTCGTCAGAGCTGCAATCCCTGCTCGGGATCGCGATGGAGCGGATAAACTTGCCGTCATACAGCGCATACTTCGGCGCGTTGGCGCCGAGCATCGGCCGCAGGTGAGCATCCTCGATGCTCTTCCAAATGCGGAAAAACTCGCTCATCGAGCGGATGAGCGCAGCCGACTGCGTGCGGAAAATGACGGTCAGCTCGCCGAGATAGTCGCTGTCGCCGCGGTAAAGCTCGACCTCGTACTTGACGGTGGGTCGGTACTTGTACTCGAGCGAGGACTTGAGCGACATGGTCATCGCATTGGGCGAAACAAACGGCACAAGCTCCCTCGACGGGGTCATAAGCTGCTCGATAGCAGAGAAAATGTCGTTTATCCTGCGCTCGGGGGTGACCAGATTAACATGCTCGGCAAGGATCTGATTGATGAGGTTCGATCGGTTGGTGCCCAAACGGTGCGCCAGCCTGTCGACCTCGGCGACCACATCTTCACTGAGCATTAAGCTATATAATGTCTTTTTCATGTTCGTCTGCCTTTCTTTTTCCCTTTGAGTTTATCATAGGCTTGTTTTTCTAATTTGTCAAGAGTTTTATATAAATTATTTTACGAATTATATAGACGATAACAAAAGCAGAGTCCGTAGACTCTGCTTATTATTTGTAGATCTCCGCGGATATAAACTGTCTGCCCTTTTTGGACATACCGCCCGCTGCGCCGACGGTGCCCTTGCCGCAGCCGCGCAGGGAGATGACATCGCCCTCGTGGACGGGAGCATCAAGCTTCATGCACACCGAGTAATTTAAGCTTGCGTCGCCCGCCGCTATGCGCTCTGCCGCAGCGGTGCGGGAGAGATTGAACATTCCGGCGCACACTGCGTCAAAGCGCGGGCTCTTGACCGAAAAGGTCACATTTTTGACCTTGCGCTCGGGAACTTTAAGCTCGCTAAGCTCGATTATTGCGGTCTTGACCCCGTATCTGCCGACCTTGTCGAGCCCGTCGAGCAAATGCCGCTCGACGCTCGGCAGGCAGAATATCGTCGCCGTGCCGCCCGTCACCCAGATATCGCCCAGCCACTCACGCTTGACGCCGAGCCCCATCGCAGCGCCGAGATAATCGCGGTGCGCAGGCTCGCCGAAGCCCGACTTTGCGGTGACGGCGCAGATGTAGTCTTCAAGACACAGCTCGTCCTCGTCCATATAAAACGGCAGGAAGAACGCAGCCTTGCGCTCGCAGTCGGGGTGCCCGCCGGTGAGAAGCAGCTTGCAGTCTGCCGTTGCTGCCCACTTTGTGAGCGCAAACTGCTCGGCGGGCGTTAAAAACGCCGTGTGCGTGACCGATGATGTGCGCTCGCACCTTTCGGCTAAGTCTGCCGCTCTTTTTAAAAGTTCATCGTTTTCCATCAAGATACTCCGCAATTTGCTGCTTTGCAAATTTAAGCTCGTTTATAAACTCGCCCGACGACATGCGCAGCACGCCCGAGCGCAGCGCCGAAAGGCGGATAAGGCTGTCGTTCGTGATGACCCGCACGGCGTAGTTTTTGCCGATGTCGTTCGCAAGCTTTTCTATATACATGTCGGCGGTCTCGTTCTGCTTGGTGTAGGCAATGTGTATGCCCTCGGTCTCGCGCTCTCCGGGGTTGCCCTCGACCTTGTAGCCGTCGAACACCAGCACAAGCTCGCAATCCTTAAAGCCGCGGTAGCTTTTCAGGATATCGATAAGCCTCGTCCTTGCAAGGTCAAGGTCGTCCTTAGCAAGCTCGTTTAATTCATCCCACGCAAACAGCAGGTTATAGCCGTCGACGATAAGATATTCCCGCTTCGTCGGCTCGATGATGACATTTTGTGTGCTCACGCTCACGGGTCTGGTGTACTCGCGGCGGCGGATAGGGCCGAACTCCCGCTCCATTATCGCCTCAAGCTCCTTGTCGTCAAGGCTGAAGTTGCGCGGACGGTACACTGGCTCGGGGGTCTTTTCCCTGCCATACCCGGTGTCTATGTGCATGTGCTCTTCGACCTTATCCCACTTGACCGCAACGCCCGCTCCGTGTGAGCAGAACACCGAGTCTGGCGTGTTTTCAAGGTCGGCCTCGGGGTCATAGTCGATGCTGTCCAGCACCGTCTGCGTATTGTGGCAGGGTCTGTACCCTGCGGGCATGGTCGTGAGCCTGCCCCGGCCGGAGGTATATGACGCAAGCTCGGCAGCATAGCCGTTGAGCTCGGAAACGGGTGCAAGCCCGTGTATGACGCTGCTGCCCTCGGTCTCAAACTCGCCGCTCATGGCGCGGATATCGCTTATAGCTCTGCCTATCTGCTCGGGCGGCACCTCGAGTGTGAACTCATACCACGGCTCTAAAAGCACGCTTTCGGCCTTCATGAGTCCCTGACGCACCGCGCGGCAGGCGGCCTCTCTGAAATCGCCGCCCTCGGTGTGCTTGACATGCGCCCTGCCCGCGATGAGCCGGATGCGCATATCGGTTATGGGCGAGCCCGTGAGCACGCCCTTGTGCTCCTTTGACATGAGGCTCGTGAGTATGCTCTGCTGCCATTCGTGAGAGAGCATATCCTCGGGACAGTCGCTGCAAATGCTTATGCCGCTGCCCTGCTCGGAGGGCTCTAACACCAAATGAACCTCGGCGTAATGCCGCAGCGGCTCAAAATGTCCGACACCGAGTACAGGGGCTTTTATCGTCTCACGGTACATGATGCCGCCTAGATCCATCGTGACATCCATGTCGAAGCGCTCCTTTATGAGCGCGCACAGCACCTCGGTCTGCACCCTGCCCATGAGCTGCACACGAATTTGCCTGAGCTGCTCGTTCCACATAATGCGCAGCATGGGATCCTCGTCCTCTAATTGCCGCAGCTTGGGAAGCGCCGTGCGCGCGTCAACGCCCTTGGGGAGGTTGATGCGGTATGCCATCACGGGCTCAAGTATCGGTGCAGCGCCCTCGCTTTCGCAGCCGAGCCCCTGCCCGGGGAAGCTTTCGGACAAGCCCTGAACGGCGCAGACTGTGCCCGCCGTGACCTCGTCGACGGCTTCAAATTTTGCGCCCGAGTAAATGCGGATGCCCGTGACCTTTTCGCCGTTTACCTCGTCGCGATTCTTGAGGCTGCCGCCGGTGATTTTCATGCAGGTAAGGCGAGTGCCCTTCGTGTCGCGCAAGATCTTGAACACCCTTGCGCCGAAGGCATCGCCGTACTGCGGCTGGACGGTATAGTCCTCAAGGAAGCGGATAAGTTCGCTCACGCCCTCAAGCTTAAGTCCCGAGCCGAACAGCACGGGAAAGAGCTTTCTCTCACTGACCATGCGCACGATATCGCCGTTGGAAACAGAGCCTGTCTGCATGTAGCTATCGAGCGTCTGCTCGTCGCACATTGCGGCAGCCTCGCACCAAGCTTCATTGCGCTCTGCGGAAAAATCGATGCAATTATCCGACAGGTGCTCCTTTAGATCGTCGAGTATGCGCACTTTGTCCGCACCCGTAAGATCCATCTTCGTTGCAAAAATTATCGTCGGGACATTGTGCTTTTTTAAAAGCCGCCACAGCGTTTCCGTGTGCGCCTGAACACCGTCGGTGCCCGATATGACGAGCACGGCGTAGTCAAGCACTTGCAAAGTGCGCTCTGTTTCGGCGGAAAAATCCACATGTCCCGGCGTGTCAAGCAGGCACAGCTCGACCTTATCGGTCCTAAGCTGCGCCTGCTTTGAAAATATCGTTATGCCCCTCGCCCGCTCCAGCTCATGGCTGTCAAGCGAGGTGTTTTTGTGGTCGACCCTGCCGAGCTTGCGGATGCTTCCGCAGGTGTAGAGCATGGCTTCCGACAGGGTCGTCTTTCCGGCATCCACATGGGCGAGGATGCCGAGCACAAGCTTTTTCATCTTACGTCCATGTCGATAAGCTCATATTCGCGGCTGCCAACACCGATCTCGGCTGCGGCCTCGATGGTGTGCACGCCGTTGCGGGACTCGATACGCTCAATGAGGTCGGCTTTGCCCTCGTCGTCGCTTGCATACACAAGGTCGAGGCAGGCCTGATCGAGAGCCACGGGGTCGAGCGATGCGAGAATGCCGATATCCTTTATCTTGGGGTCGGCGGCAACCGCGCAGCAGTCGCAGTCAACGGACATGTTGCACATGATATTGACATACGCCATCTTACCGTGCATGTACTCAACAACGCTCTTGGCAGCGTCGGCCATCGACTCAAGGAAGCTGTCGTGATCTGCCGTCCAGAAATTATCCACATCCTTTACGCCGTGGATATACTTCTTGCCGTAGGACGAGGCGATGCCTATGGAGATGTTCTTAAGTGCGCCGCCGTAGCCGCCCATGGGGTGACCCTTGAAGTGGGACAAAACGAGCATGCTGTCATAATCGGCAAGGTTCTTGCCGACAAAGTTCACATCAAGATGCTTGCCGCCGTGGACAGGCAGCTCCATCTCGCCGTCAGCGTCCATGATATCGACATCGGCGATCTCCGTCCAGCCGTGCAGGAGCATAGTCTTCTTGTGCGCCTCAGTGGTGTTGCGGCCGCCGTCGTATGCGGTGTTGCACTCAACGATAGTGCCGTTTACATGCTCGACTATATCCTTCATAAAGGCAGGGCGCAGGAAGTTCTGATTGCCCGGCTCGCCGGAGTGCAGCTTCACGGCGACATTGCCCTCGAGCTTCACGCCGAGCTTTTCAAACGCCCTTATCGCGCCTGCGGGGCTCAGATCGCGTGTAAAATAAACCTTGGATTTTTCCATATCGCTTCTCCTTTGTGTTTTTATTTGCTTTCTTATTATATAATATCTTGCCCTTTTCTTCAAGATAAAGTATTATAGATATATGAAAGCTTTGTTAATTATTTGGGCAGCCGTGACCGTGCTGCTTTTAATATGCTTCGGCATAGGCTATACATTCGTGTGCCTGCTCATAAAACGGCAGGACATCATCCGCACGCCCGAGACCGGCGGCAATTCCTCAAGCCTGCTCGAGCCGACGGGTGAGGCGCTTTGGGCGTATAACATCCCGAAGTTCAGGCCCTTTCGTGCCCTTCCGTTTGAAACGGCGGAGATACGCTCGTTTGACGGACTCACTCTGCGTGCCGACTTCCTGCGCGGCAAGCCGGATACGCGCGTGACCATGATATTCTGTCACGGCTACAAGTCCGAGCCTGCGTTCGACTTCGCGGCAATGTATGAGTTTTACCGCAGTCTGGGGTACAACCTCATGTACCTGCACATGCGCGCCCACGGCAAGAGCGAGGGCAAATTCATAGGCTTCGGCGCACTTGACAGGCGCGATGTGAAGCTATGGACCGAAAAGGCCGCCGATCTGTTTCCGGGCACCTCCATCTTCCTGCACGGCATGAGCATGGGCGCTGCGAGCATTTTGCAGAGTGCAGAGCTTGACCTCGACCCCGCCGTGTGCGGCATTATTGCCGACTGCGGCTTTTCGAGCACGAACGAGGTGTTCAGAAACCTTGTCGGCGGTATGTATCACCTGCCGGCGACCCCGTTTGTGGATATCTTTGAGGCCGTCAACCGCATGGTCGCGGGCTACGGCTTTACAGACGGTGACTCGGTGCGCAGCATGGCGCATTCAAAGCTGCCGCTTGCGTATATCTGCGGCGACTGCGACAGGTATGTGCCCATAGACATGGCGATGCGCATTTACGATGCCTGCGTGCAGGATAAAGTGCTCCTCATCGCAAAGGGTGCCGGCCACGCCGCAAGCTTCATGGTCGAGAACGAAAAATACAAGAGCTTAATTACCGAATTTATAAATACTCATAGGAAAGAGGATGAATAATGGGAGAAAAAATACCCGCAAAGAAAAAGGGCATAGGTGCCCTTAACTGGACGCTGCTGCTCGTCATCGGCTTCTCGGCGCAGATCGCCTGGGTCATCGAGAACAACTGGTTTGCAAACTTTTTGTACTCGGACTTTGGCGCTCAGCTCGGCGTTGTGACGGCCATGACCATCTGCTCTGCGACCGCGACCACCTTCTCGGCACTGTTTTTCGGAACGCTGTCGGATCGCATCGGCTCACGCAAAAAGCTCATCACATGGGGCTCGATTTTGTGGGGCATCTTCACGATCGCATTCGGCATGACCCACTACCTGCGTGACAGCATCTATAACAACGTCATGCTCATCGGTGTTACCATCGTCGCTGCCGACACCATCATGAGCTTCTTCGGCTCGATGGCAAACGACGCAGGCTACAACGCATGGTATGCCGACATGATGGACGACTCAAACTCCGGCCAGATAGGCGCAGTCGCCGCGACCCTGCCCGTTATAGGCACGCTCGTCGGCACGCTCGTCGGCGGCATGTTCGTTAACAGCGAGTATCTCACCCGCACGAACCCGCAGGGCGGCTATATCGCGTTTTTCACCGTCGCCGGTGCCGTGACCATATTGGTCGGCATCGCTTCGTTCTTCCTTCTCAAGGACGACCCAAAACTGAAACCCGTCAAGGACGGCTCGTTCTGGCATCAGTTCGGCTCGACCTTCAACTTTAAGCGCTTTGTCGCGAACAAAGAGCTTGCGCTCGTTTTTCTGACGCTTTGCATCTTCTTCATCGGCTACAACTGCTACTTCATCCACATCATGAACTGGATGAACTACACCCTCGGCTTTAATGACCCGAGCCTCATTCTCGGCATCCCGCTCGTTATCGCCGTACTTATCTCCATCCCCTTTGTCGGTGTCATCAACAACAAAAAGGTGCCGTCCGTTGCCTTCCTCGCAACGGCGCTGAGCATCATCGGCTGCCTGTTCGTGTTCTTCGTTGTCGGCAACATGGCTGATAGCTTCGACACGGAAAATGCGCTGAATATCGCGGCAAACTGGCCGTGCTTTGTCGGCATTATCCTCGTCGGCATCGGCTATGTCATCTTCATGCAGTCGATGACCGTGTGGATGAAGCGCCTGTACCCCGAGGAGCACCGTGGTCAGTTTGAGGGCATCCGCATCATGTTCTTCGTGTTCTTCCCGATGATCGCGGGTCCGCTGCTTGCCGACCCCATCTGCCGCGCGTTCGGCGAAAAGGTGTATCAGGTCGTCATCGACGGCAACCTCAAGTTCGTCACCGGCCCCGAGGCGCAGTCCTTAGGCTACGATATAACGCAGATCGCCGAGGGCTACCTGCCGGTAAACGAGCTGTTTATCGCAGCTGCCATCGTCACACTGCTGTCGCTCATCCCCATGTACTTTGCATCCAAGCTCTATAAGCAGCGCAACGGCTAAATTAAATTTTACAGTAAAGCACCCTGCAAGGCTTCAAACCTTGCAGGGTGTTTCTTCATTACTCAGCAATAAAATTCCACATTTTGATTGCGTCATTGATTATTTGCTTGACCTCGTCCCGGCACTCGGCCAATTGCTCATATTTTTCTTTCAGCTCGGCTTCGGAATAATTGCCGTGCAGGTCAAGTTCGCTGTCAATAATGAAATAATAGTCCTTGTCCGCAGTTTTTATGGAAACATGGAAGATATACTTTTCATTTTCCCATCTTGTTATTGCAAGCTCTGCCGTATGCGTTTCGTTATCATCTGATCGCTCCATGCCGGCAAATCCGCCGATCCCCATAAAACCCGGGACGGAAACATCGTATCGGTAGACATCATCATGCCAGGTATAGTTTTCGCTCGGCGGAATGCTGTTTTTAACATTTGCCTCGATGGTCACGGGCATCTGACCCTCTGCAAATGCGGAGTAGTATCTGTATTCGTGGAAATACCACCAGGTGCCGAGCCCCGCAAACAGCAGCAAAACGGCAGCCAAAGTTATCGAAACTCCGGTTCGCAAAGCCTTTTTCCAGCCTTTACGGACAGCCTTGCTGATGCCCTCCAACGCTTTCACATCTTCGTCCTTAGCGGGAGACATGATCTCCTCATCTATCTTTTTCAGCAAATTGCGGCACCCTTCACACTGTGCAAGGTGCTCCTCAACCAGCTGTCTGCTTTCCTCGGAGCACACGCCGTCGTGATACAGCGGAAGCAGATCTTCAACGATCTTACATTGTTTACTCATTGCAAATCCCCCTTGATCTTCATTTTTGCCCGATGATAAGTGACACGAGCCCAGCTTTCTGTTTTTCCGAAAAGCTCGCCTATTTGTCGGAACGAAAGCTCGCCAAACACCCTCAACGAAAAAACTTCCTTATACGGCTCCTCTAAAGTATGCAATATCCTATGAATTTCAAAATAGCTTTCTTTGTTCAGCAGTCTTTCTTCAAGAGCAGCATCGGGGCAGGGCTCTTCAACGAACTCGCTGGCTTTGGCCATTCGCTGTCTGCCTGTAAAATAGGTGTTCTTCGCAATTTGGCAAAGCCACACATACAGCTTGCATCTGCCGTCGAACTTATCAATGGCTTTAAGCGCCTTAAAGAATGTCTCCTGCGTAATTTCTTCGGCAGCATGCTCATCACGCGTCAGCGACAATGCATATTTATAAACATCATTGAAGTATCGTTTATAGATCTCGTCAAACTCGGTCACTTTTTCACCACCCTTCGCTTATAAGACTGATGAAGCTCGGATTTGATACACACTTTTTTATATTTTAACATATTTACAGAAAAACTGCCCACATCAATTTGATGTGAGCAGTTTTTCTATCGTTATTGCAACGCCGTGTTCGTCGTTCGTCGGGCAGATGATGTCCGCAGCGGCAAGGCAGCGCTCGCTTGCGTTTTTCACCGCAACGCCCAAGCCCGCGAAGGCGAGCATATCTGCGTCATTGTCGCCGTTTCCGAAGGCGGCAATGTGCTGCGGCGGAATGTTCAAAATTTGTGCAAGCCTTTGCAGCGCCGCACCCTTGCCCGCCTCGGCGGCGGATATCTCAATTAGCCTCGGCGAGGAGCTTGTGATGTACACATCTGAAAGCTTTTTCGTCTTTTCCCACAGCTTCTGTTTATGTTCTAAAGTTCCGCACATGACATCGACGCTGTCAAGCTCATGCACATGCTGCCGCATGAAGTCCGGCATATCGTCAACGGGGATGCGGGTCGTTTTCACATAGTCGACATACGCCGGAGAGCAGCCAAAGCGCAGGGGCTCGCGGTAATACTCGCCGTCGCAGTACGGCTGCCCGTCGATAAACGCCTCGAAGCTCTCGCCATTAAATTCCTTGAGAAGCTGCTCGACTACCTGCGGCCTGAGCGTGAAGCTCAAAAGCCGTGTGCGGCTGTGCATATCCTCGATGCATGCACCGTTTGAGCATATGGCGTAGCGAATGCCGTCAATTTGAAGCACCGACTGCGGCAGGGACTTAAACGCCCTTCCCGAGGCGATGACCACCTGCGTGCCCATTTTGACGGCTTTTGCTATAGCCTGCGCCGTCTCGGGAGCTAAGCTTGCATCTGAGCGCAGCGTGGTGTCGTCAAGGTCGAGCGCAATTAGCTTTATCTTTTTATCCATAAGCTTTCATCACCGTATCAATCATAGCACGAAAAAGCTTTTTCGTAAAGTTGACGGGGCAATTAAAAGCATGTATAATTCTCATGATAAATATATTGGAAAGAAGGCTCTCAAATGACAAAAAGCAAAAAAACACTAATCGCCCTTATTGTACTCATCGTGCTTGTTGCGGCAGCAGTCGGCGTATGGTATTTCTGCGGTCCGGCAAAGGACGCAAACACAGATGCAAAGCAGATAAGCGTTACCGTTGTTCACTCAGACGGCAGCAAAAATCAGTTTGATATCGCTACAAAGGCCGAATTTCTTCGCGACGCTCTTGAGTCTGTGAAGCTGATATCCGGCGACGAGAGCCAGTACGGTCTTTTTGTCACCACCGTCGACGGCGAGAAGGCCGACGACTCCAAGCAGGAGTGGTGGTGCTTTACAAAGGGCGGCGAAATGCTCAACACCGGTGTTGACGATACCCCCATCGCCGACGGCGACAGCTTTGAGATAACCTTGACCGTAGGATATGACTTCTGAATTATCTCTGCGCGAAATGTGTTTTCTTGCGCTTATGGGTGCGCTTATGGTCGCATCCCAAGTCGCGATGGCCGCTTTGCCGAATATACACATCGTTGCGCTTCTGATAATCATCACAACGCTTTGCTTTTCATGGCGTGCGATTTTTTCCGTCGCCGTATTTGTCCTGCTTGAAGGGCTAATATACGGCTTCGGAATATGGTGGATAAGCTATCTGTATGCTTGGCCGCTGCTCGTACCGGTAGTCATCTTTTTTCGCAAAAACGATTCCGCGCTTTTCTGGGCGGTCATTGCCGGAGTGCACGGGCTGTTTTTCGGTGCAATGACTGCTGTCCCCTATCTGTTCATCGGCGGCCGACAGGCGGCGCTGTCGTATTGGATAAGCGGCATCCCCTTTGACCTGCTGCACTGTGCGGGAAACTTTGTCGTCACACTTATTTTACTGAACCCGCTTTTGAAGCTCGCACGCAAGCTGATATAAAAACTCCGAACCGTTTGGTTCGGAGTTTTTTGTCAATATACTATCCTTATCCTGCAGCGCAGGGTCTC
>CAVGBM010000085.1:0-13240 GCA_963627445.1 Oscillospiraceae bacterium | reverse complement strand
GACGATGGGGACATAGCGGTATTTCACATCGCCGAGCTCGACCATGTCCTTTGCGGCCGACTGCTCGCTTTCGGCAGTGTCGGCGCTCGAGGTGCGGTAAACGCGGTCAAACACCTTGAAAAACAGCTGCGCGCTCTGGCCGGTCACATCGTCGACCGACTGCATGGCCTTGTCGCTGCCGACCTGAACGGAGAGATCTGCACTCATGCTCTTGAGCGTTCTCGTGACGGATATCGCAAAGCCGGAGATGACCGTCTGCGGCGTGGGAGCTGCCGAGGTGGTGCTCGAATAGGCGTAGGTCACGCCCTCGGTCTCGGGCATTCTCATGCCGTTTAGAAGTATCTCGTCAACACCCATTGCGTCGAGCTCCTTGCACAGCGAGATGATGTAATCGCGCACGATGGAGTTTGACGGGTCGAGCCACGCGCCGTTATCGTCGGAAAACGCCTCGCCCGTGCTCCTGTGCAGGGCAAGCTGGCTGTATCTCGATGCCAGGGTGTTGTCAACAAAGCAGCACAGCCTTGCCGCGACCTTGATGTTTTTATCATGCAGCGCGGTGATGATGGGCTTGAGGTCAACGGTGCCCGCCGTGCCGTAGCCCTTGGCGATCTCCGTTTCCGAGTTCCAGACGAGCATGCCCGTAACGGTCTTGAGATCGAGCATCAGGGTGTTGCCGTCGCCGATGCTGTCAGCGTAGGCGTTGACGCTGTCGGCATTTATCTGATCGGCGGGGACTAAAACCGCCTTGAGCTCCTTAAGACCCTCACCGGCAGTTGCGCGGACATTGGAGTAGTCCGGCTCGCCGACGATAAGCTCGGCATTGACCGTTTCAAACTCACGCACGGTGGTACCGTCGTCGCCCGACTGCGTGGTCTGCTCGTCGGCAAGTATCGGAAGATCCAGGTGCAGGCCGCTGTTCGTGACCACTATATACTTTTGCAGACCGTAGAAAAGCAGCACCACAAAGGCGATGAGCGACAGCACGATAATCGAGACTATCAGTGCAGGACCAGCCTTTTTGCGCTTTCCGCGGTAAAATTCAGAACCGTTACCAGCCAATTTGAATCAATCCTCTATCATGTTGATGCGGCGGACATGGCGCTCGTCGCCGGAGAAGGGCGTGTCAAGGAAGGTGTCGACTATCTTGAGAGCAAGACCGGGGCCGACGACCCTTGCGCCCATGGCGAGAATGTTTGCGTCGTTGTGCAGCCTCGTCATCTCTGCCGAGAAGCAGTCGCCGCACAGGGCGGCGCGCACGCCGGGGACCTTGTTTGCGGTGATGGAGATGCCGATGCCGGTGCCGCAGATGATGATGCCCTTTTCGCATTCGCCGTCTGCAACTGCGTGTGCGACTGCCTTGCCGAAAACGGGGTAGTCGCAGCTTGCGTCGGAATAGGTGCCGTAATCTTTATATTCAAGGCCGCGGGCTTCAAGGTGCTTTATGACCTCCTGCTTGAGGGCAAAGCCGCCGTGGTCAGAACCGAGTGCAATCATGGGTGTAACCTCCAAAAAACTAATTCATATAATTATACAATACTCAACATTAAAATACAATATTTAAAACGGCCAGCTCGGCATCCACTTTAAAAGCCGTGTCGCGAGCTCCGAGTTTACCGGCTGCCCCGACAGGACGGTGTAGAACACCGCAAAGAGGATGATAGACAGAGCCGTCAGTCCGTAAACATTGGCCTTCCAATACTTCGTTTCTGTGCGCATGAGCGAGAATACGCGGCACAAGGCAAGCGTCAGGAACACCGCCGAGGGGAAGTAGTGGTACTCAAAGGTCGTGCGGGTTATGAACACCCACGGCAGCAGCTGCGCAAGGTAGCCGATGACGATGAATGCCGAGACCTTGTCACGGCGGCGAATAGCGAGGTATGCGCATATGACGATGGCAACGAGCCCCGCCCAGCACAGCACGGGATTTAAAAATGCGCCGAAGGAGGAGCGGGTGCCGTCGTTAAAGTACAATAGATAGTACAGTATCGGCCTTATGTCCAGCACCCACTGGTACCAGCGTGAGGAGTAGGGATGCTCCGAGTGTACGCCCGAGTGGTAGGTGAACATGAACTTCTGGTTCTCGATGACGATGTCAGCGTATTCCTTTGTAAAGAACATGCCCACGCCGTGCATGCCCCTGGCCGTGCCGTAGGCAAAGTAGCTGACATAGTAAACGAGGCAGGGGATAGCCACGAAAAACACGAGGCAGAACAGGCAGTTTTTGATAAAGCGCTTTGCACCGCAGCCGCCCTTGAGGAGCTTTATCCAGTGGATCAGCCAAATGACCGCAAGTCCCGCGCCGGCGTACAGACATGTCCACTTGCAGGCGACGCCGATGCCGAAGAACACGCCCGACAGCGCCAAGTGCCGCAGCCTGCCGCCGTTTACATACAGGTACATGAAAAGGTACATGAGCAGGATGAAGAACACGGCGTAGGTGTCTATGGTCGCGATGCGCGTCTGCGTAAAGTGCATGAAGTCAAAGGCAAACATCGCAGTGCCGCAGGCGGGAACGGCGATGCCGCCGAACATTTTCTTTAAAAGCACATATAAAACGGGCAGCATCCCAACGCCGAACAGCACGCCGGAAAAGCGCCAGCCGAACGGGGTCATGCCGAAAAGCCTGATGCCGAAGGCGATGATGAGCTTGCCGAGCGGGGGATGGGATATCTCATAGGGGTTCACGCCCTGAAGGTGCTCGTAAGCGGTTCTTGCATGGTATATCTCGTCAAAATATGTGCTGTTGAGGTAATACTGGTAATCGGGCACGACGCTTTGCTCGTCAAAAAGCTCAGAGGCCGTGGTCTTGCACTCGATGAGGGAGCCATCCGCAGCTTTCACGGCGACCTCGCCGAGGTAAATCTCCTTGTCGGCGGTCAGGCGGATGTATCTGGTGTCGGCATCCACACCGTCGGAAAACTCGGCGCTCACCCATTTGAACAGCGCAGCGTAATTTTGATCGACGGTGGCCGCCGTGTACCAATACTCGCCGTCGTGCGAATATTCCACCGTGTACGAGCCGGTATTGAGTCCGGTGTACAGCATGAGGGAGGACACCGTTTTTTCACTGCCGAGGTCGAGCTCCACGCTTTCGCTCGGTTCAAAGCGATAAAAGCTCTGGGGAGCTTTCGTGTCGCCGAGATTATAAAACGCAACGGCCGAGTATATTATTACAATAAGTCCGAGCACGAGCGCATCACGCCGAGAAAAGCTGCGGCGGCCGTCAGAGCTCAGCTCCGCCGTCTTCGGGGCGGGACAGCCGAAGTAAAACAGCAGGATAAACAGCACCGTAACGATGGGGAAAACAAGAGTTATACCGTTCAGAACCGCCGCCTCCTTTTAAAAAACAAGTATCATATGGAGAGTTTAACCCAATATTTTAAATTTTTCAATAGTCAAACGGTATGAATACTTGACATAATACCATATTCGGGATAAAATAAATCGGATAATATTTAGGATGCCTTGGGGAGGTGTCCTTTAGATATTAGTTTCAATTCTACGGACGGATTCGCTTGATGGTCCGTCTTGCCTTAGATTATAACCCGGCACTACAAACCACCGCAAAATTCTAAAAGAATGGAGGTGTGTTTACTTTCTATGAAATTATGGTTAGCTATCGTTTTAATTGTCGTAGCTTTTGCAGTTGCATTCTTTTTAGGCGTGACCTACCGCAAAAAGGTCGCCGAGCGCGAGATAATGAGCGCAGAGGATGAAGCAAAGCGAATTATAAATGACGCCATAAAAAACGCCGAGAGCAAAAAGCGTGAGGCTCTCGTCGAGGCAAAGGAAGAAATACACAAAAGCCGCTCGGAGTACGAGCGGGAAGAAAAGGCACGCCGTGCCGACCTGCAGAAGCAGGAAAGAAGACTTCAGCAGAAGGAAGAAAATCTTGACCGAAAGACCGATTCTCTCGAACGCAAGAACGAATCCTTAGCGCAGAAGATATCCGCCGTCGAGGCTCAGCAGGCCGAGATAGCACTCATCAAGAAAAGCCAGCTCGAAATGCTCGAAAAGGTTTCGGGCTACACCGTTGAGGAGGCTAAAAACTACCTCATCAACGCTCTGAAAGACGAAGTTACGCATGAAATGGCCGTCAAGGTCAAGGAGATCGAGGCTCAGTACAAGGAAGAAGCCGATGAGCGCGCAAGAGAGATCATCGTCACCGCCATCCAGCGCTGCGCCGCCGACCATGCAAGCGAAGTCACCGTCTCCGTCGTACCTCTCCCCAACGACGAGATGAAGGGACGCATCATCGGCCGCGAAGGCCGCAACATCCGCAGCATCGAAACTCTTACCGGCTGCGATCTCATCATCGACGACACCCCCGAGGCCATCACTGTTTCCAGCTTTGACCCCGTTCGCCGTGAGGTCGCCCGTATCGCACTTGAAAAGCTCATTGCCGACGGCAGGATCCATCCCGCCCGCATTGAGGAAATGGTCGCCAAGGCTCAGAAGGAGGTCAACGCCACCATCAAGGCCGAAGGCGAAAGAGCCGTGTTCGAGACCAATATCCACGGTCTTAATCAGGAGCTTATCAAGCTCCTCGGCCGCATGAGATACCGCACCAGCTATGGTCAGAATGTGCTCAACCACTCCATCGAGGTGTCGCACATCTCCGGCCTTATCGCAGCCGAGCTCGGCGTTGATGTCGCCACGGCAAAGCGCGCCGGTCTCCTGCATGATATCGGCAAGGCCATCGACCATGAGGTCGAGGGCAGCCATGTCACCATCGGCGTTGAGATCTGCAAGAAGTACAAGGAAAGCGAAGCGGTCATCCACGCTATCGAAGCCCACCACGGCGATGTTGAGCCGCACAGCGTCATCGCCTGCATCGTTCAGGCAGCCGACGCTATCAGCGCATCCCGCCCGGGCGCAAGACGTGAGAACATCGAAAACTATGTCAAGCGTCTTGAAAAGCTTGAGGAGATATCCAAGAGCTTCCCCGGTATCGCAGGCAGCTATGCCATCCAGGCCGGCCGTGAGATCCGTGTCATGGTCAAGCCCGAGGAGGTGCCCGAGGATAAGATGGTGCTGCTGGCTCGTGATATCGCAAAGAAGATCGAGGAAGAGCTCACCTACCCCGGCCAGATCAAGGTCCACGTCCTGCGTGAGACCAAGGCCGTTGAGTACGCAAAGTAATTTAAACAACAAAAATCCCGTTCCGTTTGGAGCGGGATTTTTTCATATCATCCGAAGACCGAGAGCAGGAAGCCTGCGGCTATCGCCGAGCCGATAACGCCTGCGACGTTCGGACCCATTGCGTGCATGAGCAGGTAATTGTTCTTGTTGCTTCTGCGTGCAACATCCTGCGAGACGCGGGCTGCCATCGGGACGGCGGAAACACCTGCCGAGCCGATGAGGGGGTTTATCTTGCCGCCGGACAGGTGATACATGACCCTGCCGCCGAGAAGTCCGCCGGTCGTGGATATCATGAACGACACGAGGCCGAGTGCAATAATTTTCAGCGTGTTCCAGTCAAGGAAGCTCTGTGCGACCATCGTTGCGCCAACGGAGGTGGCAAGGAAGATGGTCACGATATTCATGAGCGCATTTTGCGCAGTGTCGGAGAGCCTGTCGGTCACGCCGCACTCACGGAAGAGGTTTCCGAGCATGAGGCAGCCGATGAGCGGTGCTGTCGAGGGAAGCAGCAGGATAACGAAGGTCGCAACGACGATGGGGAAAATGATCTTCTCCTTTTTTGAGACCTCGCGGGTCTGCTCCATCTTGACCTTGCGCATTTCCTCGGTCGTTAATAGCTTCATGAGCGGCGGCTGTATCATCGGGATGAGCGCCATGTATGAGTACGCCGCAATCGCAATGGGACCCAGTAGCTGCGGGGCAAGGCGGGTGGCGGTGAATATCGCCGTCGGGCCGTCAGCACCGCCGATGATGCCGATAGAGGCGGCCTCGGGGCCGGAAAAGCCGATGCACACGGCAAGGAAGAACGCCAGAAACACGCCGAGCTGCGCCGCTGCGCCCAAAAGCAGGCTCTTGGGGTTGGCAAGCAGCGGGCCAAAGTCGGTCATTGCGCCGACACCGAGGAAGATAAGCGAGGGGTAGATACCGGCCTTAACGCCGATATAGAAAAAGTCCAGCAGCCCGGCGCTGCTCATTATGTGGCCGTAGCTGTGATAATAGGGGCTAGTCTCGTCAATGAACTGCGCCCACAGCTCGGGGTGGTACAGGGCGTTGTCGCCCTGCCCGACAAAGTAGCTGAGGTTTGACAAAAGGCAGCCGAAGGCGATGCCGCACAGCAGAAGCGGCTCGTATTTTTTCACGATGCCGAGGTACAGCAGCACAAAGGCGATGAGTATCATCACGAGGTTCTTCCAGCCGCCGTCGGTCGTGAAAAAGGAAGCGAAGCCCGACTCAAGTGCAAGCTTTTGTAGCGAATCGAGAATGTTCATACCAAGCCTCCTTTATGAGAGCACCACGAGCGGCGCACCCGTCTCGACGACCGCCCCCTTGGAGACGATTATCTGCGCCACCGTGCCGCTTCTCGGTGCGGCGACCTCGTTTTCCATCTTCATGGCCTCCAAAATGAGCAGAGCGTCGCCCTCACCGACCTTCTGCCCGACGGTGACATTTATCTTTAGAATGTTGCCGGGCATGGGGCTTTTGACGACCTCGCCGGCTGCAAGTGACGGCGCAGCTTTGGCCGGTGCGGCAGCCGGAGCTGCAGGGGCGCGGGCTGGTGCTGCGGCAGGTGCGGGAGCGTAGGCCTCGTACTCGTCAATGAGCATGGCCTGTCCGGCCTCGACCTCGACCTCATATGTCCTATTATTCAAAGTGACCTTATACTTCATCGTCCTTGACCTCCTTGATGGAAATAAAGCGGAGCTCGTTTAGTGGCATGCCCAAGCTGTCGGCAACGATGGCCATTATCATGGCTGCATCTCTCGGGTCGGTGTCGTAGAGCTTCAGCTCGCCTGCACTGCCCGGGGCGGGCTCGGGAGCTTTTTCGGGTGCGGGCGCAGGGGCAGGTGTGGGCTCGGCATCCTTTTTCATGACCTTGCCGACGAGCATCACGACGCACATCAAAAGCACAAGGCCGAGAAACACAACAAGGTAGCCCAAAACGGCCGTCAGACCGGCATCACCGATCGACATGTTAACAAGATCGTTCATATCGCTGCCTCCTTACGCCTCGGTGATGGTGTAGCGCACGGCCTTTTCCTCGCGCTTGCGGCGGGCATCAAAGAACTTTTCAGCGACCTGCGGGAAGGCAATGTAGCTGAGGACATCCTCCTCGCAGCGGGCGTTATCGCCCAAATGCAGGGCGGCCTTTTCGTAAACATCGGTCGGCAGCGTGTCGGCGTAGCGCCCCTCGATGGGCTTTTCGCCGTTCAGTATCTTGGAACGGACGGCCTCGTCGATGGGCGCGGGGGTCTTGCCGTATTCGCCGAGGCAGTAGGCCTTGAGCTCGGCACCGACATTTTTGTACCGCTCACCGGCAAGCACGTTCTGTACCGCCTGCGAGCCGATTATCTGGCTCGTCGGCGTTACCAGCGGGGGATAGCCCATGTCCTTGCGCACGCGGGGCGTTTCGGCGAGTGCTTCGTCAAAGCGGTCGAGGGCGTTCATCATTTTGAGCTGGCTCAAGAGGTTTGACAGCATGCCGCCGGGTATCTGATAGTTAAGGCACTGCGTGTCGGTGGACATGGAAATGGGGTTGAGCGTGCCGTCGGCGAGGTATTCGTTGCG
Source organism: Oscillospiraceae bacterium (assembly GCA_963627445.1). Classification (GTDB taxonomy): domain Bacteria; phylum Bacillota; class Clostridia; order Oscillospirales; family Oscillospiraceae; genus F23-B02. Next base: position 5,533 of record CAVGBM010000085.1, on the reverse strand, counting down.
TATCGGCTTAAAGAAATCCGCCATTTCGATGAGAATTTTCTCGTCAAGCCCCGTCTCGTAGCCGAGCTCCTTGAGCGTGTAGTTGAGCGTCTCGGTCGCAGGCTGCGAGGTGCCGCCGGAAAACGGCGAGATGGCGGTGTCGATAACATCCGCGCCGGCCTCAACAGCCTTGAGATAGGTCATGAACGCAAGACCCGTTGTCGAGTGCGTGTGGACGACGACCGGCAGGTCGACAGCGTCCTTTATGCCGGAAACAAGGTCATATGCGCTCTTGGGGCTCATGATGCCCGCCATGTCTTTTATGCAGATCGAGCTCACGCCCATTTCCTTTAGCTCACGCACGAGCTCGACGTATTTATCGATGGTGTGCACGGGGCTCGTGGTGTAGGAGATAGCGCCGGATGCCTCCGCGCCCTGCTTGACGGTCTCCTCGATGGCGACCTTGAGGTTTGTCGGGTCATTTAGTGCGTCAAAGGTGCGGATAATGTCGATGCCGTTTTTTATAGAGCAGCGGACAAAGCGGCGCACGATATCGTCAGGATAGTGCTTGTAGCCGAGGATGTTCTGCCCGCGCAGCAGCATCTGCAGCTTCGTGTTCGGCATTTTCGCACGCATCTTGCGCAGGCGCTCCCACGGATCCTCGTTCAGGTACCGCAGGCAGACATCGAAGGTCGCGCCGCCCCAGCACTCCACGGAATAAAACCCGGCCTTGTCTATCCTGTCAAGGATGGGCTCGAATTTATCATAGGGAAGTCTCGTGGCGATAAGCGACTGGTTTGCGTCACGCAGTACGGTCTCGGTGAATTGAACTTTCTTCATTATAATCCTCCCTTTATAGTATACAAAGCCTAATGGTATAGGATTGTGCAAGAATAGAATAATTATTAAAAAAGGAGAAGGCAGAACCTTCTCCTTTAAGTCACTTATGAGTTGAGAGCTCTTTCAAGCCACACGCTTGCAACATCCATTGCCGCCCAAAAGCCGTCCTTCTCGCTTTTCTTGACGACACGGTCTCTCGACTTGATGGAGGGGTCTGTAAGCTGGAGCTGGAGCGACACCTTGGTCGCCACATCAAGATCCTTGACCTTCTTGGTCTCCATTATCTGAAGCATGATTATATACTTATCGCTCATGCTGCCGTAATACACGATGTTGCCGGCACGCTGAAGGGGGTGACCCTTATATTCCAACGGTTTGTTTGCCATAATAATTCCTCCTGTTTAAGTGATGCCTGATCATGCCGCTTCAGGCGAGGTGGTGAAGGTGGGCGTGTCGATGCCCTGATCTTTCTTGGCTTCCTCCTCAGCCTTCTTGGCCTCTTCCTCAGCCTTTTTGGCTTCCTCCTCGGCCTTCTTCTGACGCTCTTCCTCGGTCAGATTCTGCTCCTCAAGCTCCTCGCGAGAGCCGAAGATGCCGGTCGCAGCGCCGCCGGTGGACATCTTGAAGTCCTTGTACTTGAGATCTGTGTGGATATCCTCCATGATCTTCTGCCAGATCTGCGTTGCGGGGTTGCCGCTGAAGTGCATCTTCTCGGGCGTGTCGTAGCCGGTCCAGACTGCGCAGGTGTAATACGGCGTGTAGCCGCAGAACCAGCGGTCCTTGTTGTCGGAGGTCGTGCCGGTCTTACCGGCGACGGGCATGTTGCTCAGCCTCGACTCACGGCCGGTGCCGTAGGTGGCGGCGTAGTTGAGCATGTAGGTCATGGTGCGGGCGGTCTCGGTGGAGAAGGCCGTCTGCGTTACGGGCTGATTATCCAGCACCACGTTGCCCGAGCGATCCTTGACCACGGTGTAGGTGCGGGACTTTGTGAATGTACCGTCGTTTGCAAGGGCACAGTAGGCCTGAGCCATCTCTCTTACGGTGATGCCGTAGTGCGGCTGGCCGAGTGCGAGAGCTGCATAGTCAGCGTCGGCGTCAATAAGGCTCGTGACACCGAGACGGTTCCTGAGAAAATCAAGCGACGCCGCCGGGGTGAGCTTATCCATTATCTGAACGGAAACGGTGTTTTTCGAGTCACGCAGAGCGTCCTTGATGGTCATGATGCCGTCGTACTGATTGGGCGAGTTCTTCGGGAACCAGTCGCCGTTCACGCCCTTGAGCGTTATGTGCGACCCATCCGCGTCAAGAACGAGGGTAGACGGGGAGATGAGCCCGTATTCCACGGCGGGGCCGTAGACTGCGATGGGCTTTATGGAGGATCCGGGCGGTCTTGTGGTGTCGGTGGCGCGGTTCAGACCGAAGTTGATGGTCTTTTTGCCAGTGCCGCCGGACAGCGCGACTATCTCGCCGGTGTACTGATCCATTATCACGATGCCGCTCTGAAGCTGCGATTCGGTGCTGTCATACGACTGGGGCAGAGCGTCGAGGTCTTCATAGACCTTGTCGACCTTGTCCTGAATATCCTTGTCAAGGCAGCAGTAGATCTCATAGCCTGCATTGTATACAAGCCTTTCCGCCGCTTTCTCGGAGATGCCCTTTTCGGCGGCAAGGTCGCTGATGACATCGTCGATGACCGTCTCGGTGTAGTAGCTGCGGACATTGGAGGTGGAGGGGCCGTTCTCGCCGCGGACAAAGTCCAGCTCCTCGGCAACAGCTTCCTCATACTCCTTCTTGGAGATGTAGCCCTGATCGTACATGCACTGGAGAACATTTTCCTGACGTGCCTTGTTGTTCTCAACGCTGTAGAACGGGTCATAATATGTCGGCAGGTTCGTGATGCCGACGATGGCGGCACACTCTGCAAGCGAAAGCTCGGAGACATCCTTACCGAAGTAGGTCTGAGCGGCGGTCTGAACACCGTAGCAGCCTTCGCCGAAGTAGACGGCGTTTAAGTACCACTCGATGATCTCTTTCTTATCGTGATCCTTCTCAAACTCGAGCGCCTGGAATATCTCAAGCAGCTTGCGCTGGACGGTGATATCGTCCTGCTGAGTGAGGTTCTTTATAAGCTGCTGAGTTATCGTCGAGCCGCCGAAGGTGTTCTTCATGCCGACAAACATGTTGACGAATGCACCGGCCGTGCGGTACCAGTCAACGCCGTTGTGGCGGTAGAAGCGTTTATCCTCAATGGAAACCAGAGCCTTCTCCATGTACTGGGGGATCTGATCGTAATCGACCCAGATGCGGTTCTCAAGCCCGTGCAGGGTCGTGAGCTCCTTCCAGTTTCCTTTCGAGTCTTCATAATAAATTGTACTCGTTTGATTAAGTGCGTAATCGCTAAGGTCAAGCTTCGTCGTAGGAATAATGCAGGTCTTGATGTAGAATGCAAAGATGCAGAGGAACAACAGAGCGGTCAGAATACCTATAAGCAGTATAGTTCCGATCACAGGCCATACATTACTGCGCTTGCGGGGCTTTGTGTTTTCCATTTAGCGGCCACACCTCCTTGATTTGCGATGTGTGATGTATCAAAAAATACAGTGCAGAATACGATAAAGTATCAGTATATAAGTATAACACATTATGTCAAGCTAGAGTATATATTTTGTGAATTTTTTCTGCGGCATACTAAAATTTTGCGTACAAGGGAATAATAATGCCCAAAGGAGCTGATAGAAAGTGAAATTTAAAATAAAAATCGCCGTGCTCTGCGTGCTTTGCGCGACCGCAGTCGCGATGACGGTCGGCGCGGTCAAAACCATCGCAGCGCCCGACGCGGTGAGCACCCCGCCGGTAGCTGTGAGCAATGCGTCGGTGGATGATAAAAACGCCGAATACTATCTTCGCGACTGCTCGGGCTATGTCGCAGTGTTCAGGGGCGCAGATTCCAAAACGCCTATCAAGGTGACCGATATCGAGACCGAGACTCTAAATACCGTCGACCGCGGCCTTTTGCAGCAGGGCATACCCGCCGAGAACAAAAACGAGCTGCTGATGCTTTTAGAGGATTTCAGCTCGTAATGCTTGATTTATATTCCGATATGGGTTAGAATGATCATGAACCAATACAAGGAGGATCGTTCTTATGAAAGAAGATTACGGCAACGATTTTGTTACCATTATAGATGACGAGGGCAACGAGTTTGAGCTTGAGCTGCTCGACACCATTGATTATAACGGCGAAAGCTATGCAGCCTTCCTGCCCACCGATATGGACGAGGATGACCCCGACTATGGCCTTATCCTTCTGAATATCATCACCGACGAAAACGGCGATGAGCTTTATGAGTCCATTGACGATGATGAAAAGCTCGAGCAGGTGCATCAGATGTTCCTCACCATCTTCGAGGCCGAGGCCGACGACGAGGAATAATCAAAGCTCCAGGGCAATAACTATTTAATAGTAAACTTACTCCTGCTTTGTGCGCGGTGTTATTATTGACATTGGCCCAATAAACCCACATCTCTAATAAGGGATGCCGATTTGAATCTGCGGATTGCAGGCCTCCCGGTCTTGTGCCGGAAGTTGGAAGCAGCGAAACAGAACTTAGGCGACCCACCTGCTTGTTTGTGCAGGTTACCATTGGGCCCAACGGCAAAAGCGGGATAGCCCCCGACAGTGAAAACTGTCGGGGGCTCTTTGCATTTTTCGCAGGATGCGAAAAATGCACCCAAAAATTGAAAAATATACAACAGTTCATCCGAAATCGAAAAAAATTCGCTCGGATGAATTTTTTGTTGTACGCAAACGTACAACTTTCACCTTAATGCAGCCTATGGGTGAGAGGTGATAGGAATGAAGAAAAAAGCAAAGTCCGGCTCACCGGACGCACTTCTTGAAAAGCTTGCGGTGTCCTCGCCCAACGATGCCGTCAAGCTCCTGTTCCTCGACGAAGAGGATCTGTCGCTGCTTGACGATCTGGATCTTTCGCTTTTGACCGAGATGAAGCGCAGCGCAAACGGCACGGTCGAGATAAAGCTTCTGGACAAGCTCGAGGTAATCCGTGAGCTAAACGAGCTGCGGCGTGCCGAGAGCGACGAGGCATCGGCGGCATCGAGCTTTTACGCGGCCATAGACAAGGCGGCCGACAGGCTGGGCGGGGAAGCACATGAAGTTTAAAAGCTTTTCCGAAACTCAGCTCAAGGCGCTTTCGTGGTGGAGCGACAGCTCGCCGTATCGTGATTACGATGCCGTCATCTGCGACGGGGCGGTGCGAAGCGGCAAGACCATGTGCATGGGCATCTCGTTTGTGTGCTGGGCGATGCGCCGCTTTTCCGGCGAGCGCTTCGGCATCTGCGGCAAGGCAAAGACCAGCGTCCGCCGCAACCTGCTTGAGCCGCTGCTGCCGGTGCTGCGGGATATCGGCTTTTGCGTGAGCGACAAGGTCTCGCGCGGGCTTGTCGAGATATCCTACATGGGCAGGACGAACAGCTTTTATCTTTTCGGCGGAAAGGACGAGGGCTCACAGTCGCTCATCCAGGGCGTGACGCTGGCAGGCATACTCATGGACGAGGTGGTTTTGATGCCGCGCTCCTTTGTTGAGCAGGCCTGCGCCCGCTGCTCGGTCACCGGCAGCAAGATCTGGTTCAACTGCAATCCCGACAGCCCGCACCACTGGTTCTACCGTGAGTGGATAGTGAAGGCTCATGAGCG
>CAVGBM010000084.1:0-2525 GCA_963627445.1 Oscillospiraceae bacterium | reverse complement strand
AAGACAAAAAAGGCGAAAAGCACCGAAAGGGCACACTGACAGACGATAGGATTCGACTCCCGTCAACTTACTAAAAAGGAGTGGTTCAAATGAGCGTAAAGCGAAAAAAGATAATCCTTGCCATAGCGCTGATATTTGCCGTCAATATACTTATTATTGCCCTCGCGCAGTCGGCCGATGCGGCGCTTTATAAGCGCGGCTCATCCGGCGCGACCGTGACGGAGATACAGACCCGCCTCAAAAGTTGGGGTTATTACGATTACACCGTCGACGGCATTTACGGCAGCCGCACGGAAAACGCCGTCAAATATTTTCAGAGCCAAAACGGCCTGGCTGTTGACGGTCAGGCAGGGGACAAGACCCTTGCCGCTATGGGTATCTACGCAGGGCAAAGCTCGTCCCATAGCGACGGTGACGTCTATCTTCTTGCACGGCTTATCTCCGCCGAAGCCCGAGGTGAGCCGTATATCGGGCAGGTCGCCGTCGGTGCGGTCGTCATGAACAGGATCGATCACCCGTCGTTTCCGAACAGCCTGTCCGGCGTTATCTACCAGTCGGGAGCATTCTCCTGCCTCGACGACGGCCAGTTTGACCAGCCCATCACCGACAGCGCCTACCGAGCCGCCCGAGAAGCGCTCAGTGGCTCCGACCCCACCGGCGGCGCGATATACTACTTTAACCCCGCAACCGCGACCAGCAAGTGGATATGGTCACGTCCGCTGCTGCTCGTTATCGGCAACCACAGATTTTGCGCTTGACTTGGTATGGCGATAATAATAAAATAAAGAAAAACCCCGGCGGTTCGCCGCCGTACATAGAAAGGTGATATGAATGAATAAGTGTCCTCAATGCGGAGCCTACATCCCCGATGGCGGCAGAATGTGCATCAGCTGCGGCTGGAAGCCCGAGGGCGGCGACGGCATGTTTGATAACCCGATATTTCAGTATATGCAGGACGCCTTTGAAAAGGCCGGCCCCCAGATGACGGGCGACGATAAGATCCCCGATGAGTTCCGTGAGCGCGACCTTGCCGCCACCGGCTATATCGGCCCGATGTTTATCTATTCGCTCATCAAAAACAGCGGCTCTGAGCTCATTAGATACCACGCCAAGCAGTCTGCAATGCTGCTCACACTCCACGCGCTCAACAGCGTTGTCGCCGTTGTGCCCTATGTCGGCAAGCCCGTCAAGAAGATAAACACCGCAATACTCGTCGTGCTCGCCTTCCTCGGCGCACGCAACGCCTATTTCGGCAAGAAGGAGCCCGTGCCCTATGTCGGTCAACTCTTTGCAAAGCTGCTGGAGGTATTCTAAGGTGAAGTTTGTTACATATATAAATGAAGGCAAGTCCTCCGTCGGAGTTTTGAACGCCGCCGAGACCGCCGTTATCCCCGCGAACGAGCTGGGACTCAAGGCACAGAGCATGAATGAACTCATTGATGAGCTGAACGGCTCTCTGCCGGTCATATCGGACGGTGCAAAGGAGATATCGCTCGAAACAGTTACGCTCGATGCACCCATCCCCGAGCCCAAACAGGATATCATCTGCCTCGGCCTGAACTACCGCGACCACGCCGAGGAGGCTACCCGAGCCGATGCGGTGTTCGATGTCCAGCGCGGCGATGCAGTGTACTTCTCCAAGCGCCTGAACAAAGCTGCTGCACCTGGCGGTATCATCGACGGTCACTTTGATATCTGCGACAGCCTTGACTACGAGGTCGAGCTCGGTGTCGTGATCGGTAAGGACGCCAAGAATGTCAAGGCCGCCGACGCAGCCGATTACATTTTCGGCTATACCATCATTAACGATGTCTCCGCCCGTAATCTCCAGACCCGCCACAAGCAGTGGTACTTCGGCAAAAGCCTTGACGACTTTACGCCCATGGGTCCGTGCATTCTATCAGCAGACCAAATCGGCGCAACGCCAGAGCTTGACATCCGCTGCTATGTAAACGGCGAGCTGCGTCAAAACAGCAATACCCGTATGATGATCTTCGACATTCCTTACATCATCGAGGAGCTGTCAGCCGGAATGACGCTTAAGGCCGGCACCGTCATCGCCACCGGCACGCCCAGCGGCGTAGCCCTCGGCATGGATCCTGCTGTGCAGGAATACCTCAAAAGCGGCGATATCGTCCGCTGCGAGATAAACGGGATAGGCGTTCTCGAAAACACGATCGGCTGAAAATTTGCCGCCGCCGGAGCACCATCTTCGGCGGCGTATATCTTGCGTTTGATTTGATAATTGAACACAAGATTTAGAACCGTCAAAACGATTATAAAAAGGATACGAAAAAGTTTCAAAAATCGCTTGACAATTGCCATTTCCGGTGCTATTCTATCAAAGCGATTCGGAAAACGGCGTAAAAGAACGAACTAAAAAACTTAAAAAGTTTTGTAAAAAGTTCTTGACAAAGTGTGATGAATTTGCTATTATATAAAAGCTCACCGCGCGAGCGGCGCGCAAGAGTGTACCTTGAAAATTAGATAATGTAAGAACAAAGCTTATGCTAAATAAGCACCAG
>CAVGBM010000083.1:0-20120 GCA_963627445.1 Oscillospiraceae bacterium | reverse complement strand
GCAGTGTTTCTGATGACAGTGTAACCGATAACAGCGGAAAAGTCAAGACCTCCCGCGAGACAGATGCAAAATACATGGCTGCCGTAGAAAGCGGCGACATGGAAACCACACAGATTATCAAATAGCCGAAAAATACTTCGGTACTACATAGGACATCTGCAAAGTAATAACCACCAAGCGCAAACACCTCCCCGAGATATCACCCGGGGAGGTGTTTCGTTACAGCTTTATATCACGGTGCTGGGAGTTGTAGACCTTATTCAAAATCGGTCTTACGCCGTAATACAGCAGCTTGTTGTCAAGGTTGAACCAGTATATGAGCATCGAGGCGGGAATGATGCTTAAAACGCCAATTAAAAGCTTCTTTTTCATCGTGCTTACCATCCTTCGTAATCGTCAAAATCAACAAGGCTTGCGTCGAGGGGCTCCTCCTGCAAAACTGCGGTCATGTAGTCGGAGAACTGACGGCGCATCTCGTTGCGGCTTATAGTGCGGTGGTCGAACATGTCGTTCTGCACCCAAACAAGGTGCTTGCCCTTGTCCTTGGCCTGGTCGTTCACGACACCGGCAAGACCCATTGCGCCCTTGCAGGTGATATCGTCGTAGACAAGGACGATATCGCAGTTAAACCGCTCTGCCTCGTCCCACACCTCGAGCAGGTGCTTATATCCGCCGGTGAGGTGGCGGCGCATAACGCCGCGCTCGTAGTTGTGAGCAATATCGATGAGCGCCTGGTCGACATTATCCTCGCTCATGATGACGTTGCCGGAGAACATGTCCATCTGCGCTGCGACCAGAACGCCCCAGCAGTTGTATGCCCAGGTGTTGAAGTCGACATAGTAGCAGCCCGGGCCGCCCCAGGTTATCATGCGGTGGCGCGCCTTGTCGAAGCTGACAACCTTGTTCCTGTACGCCTTTTCGGCAATTTTAAGCGCCTTTTTGGCGGCCTTGTCGATATACGGCATGCTGCCGCCGGAGAAGGTGAAGTAGAATGCGTGGAACAGCGGGGAGATGACATGGCCGAAGGCGGTGTACGGCGTTTTGGCGTACTCCCAGACCTCAAACTCGTTGCGCACCTCTTTGTTGTGCTGCTTCATTATCTCGAAAAACGCCTTTTCGTCGAACTTTTCGCCGGTCGTGTCCTCGATGAACTTTATGACCTCCTTCATCTGCGCAAGAGCGTATTTGTCGGTGGCCTCGTCCTCCCAGCGCATGGGGATGCCTGCAACGGTGGTGGGTATCTTGATGCGGCGCTCAATAAGCTGACTGTTCATGGTCGACGAGTCGCAGGGCATGTTGTTGGTGATAAGGCATGCGCCGACCTCGGGGTAGTCGTCGTTGATGGCGACACCGGCGGCATTTGCGCTCAAGCGGCAGGAGTCAGCCGGCAGGCCGACGCTCTCCATGATATCCATATAATACGGTGCGAGGTTCTGATCCATGTAGGTGCCCAAAAGTCCCTGCAAAACCTCGAGCGGCAGCGCCTTGAGGTTGGGGAAGCCTGCGACTATCTCGGGGCACATGGTCTGCTCGAGCATGACATATTTCTCGGCATTTTTCGTGTCGCCGAAGCGGCGGTCGCCTATCATGCTGTCGGCGATAAGGCCGGTCGCACCCTTCATGATGGCGTGCATCTGCGTGTGCGAAACGCGAAGTGCAGGGCCGCGCATACCGGCCATGGAGCGGTCTATCATGTGCAGCGTGCCCATGTATGCGCCGAACCAGCGGTACTCGAACAGCCCCTTGACGATGCGGACGGGGGACTTGGCGATGAACTTCGCCATAATGCCGAGGTTTATGACCCACTGGGTGTAATCATAGAAGGTGTCCTTCAGGCCGCGCCACTCACGGTGCTTTGCGATGCCGCTGCCCTTGTAAAAGCGTTTTGCTTCGTTTGCCATTACTCATTACCTCCCTGAATTTTCTTTATCTCGATGCTCTCGACAAAGGCTTGGAACCTCGTGCGGAGCTGACCTGCCGAGGCCATGGTGTATTCCTTTTCGACACCGATGCAGGGGATGCCCTCGACCTCGTTCATGTCGTGTACTCCCATGACACGCTCATAGCTCCAAAACTCGCAGAACTTCATCTGCAGGTACAAAACGCCGTCGGCCTTGTAGTCGTTAACAAGCTGCTTGAGGTAGCCTCTGCGCTGGAGCTGCTTTTCCTTGTTCATGAAGCGGGGGCATTCGCTGGTAGCAAGATAATGACGCGCAACGGCGGTAAGTGCGCTCTCGCCGTCTTTTATCTCGATCTGCTCTCTGCCGGGCAGCGAGCCGTAGCAGTAGCGGTCGGCGGCAACATAAGCGCCGCAGTCCTCGAGTAGCTTCGTAAACTCGGGGTCGTCGACCTCCGAGCCTGTCACGACCAGGCGGGCACGATACTTGGGCTTTGCGTCCTTTCTGCGCTTTTTGATCTCGGCCAGGGTCTCCTTGAGCTTATCTATTATAAGATACTGCGGGCAGACCTCGGAAACGAGCTGTATCACATGGAACTCGTAGCCCGTTACGGGGGGATTGTCGAGCTTGCGCAGGTCGCCTATCTCGGTGATGATGCGGCAGACCTCGTTGTGCTCCTCGATAGCCTTGCGGATGGCCTCGTCGGAAATGTCAACACCATAAACACGCTCCAGCGGTTCGAGTATGTACTTGCGAAGCTGCGCCTCGTAATGCTCATAGGCCGCTTTCGTGGTCACGAAGGGGACATCCATCATGCTCATGAAAAAGTCGGGATTCTGCTCCTTGACAAGACCCATGATATCGAAGTACTCGTGCGCCCTGTGCATCATCTGGCAGGTCTCGGACGAGAACATGGCGGACAGGAAGTTGTAGCCACCCTCCATGCTGCGCTCAAGGATGCTGCGGGTGAACGGGCAGGTCTTGTTGGTCATGTAGTAGGTGCCGATATCGGTGTTGGTCGTGCCGGGGGCGCGCAGGCGCACCGAGAAGCAGCCACCGAGATTGAGCAGCACCTCGGGGACGAAGTAGCAGGTGTAGCCCAACGCCTTCTTGCCCTCGGCGGAAGCCTGCTTGACAAGCTCGTTGTTCGCGTCCTGAAGCAAGCTTTCAAAATAAATCAGATGCTTTAGGTCTTTCATATGATCCTCCTCACACAAATAAAGAAGTCTGCAGGACTTCCGTTAGCACTTAACAATGTGAATAATCACAATTGAATATTAGCACATAGACAATTTTGTGTCAATAAAAATATCTTGACAAGCGAAAATTTATGCTTCATAATATTATTGTGCTTGTGATTAATCAATCACAAGAAATTTTGGGACGGTGTGCCTATGACGTTTGAAAGAATAAGCATCCCCTCGGCGAAGGAATGTTTTTTTGAAAATATGAAATCGAAGATACTCACAGGTGAGCTTACTCCGGGGCAGAAGCTGCCGACCGAGCGTGAGCTTGCCGAGAAAACGGGCATCAATCAGTCGGCTATCCACCTCGCGATAAAGGATCTTGAGCGCACCGGCTTTCTGACCATCGTGCCCCGCCACGGGACGTATGTTGCCGATTATATAGCAAGCGGCAACTACGATACCCTGCACGAGATATTAAAATCCGGCGGCCAGCACAGAACGCCCGAGCGGGTCGTCGCCCTTGTCGAGACGAGAAATGCCATCGAGGGCGGGGCGCTCATCCGCCTTGCCAAGGAGCACACGGATGAGGATATAAAGACGCTTGAGGAGCATATCGAGCTATTTAAAAACGCACGGGGCAAGGGGCTGAGCGCCGCCGAGCTTGGCGTTATGACAAAGGATTTTCACTATCTTATCTGCAAGCTCAGCCGCAACGAGGTGTTCCAGCTTCTCATGAACTCCTTCACCGAGATATCGCAGGATCTGTGGCGGCACTGTGCCGGCCACTGGGGGCTCGAGGGACTTATAGAGCAGAGCGAGCACTTAGTTGAGCTCATAAAGCAGGGCAGGGGGCTCGACGCTCAGGTATATATCACCGAAAAATTTGACGAGTATGTCCGTGAATGCGGCATAAAGCTATGAAAACAGCAGATGCGTTTGCATCTGCTGCTTTTTGTTATCCTATCTCGGAGAGCATTTCGGCGGTGCGGGCATCGAATACTGCGCTGCGGGTGACACCGAACACCTTGTAGCTTACGATGTAGACAGGCTCGCCGTTACGGGTCGTGCGCGTTATATCAATACTGTCTATCACGGAGTCGACAAAGCCGAAGGTTCTTTTGAATATCTCCAGTATCTCATCGGCACTGTGGATGTCATTGTCGTCGTCTTTATCGTTCTTTTTTTCGTTATCCTTGTGTCCGGAGGAACTGCCGGAGCTCTTGCCGGTCTTTTCATGGGAGAGAATTTCACCGGTCGAGGCGGAAACGATGTATTTATGCGTCGTTCCGTTTTCGGTGTAAACTATCCTGTAGGCGAGCTGATCGGCGTAGCGCACGATGCTGGACTTTACAGAGGTACTGTCCACGCCTGCGCCCTTCTTTGCTTCGTCTGCGCTGCGGTAGCCGTTGAGCTTACCGTAAAACTCGGTCTTGTCGGGCAGGGAGTCAAGGCTTTCGGCGAGGAAAATGAGCTCCTGCACGCTGAGCTTGTTAAGCTCCTTGGCACTGAGGCTGTCGAGCTTTTCGTCGAGCTTCAGCACAAGCTCTGCCTTGCCGTCAGAGTCGATATCGAGCGTCTGATACAAAACGGCGTAGTTAAAGCCCGCACGCTCGGTCGCTTTTTCGACAGAGCCGACTATCTTGGTGCAAAGTGCGTCGTCGGAGACATCCTTCGTGCTGTGCACCGAGACCAGAACGCCGTTGCAGCTTTCGGTGAGGTATCCGTCGCCGCACAGCTTCTCGGTGAGCGCATCAACTGCGTCGGAAACGCTCTTGCCCTTGAGGTCATCTTCGTCTATGAGCGCCTTGGCATCGTCATTTTTGAGCGTCACGCCGCTTATGCGGTCAAAGCCGTTTACTCTCAGCTCAACTGCAGGGTTAACATCGACAGCGACGATGTATCTGTCCGCTGAGAGGCTTGCATATGCGCCTGCCGCGCCGACGATGAGCACAAGTGCAGCCGCAGCCGACAAAACGACCTTCAGCGGGGAGCGGCGCTTTTTGGCCTCCTGCGCAAAGTCGATGACCGCGCCGTCGTCCTGCGGGATATCATCCACCGCGGCAAGCAGCTCATCGAGCTTATTCGGAGCGGCATCCGAAAGCTCCACAAACAGCCTGTGTTCAATATTCTCTTTCTTCATAACACATCACCTGCCAGCTTTTCTAGCTTTTTGAGCGATCGGTTGTACTTATTAATAACCGTAGAAAGGGGCATATCCAAAAGCTTCGCTATCTCGCGGTGCTTTAGCCCTGCCGTGATATAAAGCGTGACTATCTGTCGTTCGTCCTCGCTGAGCTTACTCAGCAGGGCGTTGGCCAGAATTTTGTTCTCGCTGTCGGCAAAGCAATTTTTCGGGTCGGCAGGCTCGGGGATGCTGTCCGACCACTCGGCGTGCTTTTGCTGCGTGCGGATATGCGCATACGCGATATATTTTGCGATGCCCAGTACCCATGGCACGGGATCCTTTCCGCATGGTTTATAGGTTTTGGCCGATCTCCACACCTGTATGTAGGTCTCCTGCATAATGTCCTGTGCAGTCTCCGAGTCGCGCAATATCGACAGCGCGAAACAGTAGACTGCGTTGTTTGTCTTAAGGTATAGATCAGATAGAGCTGTCTTATCTCCGCCGGCAATTTTCAGGATAATGCTCTCGTCGACTAAGGTGTGCAAGCTCGTTTTCGCCATAGAGCTCACCTCAGTTTGTGTTTTTTCAGTTGCGATCTATACATTATTGTAAATTGAAAGTCAAAATATCGCAACAAAAAATTTTTTGTTATTTTGCGATAAAATGACGACGGCAATACAATACTACACAGAAAGGGCGTTCATACACCGTCCTTTTGAACCAGATCACTGGTCCCCCCACCAAGGAGATCGGCCGCTTCCGGCAAGGCGGCCGATCTCTAATTTTTTCTTTTAGCCGGTGATTTGGCGATTTTAATCGGCAAAAAAGTAAGCTTAGATCGCATCGATTTAAACAATTTTTACGGGAGTTTAAAAATTTTTTAATTTAATGCGATATTTTACTATCAAAATGACAATACATATCAGAATGAAATGTTCAAAAACGAACTTAGTTGTTCGAAGTGTACAGTAAATTTGAGGAGGGACCACTATATGAAAGCAAAGGCATCGATCGCAAAACCGTGGCTCAAATATTACAGTGAGGAGGCATTGAGTGCAAAGCTTCCCGAGGAAACGCTTTACGAGCATGTGCTCAAAAATAACGATTCACATCGTCAGAATATTGCCATCAACTATTTCGGAAACAAGATAAGCTACGGCGAGTTTTTGGATACGGCGGATATGTGCGCTGCGTCCTTTGCCGAGCTCGGCGTCAAAAAGGGCGACAGGGTCGCCTGCTGCTCGGCGACGATACCCGAGCTTGCGTTTGCGCTTTACGGAATTAATAAGCTCGGCGCTGCGATGGTGGCGCTCGACCCCCGCCGTTCACCAAGCGAGATAAGGGAGTTTATCTTAAGCTCCGGCGCAAATGTCCTGCTGCTTTTAGACCTTGCGTATGAGCACCTTGCCGATATGCTCGCTGAGCTTTCGCTGGATAAGGTCGTCATCATCTCGGCGGATAATTACATGTCGACCATGGTGAGGATGCTCAAGCAGATAAAAATGCCCGCACCTGCAGTGCCGATGACGGATACAACGATAAGCTGGAAGGAATTTTTGAAGCTCGGCCGCGGCAAGCAGGTCGAGGCTGCAAAGTACGGCGAATTTGACCTCGCCGCCGTGACGCTCACCGGCGGCACGACCGGTATGCCCAAGGGCGTCATGCTCTCAAACAACGGCTTCAACGCTGTCGCAATGGATTTTCGCTACTGCGGCGTTACATACACCCGCAACCAGCGCTTCCTTGATATCATCCCGGCGTTTTCGTCCTACGGCATCGTCGCAAGCCTGCACATGCCGCTCTCGCTCGGCCTCGAGATCGTCATGATCCCGAAGTTTGACCCCGACAAGGTCGGCCGGCTGGTTAAGAAATACAAGCCGTCGCACACTTTGCTCGTTCCCTCGCACTATGAAAAGCTCATGAACAGCAAGGAGATGAAAAACGGCTTTGACCTCAGCTTCTTCCGCACAGCCGGCAGCGGCGGCGATACCATGAACGCGGGCCTTGAGTCGAAGCTCAACGGCTTTCTGCGCGAGCACGGCTGCAAGTATCCGCTGTCGCAGGGCTACGGCATGAGCGAGGTGTCCTCGGCGGCATCGTGCTGCTGCAACGGCAACTTCAAGAGCCTGAGCGTCGGCTACCCGCTTCTGACCACGAATGTTGCGATATTTAAGCCCGGCACCACGGAGGAGCTTGACTACGGCGAGGAGGGCGAGATCTGCATCAGCGGCCCGTCCGTTATGCTCGGCTACCTCAATAATCCCGAGGAGACCGAGAAGGTCATGGTAACGCACCCGGACGGCACCGTGTGGGTACATTCGGGCGACCTCGGCTGCATGGACGAGGACGGCTTTATCTTCATAAAGGGCAGAATGAAGCGCATGATAACCCGATTTGACGGCCACAAGATCTTCCCCGTACAGATAGAAAGCGTCATCGGCATGGTAAGTGATGTGCAAAGTTGCGCCGTCGTCGGCGTAAAGGACACCGAACACTCGCAGGGCATGCAGGCTCTGGCGGTCGTGAAGTTGCGTCAGGGCGCGGACGAGGCTGCAGTCAGAGAGGAGCTCAAGGAGAAAATCGAGACCGAGCTTGAGGACAGGGGCAGACCGAAGTTCCTGCAATTTATTGACGAAATGCCCTTGGCAGGCATGGGTAAGATAGATTATAACAAGCTGGCAGCGGATTTTAATTCATTCAAAAACGCAGTTGCGGTTTGATAAAAAAGAAAGGAATAAGCAGAATGAAAAGATTATTGTCAGTGGCGCTGTGCGTTGCGATGCTGTTTGCACTGGCGGTTCCGGCGTTCGCGGAAACAGGCAAGAACTATTACGAGTATAAAAACTATATGTGTATCGGCGACAGCATCGCCGCAGGCTGCGGCCTTACAAAGGACGGGTCGGAAACACAGTTTGACCAGAATGCCGAGGATTATAACACCGCACTGAGCGATGATTACATATATCACGGCTTTAACTTCGATGCTGTACCCCAGGCTTATCACTCTCTCGTTGCAAATGAGCTCAACTCAAACCTTCTGCAGTGCGCCCGCAGCGGTCTTCGCGCGGTTGAGCTCAGATACATGCTCGAGGGAGTATACAACGACTACGACACGACCTTCGGCTGGGGCAATACCTATTTTGACACCGATGGCAACGGCTTTTCTCTTGCCGACCTTGACGCGATAAATGCAACGGCAAATTATGCCGAAAATATCAAGAAGGCCGATCTTATCAGCCTGAATATCGGCTCAAACGATGTGTTCTCCTTTGCGCTTCAGCAGGTGCTCAAAGAGCTCTCAAGCAGCTCGTCAAGTGCTGCGGTCAATGCGATAGCTCTGGATGAAGACGGCGAGCTCGGCACGGCCTTCGGAAAGCTCGTTGAGGCATATCAGTCAATGGGCAAGATCGCAGATCTTGCAAGCACGCTCACAACTGCACTGAACAAGGCTTATAAGCAGTTTACCGTCAACTACAAGGCCGTTGTCGAAAAGATATACGAGCTCAACCCCGATGTTACCATAGTGGCGGTAGGCGTGTTCAATCCCTTTGAAAACATAAGCCTTTCCGCAGATAGCCAGCTTGACCTCAGCGGTATAGCGGCTCCCGTCGTGACCGCTATCAACACATATATTGCAGGCTTGAAGCTCACCTGCGACAATTACTACTACGCGGATGTCGTCGGTACGCAGACCTATTCAATGAGCTTTGATGACAACTATTTCTGGCAGTACTTCACTGCAAAAGTGCATCCCAATATTGCGGGACACAAGTTCATTGCTCAGCAGATCCTTGACGCACTTCCCGAGGCACCCCTTGCGGCTCCTGTAGTCATCGCAGGCAACAATGCCGCCACCGGCAAGGTAACGCTCAGCTGGGCGGCAGTTAAAAATGCCGCGGAGTATGAGGTTTATCGCTCACTGACAAAATACGGTCTGTATTCAAAGCTCGGCAGCACCGACGGTACCGCCTACACCGATACAACCGCAAAAACGGGCTATACCTATTATTACAAGGTCAAGACCGTCGCCGCCGACGGAGAAAAGAGCACCTACAGCGCAGTTGTTTCCCGCACCTGCGACTGCGCCGCCCCTGCCGTTAAGGCATCAAACAAAGCTTCCACCGGCAAGGTCACCCTGAGCTGGAGCAAGGTCGACGGCGCAAAGGAATACGTCGTCTACCGTGCAACGTCAAAAAACGGCACGTACACCAAGCTGTACACCACAACAGGCACGACCTTTACCAACACCTCCGCCAAAGCGGGCTACACCTATTACTACAAGGTGAAAGCGGTGTCGTCGAAGACCACGGATGCAGACTCTGCGTTCAGCGCAATCGTCTACCGCACCTGCGACTGCGCACGACCCACCGTGAAGGTCGCACTCAACGCAAACGGCGATCCCAAGCTCACATGGGGAAGCGTCAGCGGCGCAGGCAGCTATGCCGTCTACCGCTCTACCTCCAAAAACGGCACCTACACCAAGCTTGCCACCGTCAAGGGCACGAGCCTTACGAACACCTCGGCCAAGGCCGGCACTACCTACTACTACAAGGTCAAGGCCATATCCGCCCGCACGAGCTACGCAAACTCCGCATTCAGCACCGTTGTCTCGATAAAGGCAAAGTAAGAATAAAAAACTCCGAACCGGCCGGTTCGGAGTTTTTTCCTATCAATATTGTATGAAGTGCTGCTTTGGCTTTGGTCGGTATTTAACGCCCGACACAAGTCCGACAGCCGAGAACATCGCGACTATCGATGAGCCGCCGTAGCTGAAAAACGGTAGCGTGATGCCGATAACAGGGGAGATGCCCATGCACATGCCGATGTTTATAAAGGTCTGGAACGCCAGTGCCGCGGCAACGCCGAAGCAGATGAGCATACCGAAGTTCGAGCCCGAGCGCACGCCGATGACGCAGCAGCGGATGATGATTATCGTCAGCAGAACGATGATGATAATGCAGGCTATCATGCCCATCTCCTCGCCGATGGAGGCGAAGATACAGTCCGTGTGCTTTGCGTTGAAGTTGCCCTGCGCAAACAGACCGTTGCCTCGGCCAACGCCGGTCAGGCGGCCTGAGGCCAGCGCCTCCTGAGTTCTGCGGGTCTGCCATGTGATGCCC
This sequence comes from Oscillospiraceae bacterium, assembly GCA_963627445.1. Classification (GTDB taxonomy): domain Bacteria; phylum Bacillota; class Clostridia; order Oscillospirales; family Oscillospiraceae; genus F23-B02. The sequence continues at coordinate 9,790 of CAVGBM010000083.1, read as the reverse complement.
GTGCCCGTGGGGTCGATGACATCGGGAATGTACGGCGCGAGGATCCTGTTTTTCTGATAATCCGCGAGGATGAAGTTCCAAAACAGCGGTATCATCGCGGCGACCGCCGCAGCCGCTATGCCCAGCCAGTACCACGCAACGCCGGAGGCGATGAGCATAACGAGGAATATCGCAAGGAAGATTAGCGCACTGCCGAGGTCCTTGGAGACGACAACGATAAGGCCGAAGATGAGCGCCCAGTGCAGCGCGAGCTTGAAGATAGAGCCGAATTTATTGAGTGTGCGCTGCTCTTTATACACCGTCATCTGCTTTGCCAAAAGCACGATGAATATGACCTTGACTATCTCCGACGGCTGAAGACCGATGCCCATGAAGCGGTACCAGGCCTTATTGCCGGTGCCGTCGTCGTGACCGAAGAAGATAAGGCCGCAGATGATGACGACATTGAATATCGTAAGGTATATCCACTTATCGGCGATAAGGTCGGGGTCGATGACCGTGAAGATGACGAACGCGCCGATGCCGAGGATCATTGCAAAGCCCTGAACGATGACATACTTACTCGTATGCTCGCTCATCGTAACGCCCTGGATGGCGTAGATGCCGAACAGGGTGCATATAAGACACATAACGAGCAGGAACATGTCCGCCCGCCTGAAAAAGTTTTTGATATACGGGGAGAATTTCTTTATCAGACCCACCGCCTTTCATTAAGCATACACAAATATCACACAAGTACAGTTTGTATTTTAGCACATAATTACCCTTTACGCAATGAGCTATCTTATGGTATAATGCGAATTTAGAAAACGACTATTTTCGAGGTGAGGCAGATGCAGACATTCATAAGCCGCAGCGAGGCGCAGACCGAGGCTATCGGCGAGCAGTTTGCAAAAAACCTTGCCGACGGAACGGTCGTTGCCATGTATGGCGACCTCGGTGCGGGCAAGACCGCCTTTGTCCGCGGTATGGCACGCGGCATGGGATTAACGAACCGTGTCTCCAGTCCGACCTTCACCATTGTCAACGAGTATTGCGGCGAGCGTGAGCTTATCCATTTTGATATGTACAGGCTCAATGACTCAGATGAGCTTTTTGATATCGGCTGGGAGGACTATCTTGCCAGAGGCGCAGTGTGTGCCGTCGAGTGGTCGGAGAAGGTCGACGATGCCTTTTACGGCGATGAGACTATCGTGCGCATCGAAAAGCTCGGCGATACCGAGAGAAAGATAACTATTGAGGAGGGCGGAAAGTAATGCTTGTTCTTGCACTTGAATCTTCTGCAAAGGCTGCGTCCGTTGCCCTCATGCAGGATGATGCACTCATCTGCCAGTACAGCCAGTGCAGCGGCCTTACCCATAGCCGCACGCTGCTGCCTATGGTGGAGGACATGTTAAAAAATACAGATACTTTGCTTGCCGATGTTGACCTTATCGCTGTCGCTCACGGCCCGGGCTCGTTCACGGGTATCCGCATTGGGGTATCCACCGTAAAGGGCTTGGCTTGGGCGTCGGATAAAAAATGCGTCGGCGTTTCTACGCTTGCGGCTATGGCGTGGCACGGTGTGTCCGCGGGCGGACTTATCTGCCCCGTGATGGATGCACGGCGCTCACAGGTGTATAACGCGCTGTTTGAAATTAAGGACGGCTGCCCCGAAAGACTGTGCGCCGACAGGGCGATAGCGCTGTCGGCGCTTGCAGCAGAGCTTAAGGAGCTCGATCGTGAGGTGCTCCTCGTCGGCGACGGCGCGACTCTCAGCTATGAGTATCTTAAAAACGAGGGCATAGCCTGCCGCACAGCCCCGCAGAACCTCGTGTATCAAAGCGCATGGGGCGTGGGCATGGAGGCTTTGAGAGCAAAGCCCGGCACCGCCGATGAGCTGCTGCCGGTGTATCTGCGCCTGTCGCAGGCCGAGCGGGAGCGTCAGGAGCGCCTGCGCAAAGAGTAATTTGTCAATAAGAAATTTAATATAATGTTAGGAGAAAAAACATGAGCAAGGTTTGCGTATTCGACCATCCCCTTATCCAGCACAAGCTGTCCATCCTCAGAGAGAAGAGCACCTCCGTCAAGGAGTTCCGTGAGCTTATCTCCGAGATAGCGATGCTGATGTGCTACGAGGCAACAAGGGATCTTCCTCTTGAGGAGATCGAGATCGAGACCCCAGTTGCAAAGGCAAAGGTCAAGCACATTGCCGGTAAGAAGCTGGCGATAGTCCCCATCCTCCGTGCCGGCCTCGGCATGGTCGACGGTATGGTCAGCATGATGCCCAATGTCAAGGTCGGACACATCGGCCTGTTCCGTGACCCCGAGACCCTGGAGCCTGTGAAGTACTACTTCAAGATGCCCCCCGATATCGAGGAGCGCGATGTCATCGTTGTCGATCCCATGCTCGCGACCGGCGGCTCGGCATCCGCTGCCATTCAGTTCCTTAAGGACGACGGCGTTAAGCATATCAAGCTCATGTGCATCATCGGCGCTCCCGAGGGCGTAAAGCGCATGCAGGAGGATCATCCCGATGTGGATATCTTCGTTGCAGCTCTTGACGACCATCTCAACGAGCACGGCTATATAGTCCCCGGCCTCGGCGATGCCGGCGACCGCATCTTCGGCACCAAGTAATATAGACATAGAAAAATCCGACTTCAAACGAAGTCGGATTTTTTGTTTACGCAACTTGCCGTTTTGAGAAAATGCCCACCGTGCAAACGCACAGTGGGCAGGTTTTTCAATAAAATTTGTTTTTATTTTGTCGGGTTTTCGGACCTTGTCTCGCCTCCGAGCATTGCGCTGGCAAGCGGAATGTCATTAAATATGATCACTATCTCAGGGCGGTATTCCTCGCCGCAGACCTGAGCAAGCTTATCTGTCATTGCCGCCATGATGGGCTTTTTGACCTCATCGGTGCGGTCGGGCATCATTGTCCAGTCGATAAGCACAGTCGGGGCAGCTTTTCTTGCATTTTCTTTATCCATCTCATGTATGTACACATAAATGTTCTTAGAGAGGGTCGAGGTGTTGGCGCATATCTGCTCTGCAAAGAACTCCATGAGGTCAGCTTTGGCGTCAACCGGAAGCTTTTTCGTTACGGTTACATGAATGATAGGCATAATGTTACTCCTTTGTTTATATTTCTGCGCTATTCTTAACGCAATATTAACATGATAGCACCGGGCTATTCGAATGTCAATCGATAATTATTGGAGACATAACAATGCCCACCGTGCAAACGCACAGTGGGCAGAATTTTTATTCATCGAGCTTGAGGACGGCGAGGAAGGCTTCGGTCGGGATGGAGACCGTGCCGAGCTGGCGCATCTTCTTTTTGCCCTCTTTCTGCTTCTCCAAAAGCTTCTTTTTACGGGTGATATCGCCGCCGTAGCACTTTGCGAGGACATCCTTGCGCATGGCCTTGACCGTCTCACGGGCGATTATCTTGCCGCCGATGGCAGCCTGAATGGGCACCTCAAAAAGCTGGCGGGGGATGTTGTCCTTGAGCTTTTCGCAAAGCTTCCTTGCACGGGCGTAGGCTTTGTCCTTGTGCGCAATGAAGCTGAGGGCATCGACCTGATCGCCGTTTAGCAGAAGGTCGACCTTCACAAGCTCTGACGGCTTATATTCGCTCAGCTCATAGTCGAGCGAGGCGTAGCCCTTTGTGCGAGCCTTGAGGGTGTCGAAAAAGTCGTAGATTATCTCGTTTAGCGGCATGTCGTAGCGAAGCTCCACGAGGTTCGAGTCAAGATACTGCATGTCCTTGTACTCGCCGCGCCTGTCCTGACACAGGGGCATGATGTTGCCGACATAGTCGTTGGGCGTGATGATCGACACCTTGACATACGGCTCCTCGGCGTGCTCAATGTTCGCAGGATCGGGGTAATTATGCGGGTTATCGACCATGACGACGCTGCCGTCTGTTTTGACGACCTTATAAATGACGCTCGGCAGGGTGGTGACGAGCTCAAGGTCAAACTCACGCTCCAAGCGCTCCTGTATGACCTCCATGTGCAGCATCCCGAGGAAGCCGCAGCGGAAGCCGAAGCCGAGTGCGACCGAGCTTTCCGGCTCAAACGACAGGGAAGCATCGTTGAGCTGGAGCTTTTCCAGCGCATCACGCAGGTCGGGGTACTTGCTGCCGTCCTCGGTGTATATGCCGCAGTAGACCATCGCACGGGCGGGACGGTAGCCGGGCAGAGCTTCGGCACAGGGCCTCAATGCCTCGGTCACGGTGTCGCCCACCTGCGTGTCGGCGACATTTTTGATGCTGGCGGTGAAATATCCGACATCGCCGGCGGAGAGCTCGGCGCAGGGCTCGAGACCGATGGGACGCATATGCCCGACCTCGAGCACCTTGTAGCGCGCGCCGGTGGACTTCAAAAGCACCTCCGTGTCCTTGCGTATCTTGCCGTCGACAAGGCGCATAAAGACGATAACGCCGCGATAAGTATCATATATGCTGTCAAAGACGAGCGCTTTAAGCGGCGCATCGGGGTCGCCGCTGGGGGCGGGGACATTGTTCACGATATCGTCAAGCACGGCCTCGACGTTTATGCCGTTTTTGGCGCTTATCTCGGGCGCATCCATGGCGAGGATGCCGATGATATCCTCTATCTCGTGCTTGACCCGCTCGGGGTCGGCGGCGGGGAGATCTATCTTGTTGATGACGGGGAGTATCTCAAGGTCTGCGTCCAGAGCAAGGTAGGTGTTTGCAAGCGTCTGCGCCTCAACGCCCTGAGATGCATCGACAACGAGCACCGCACCCTCGCATGCTGCCAGCGAGCGGCTGACCTCGTAGTTGAAGTCGACATGACCCGGGGTGTCGATGAGGTTCAGCACATAGGTCTCGCCGTCCTTGGCCTTGTAGTTTAGGCCGACGGCTCGTGCCTTGATGGTGATGCCGCGCTCACGCTCAAGATCCATGTTGTCGAGGATCTGATCCTCCATGATGCGCTCCTCGACCGCACCGCACAGCTCGATGAGCCTGTCGGAAAGCGTCGACTTGCCGTGGTCGATGTGAGCGATTATCGAAAAGTTCCTGATATGATCCTGATTTATCACAGCAATTCCTCCAGCGCAGCCTCGGCCTTGTTTGCAAGCACCCTCAGCTCGCCGATGAACGCCTTGGCGACATCGGCGCTGCGGTCGATGCCGTTGGGGTTGGACGATCGGCCGAGCAGATAGTCGGCGGTAACATTATAATAATCGCACACGCGGCACACGAAGCCCAGCCCCGGTTCACGGGCGCCGTTTTCGTAGTGGCTCAGCAGCGCCTGACTGATTTTAAGGTCGGCGGCCGCCTTGCGCTGGCTCAGTCCGATTCTGCGTCTTAATTCGGACAGGTTTTTTGCGAAAGTTTTCTGATTCTCCATTTAAATATCTCCGTACAAGTGATTACAGTTTGTATATTATATCCGCCATTTCGCAGTTTGTAAATAGAAATAGGTCTAAATACTTGAAAAATTTTCGCAGTAGTGATAAAGTCTTATAGGAATATTAGCACAAGATGCAAATATGGAGGAAAATTAAAAATGTTTGAAAATCTCGTTGAAATTCTGAAGAATGATCCCCGCAAGATCGTTTACACCGAAGGCCACGATGCACGCATACTCGAGTCTGCTGCAAGACTCAAAAAGGAAGGCTTCCTGACCCCCATTCTCGTCGGCAATGTCGATGAGGTCAAGGCAGCAGCTGCAAAGGGCGGCTTTGATATCGACGGCCTTGAAATTCTCGATCCCCTGACCTACGAGGGCATGGACGCAATGGTCGAGGAAATGGTTGCTCTGCGTAAGGGCAAGATGAGCGCCGAGGATTGCCGCGCAGCTCTTTCCAAGGGCAACTACTTTGGCACCATGCTCGTCAAGATGGGCGTTGCAGACTGCCTGCTCGGCGGCGCGACTTATTCCACCGCTGACACCGTTCGCCCCGCACTTCAGCTCGTTAAGACCAAGAAGGGCGCACACCTCGTGTCCTCCTGCTTTATCATGATCCGCGGCGACGAGACCCTCGCAATGGGCGACTGCGCAATCAACATCGATTATCAGGACACCGTCGACAAGGAAGGCAATGTTACCTTTACCGCAGCTCAGAAGCTGGCAGAGGTCGCAGTTGCAACTGCTGAGACCGCAAAGGTCTTCGGCATCGACCCGAAGGTCGCAATGCTGTCTTACTCCACCAAGGGCAGCGGCAAGGGCGCAAATGTCGACCTCGTTCGCAACGCCACCGAGGAAGCAAAGAAGCTCGCTCCCGAGCTCAAGCTCGACGGCGAGATGCAGTTTGACGCTGCCGTTTCTCCCGTTGTCGGCCAGCTCAAGTTCCCCGGCAGCCCCGTTGCAGGCTATGCAAACACCTTTATCTTCCCCGAGATCCAGTCCGGCAACATCGGATATAAGATCGCAGCACGCCTTGGCGGCTTCGCAGCATACGGTCCTATTCTCCAGGGCCTGAATGCTCCTATCAACGACCTGAGCCGCGGCTGCAATGCCGAGGAAGTTTACCAGATGTCCATCATCACCGCAGCACTCAAGTAATAGGTACCATATAATAATGAAACAGGCAGAGCGATGCTCTGCCTGTTTTGCAAGAGGTGACTAATGGACAGGGAAGAATATATGGAGCTTGCGCTCGCGCTTGCCCGTGAGGCAGGCGACGCAGGCGAGGTGCCGGTCGGCTGCGTGATAGCGGACGCAAACGGCAAAATTATCGGCAGCGGGCGAAACCGCCGGGAGGAGGCGCACGATGCCTCGGCTCACGCCGAGATAGAGGCCATACGCATGGCCTGTGACGCAGTCGGCGACTGGCGCTTGAGCGGCTGCACGATATTCGTCACGCTCGAGCCCTGCCCCATGTGCGCAGGCGGGATCATAAATTCACGGATACCGACCGTCGTGTTCGGCGCAAAGGACGAGAACACAGGCTCCTGCGGCAGCGTGATAAATCTTTTTGAGGAGCGCTACGGCCACAAGCCGGCGGTGTTCGGCGGCGTTAAGGCGCAGCAGTCGGCGGAATTATTAAAAAGCTTTTTTAGTGAAAAACGGACTCCCAAATAGGGAGTCCGTTTTTGCTTTTTAAAATTACTTTCTTTCCTTGACTGTGCCGTCGGGATTGAACACGGGCAGGGGAGCGAGAGTGATGATATCGTCTCTGTCGGCAGCGTCGCCCTCGGCGAGGACTGCCATTCTGCCGACGATGATGCCGCCGGCTGCGGTGACGAGCTTTTCCATCGCACGCAGGCTCTCGCCGGTGGAAATGACATCGTCAACGATGAGCATGCGCTTGCCCTTTATAAGCTCTGCGTCTGCGGTGTCGATGATAAGTCTCTGCACGCTCATGGTGGTGATGGACTTGACGGAGACCTCAAAAACGCCGGTCATGTAGGCCTTGGGGACCTTTCTTGCGAGGAAGTACTTCTCGGCGCCGCTCTGACGAGCCATCTCATAAAGCAGGGGAATGGCCTTTGCCTCGGGAGCGATTATGTAGTCATACTCGGGTGCACGCTTTAAAAGCTCTGCTGCGCAGTGTACGGTGAGCTCAACATCGCCGAACATGACAAATGCTCCGATGTACAGGTCGTCGGTGACCTTGCACAGGGGAAGCTCGCGCTTTAAGCCGGCAATGTCCATTTCGTAAGTCATTTTATATCTCCATTCTGCTGCATGGCAGCCTGCCGTGATTAGCGGACACGGCGACCGTAGTAAAAACATTCTTATTTTACAATATAAATTAAAAAAATCAAGTGCAGCAAGAAATAATTCACAAAAAATATTAATACATTGTCCGCCGGGCGCGCAAAGGAAATTAACACGAGTGTGAATTTTCGTTAACATTTGGGCTGGAAAACTTGCCAACAAATTGGCAATGATAATACGGTTTAAAGCAGGAAAGCACCATAATTAGTCATAATACCCATATGAAAAGTGTGAATATTGTCAAAAGTGCATAAAACTTTATCGAATTAAAGCAAAAGTTAATATTTAAACAGCTCAAAAGTATTGAAAAAAGTGTGAATATAGTGTAAAGTCGGTTTATAAATTTGGTGGCTTGTTGATTTGAAATTAACACGCACCGGGTTGTTTCCGTGACATCACGGGTAAAGGTATTTAAATCACAAAAGGAGAGAAAGTAATGGAAAAAACAAATCGTGAGGGATTTGCTTCCAATTTTGGCTTCATCATGGCTGCTGTCGGTTCAGCAGTCGGTCTGGGCAACATTTGGGGCTTCCCGTACAAAATGGGCCTTAACGGCGGTTTCGCATTCCTCGTAGTTTATCTCGTTCTCGCAATTTTCATCGGTCTGGCAGTTATGGTCGGCGAGCTCGTCATCGGTCGTAAGACCGGTCTGAGCCCCATCGCAGCTTACCGCAAGCTGAGCAAGAAGTTCACCTTCCTCGGCTACATGGCGCTTGCCTGCCCGTTCCTGATCCTCTGCTTCTACATGGTCCTCGGCGGCATGGTCATGCGTTACGCATGCGGCTACCTGCTTGCTATGTTCGGTGTTGACACCTGGGGTGTTACCGACATTTCCACCTACTTCGGCATCTTCAGCACCAACGGCACCGAGATGGTCATTTGGACCCTCGTATTCATCCTCATCAACGCCTTCATCGTTGCAGCAGGCATCGGCGGCGGTATCGAGAAGTTCTGCAACATCGGTATGCCTTGCCTGTTCGTAATGCTCATCATCATCATCGTTTATGTTGCCGTTCAGCCCGGCGCAATGGGCGGCTACCAGTTCATGTTCGGCGTGAACTTCGAGCCCCTGCAGAAGGACTTTATCGGCGTTCTCAAGACTGCGGCAGGTCAGATGTTCTTCTCGCTGTCGCTCGGCATGGGCGCTATCATCACCTACGGCTCTTACCTGAGCAAGAAGGAAAAGATCCAGAAGAACGCAGTCATTATCGTTGTCATGGACACCCTCGTTGCTATCATGGCCGGCATGATCGTTATGCCCGCTTGCTACGCATTCCTCGATGGCAACACCACCGGCGGCCCCGGCCTGCTGTTCAAGTCCATGCAGATGGTATTCCACAACATGGGCGGCTTCATCGGCAACCTCATGGGCTTCCTGTTCTACTTCCTCGTTTTCATCGCAGCAATTTCTTCTTCCATGTCCCTGCTCGAGGCTCTGACCTCCTCCCGTGTTGACCGCAATGTCGAGAAGGGCAAGGCTCCCAACCGCCGCAAGATCGTCATCATCTTCTGCATCCTCGTTGCTATCTTCGCACTGCCCAACGCACTCGACGGTATCGGCGCAGGTCTCGCAGGCAATGCAGTTATGCCCACTCCCGCAGAGCTGTTGAATGTCCCCGTAAAGGGCTGGAACGACTGCTGGCTTGACTTCTATGACATGATCTCCGAAGGCTTGTTGATGCCTATCGGCGCAATGATCATGGCGTTTGCGATAGGCTGGATCTGGAAGATGGACTTCGTTGTCGAAGAGTGCGAAGCCTCCGGACACAAGTTCTGGGGCAAGACCTTCTTCAACATCTGCTACAAGTTCATCACCCCGATCGGTATGCTCGTCGTTCTCTACGGCCAGATCACCACTTACTTCTTCTAAAAGCAACTTCAAAGCAGCGGCATTTGCCGCTGCTTTTTTACGCCTATTAAAAATTATAATGCCGCTGACAGCAAAGTCAGCGGCATTATTCAGCCTGTCAGGGAACCAGGGAAAATAAACACGACGAGTAAAATCCAATACGCAGCAGGGGGAGCGTGAGGGGGACAAGGTCCCGCCTCAAATTGAATTATAGCCATCAAAAATGCCTGAGTTATCAGGCTTTTTGACGAGCATAGCGAGG
>CAVGBM010000082.1:5413-5986 GCA_963627445.1 Oscillospiraceae bacterium | reverse complement strand
GGCTCACATGGAGCGGAGATGCGGCCTCATACGAGATCTATAAGGTCAATGCAGACGGCAGCAAGAACCTCATCATGGAGACTCCCAACACGGCCTATTACATCTCCGAGCTGACCCGAAACGACGATGAGCAGAACAAAACCGTCACGGTCGAGATCGTCCCCGTTGACGAAAACGGCCACCGCCGGGCAGGCCGACAGCTGGTGATCGACTGGCCGTATCAAAACGGCGACACCGAGCGGCTCAGCGATGCGGCGGTGCCCGGTGAGAATGTCTGCCTCGGCGCAGAGGTGACGGGCTTTTCTGCACAGAACGACGGCGAGCCTGCGTCCAAGGCCATTGACGGCACGAGCGAAAACGGCTCAAAGTGGTGCGCTACGAATGCGCAAAGCGGCTGGATGTCCATTAAGCTGAAGGAAGCGGCAACTGTCCGCCGCTGGCGCGTGGAGCATGCCGAGTACGGCGGCGAAGCCCAGAATATGAACACGATCAGCTTTTCGCTTCAATATAAAAACGGAAGCCAGTGGGTAACGGCAAAGAGCATTACCAATAACTCTGCCGCTGTGACCGATG
>CAVGBM010000082.1:0-5328 GCA_963627445.1 Oscillospiraceae bacterium | reverse complement strand
TCCCGTTACCGCTCAGGAATGGCGCCTGTATATAAACAAAAGCGGCTCGTCAGCCTGGGGCGCGATCCGCATCTACGAGTGGCAGATGTTCGAAAGCGAAGCTCGTGAAGCCAGCGAGCCGGTTTTGATGAAGTTTGCCTCCGCCGTAAATAATGCCGGTGCGGCAGATACATTCACTCTGCGCAATGTTCCCGACAGCACAACGATCAAGCTCTATCTGCGAGACGGCGAGTCTTACAGGCAGATAGCGTCCAAGCCCGGCAGCGGCACGGTAAGCTTTACCGGCCTTGATTTCGGCAGCGGCGCAGGCCGCGTGTACTACACCGCGACCACCGGGGACTGTGCCGAGAGCATCAAGCTCAGCACGGCATTTGCCGCCGAAGAGGGCGCTGCCTATAATGTGAGCGTGTTTCAGCCCGAAAACGGCACAGTTGCCGCCAATCTGGCATCCGCGAAAGCCGGAGACACCGTAAAGCTGACGGCGACTCCTGCCGATGGCTATGAGCTTGACTGCTTCTTGGTCAACGGCGAGAAGATCAACGGAAGCAGCTTCACCATGCCGGAAGGCGATGTTACGGTCACTGCTATGTTCAGGAAAACGCAGGAGCTTGAAAACAACCTTGCCCTGAACGCCAAGATCATGGGCTACAACAAGACCTATCGGAACTTCAAGGAAACCGGGCCGTGCAGGCTCTTTGACGGCGACGAAAACAAAAAGTGGACCGCCTCGGGTACAAACGGCTGGGTCGCATTTGATATCGGCAGCGCCGCCGATATCAAGACCATGAAGCTCTTCCACGCAGGTTCTGCAGGGGAGGACAGCAAGCTTAACACTGCCTCCTACGAGCTGTATGTGCTGAACGAAAATCTGATCACGGAGGAGAATTTCGCAAAGCTCAGCGCGCCCGAGCAGTCAAGACTTTGCGCGATCCCCCGCTACTGGACAAAGGTCGTTGTGAAGACGGATAACACCGAGGATATCACGGGGGATAATGTCGAGCTTGATCATGCCCGCAGGTACTTTAAGTTCAATGCGAGGAAGACAAATTCGATCGGCCGCTCCTACAGCGTCAATATCTATGAGCTGCAGCTTTTTGCATAACAAGGAATAAGAAAATAGCCTCGGTAACGATGTTACCGAGGCTATTGGTTTAATTATGCGATTATGCGAGGGCCTTTCTTGCGGCACGCTTTTTGCCGTAGATGATGATGCCCACGAGGTAGATGACTGCGCAGACAACGCCGACGATGTAGGCTGCCGTCCAGGACATGTTGAAGCCGATCTGAGCATTCATTATGTAGGTGATGGTGATGAATGCATAGAAAGCACCCGGGATGAGCGGCATCCAAACCCACTTTGCCTTGCCGTTTTCAAACATCCACACGGAGATGCTCACGAACGCAAACAGAGCCAGCGTCTGGTTTGCCCATGCGAAGTAGCGCCACAGGATCTGGAAGCCCTTGGGGCTGCTCTTTGCCCAAACGAGGATGGCTGCAACGAGTGCGAAGATGATGACCGACAGTGCAAGACGCTTTGCGTTGCTGTCCTGCTTGATGTGCAGGGAGTCTGCAACGGTCAGACGCAGAGCACGCAGAGCGGTGTCGCCGGAGGTGATAGGCAGGATGATAACGCCGAGCAGGGCGATAACGCCGCCGACCGGCCCGAGGATGTTTTTGCAGACGATGCCGACGGTCTGAGTTGCCAGAGATGCATCGGCGGTCTGGAGACCGAGGTTGTAAACGCCCATTGCGCCTGCTGCCCAAACCATTGCGATGAAGCCTTCGAGGATCATCATGTTGTAGAAGGTGTTGCGGCCCTGACGCTCGCTCTTCATGGTGCGGGAGATGATAGCGGTCTGGGTGGAGTGGAAGCCGGATAGGATGCCGCATGCAACGGTGACGAAGAATACGGGCAGGAAGTGACCGCCTGCGAAGTACTCGCTGTAGTTGAACACGCCGTTGTAGCTCCAAACGCCGTTCCAAACCTCAACGAGGGGATAGCCCTTGACAAACAGGCCGATGAAAACGCCGATAGCCGAGAACAGCAGGATAGCGCCGAACACCGGGTAGATGCGGCCGATGATCTTGTCGATGGGGAACACGGTAGCGATGAGGTAGTAAGCGAAGATGACGCCGTAGATGACCCAGGTGGAGGTCGCATCGACAGCACCGGAGAAGTTAAACACCTGCGTTGCGGCGATATCGCCGGGGGTGTAGATGAAAACTGCGCCGACAAGCAGCAGGAGCAGGCATACAAATACATTGTATACGGTGAAAACGCCCTTGTTGGTGTACTTCTTGACCATGTCGGGCATCTGGCTGCCGCCGTCTCTCAGGCAGATCATGCCGGAGAAGTAGTCATGCATAGCGCCGCCGATGACATTGCCGATGGGGATGGTGATGAAAGCGATAGGTCCGAACAGGATGCCCTGGATAGGTCCGAGTATCGGGCCTGTACCGGCGATGTTCAGAAGATTGATAAGGCTGTTTTTCCAGCCCTTCATGGGGACATAGTCAACTCCGTCGTTCTTGGTGTAAGCGGGAGTCTGACGGTCGTCGGGGCCAAAGACCTTTTCACAAAGCTTGCCGTAAAGCGCAGCTCCGACGAAGAGAATAAGCAGACCGATGATAAAGGTTACCATTCTAGTTCCTCCTATAAAATTTTCTGTTGGTGCACGGGCGAAACCGCACAGCCCTCTCTGCTTGACATTTTAATATCAATGCCCGTTAATGTTCCATATCAACAAAGCCGAAACTTGTGAATAAGCTGTTAATATTAATAAACTTTTAACAAGTTGACATATACGCCGAAATTGGCTAAAATCGGGGTAGAGATATATGTAGGAGGAACCGTCATGAAAAAGGTACTGAAGAAGTTTATGGACGAGGGTAAGTTCGTCTGCGTCCATACGGACGCTGATGATACCGCAAAATTTACATATGGCAAGGTCGTCGGCATTGACGATTACTTTGCAGTGCTGTCGCAGGTGTCGCCCGACGGTGTGTACGACGGCTTTCAGCTTCTGCTCGTAGACGATGTGGCCTATGCCGAGCAGTCTGTCGGCTACGACGGAAAGATGGCAAAGCTCATGAAAAGTCAGGGCTATGTCCACACTGCGCTGACCGTTGAGGCGGACGACATTCTGCAATGGGGGCTTGAATATGCGATGAAAAACCGCAAGATCATCTCCGTTGAGTTCGAAAACAGCGAAATTATCGATGTGTCCGGCTTTGTCGAGGAGATAGACGGCGAAATGTGCAGGCTGTCGACCGTGGATGAATACGGCGAGGCCGAGGGCGTGAGCTACTTTGAAAAGTGCAGGATAACAAATCTGTGCATCGACACCGAGGACGAGCAGCGCCTGTTGAGGCTCGTTGACAAAACTTAAGGAGCAAGGGATGAAAAAGCCGTTTTATATTGGGGTGGTGGTCGGCATCGTGCTGGTGATGATCGTGAGCACCGTTATCAGGCTGCCGTTTTCGGCACCGTTCGACAAAATGTGCAGCGAGATCACCGTTTATGGCGACATTTCCGAGCTGAGCTTTTTGAAGCCGTATGAGACCGGGAAGCTCGATCGCCTGCTGCCGGACGGCGCGCAGGAGAGCTATTGCGTCGCCGTGAGCTACAAGGGCAAGAGCTTTACCGTCGTGGCCTTTGTTTTCGACAGTGACGAGCGGGCAAGGCGGTACATGTTCGATGTAACGGACGAACGCTTGCCCGTGCCCGGCGCGGAATATAACGCAGGCTACGACATGGCCGAGGACGAGGCGTTTGTCGAGGCAGAGCACAATGGCAACTACTATAGAGTGACCGGCGACTGCTCGGAGGAGTTTATCCGGTTTATGCAGCTTATGTTCTCGAACATGTCTGTGCAGGTAAAGGAGGCTTGAGCGATGGAACGCTATAGACTGAGAAGCGTGCTCGTGTTCATGTTTAAAAAGGCCTCGTTTACGCTCGGCCTGATACTGGGGCTTTCATTTGCGCTGCCGCTGCTCTGCGGCATGTATATAGGCACCGAGTATCAGCTGCTGACGCTGCCGTTGGTGTTCGTGGTGCTCATTGTCGGTACCATACTGTGCGGCGGCTGGGCAGAGCGCAAGCTGCAAAGGCTGAACGACATTTTGTACGTCGACTGCGACCCCGATCGTTTCCTTGAGCTGTTTATGAAGGAAATTTACAGCCGCAAGAGCGAAAGCTGGCGCGGCTTGGTGCTGCTGTTTATTGCGCAGGCTTACCATGTGCAGGGCAGGTTCAAGGAAGAAGAGGCGCTGTACCTCCAGTTTCTCAACAACACGAGGCGCAAAAACCCTGACGACACGGAGGATCTTGAGGTGCTGGCGCGGCTGACGATATTGTACGGCGATGCGCAGAACGCCGCAGGGGCGCAGAAGGCGTTTAAGAAATTCAGGGAAAGGGCGCAGGCGCTGCCGCCGGTGCCGGAAGGCCAGGCTCGCACGGCGTATGACGAGCTCAAGGACTTCGTGTACAACAGCTACCTCATGGGCATCGGAAAGCCTGACGAGTGCGTCGGCTTTTTCGAGTGGCATTGTAAGAACCGCCCCAACGAGCTGTGTGCGCTCCTGTCGCACTACCGGCTCGCCGAGGTCTATCGCGCGATTGGAAGCATCGACGAGGCCGAGCGGGAGTACCGCACCGTTGCCGACAGCGGCAAGGATATCTACGCCGTGCGCATGGCAAAGCAGCGGCTGACCGAGTGCAAATAAAAATTTCATAAAGTACGACAAGTCGAGTGTAAATGCACTTGACAATTTGCTTAAAATATATAAAATAATTTCTATCAGTAGACTGAACCTTGGGGAAACGCATTATGTGGGGAGGTGAGGTAAGCTGGATCGGAAGCATAGTGAGTATATTGAAAAATTGTACATACGGTCGTATGACATGCTGTTTGCCTATGCAGTGACTCTGCTGGGCAATGCGGCCACGGCTGAGGAGGCGGTGCAGGAGAGCTTTCGCATTGCCTGCATGAAGCCGGAGGCACTGATCCGCTCGGATAACCCTGTGGGCTGGATGGTCAACACGATGAAGCACTCCGTGCGCAACATAAAGCGGACGCATTTGCGGCGCAGGGTAGGTGCTACGCTGTCTTTGGATGATGACGAGGTTTGCCTCGACCAGCCCGGCAGGCTGGACGAGTATGCCGATGTTGAGTTTTCGGATCTGATGACGGATGAGGAATACCGCATGATGAAGTGGCATGTCCTGCTGAACGTCTCGATCAAGGACATCGCCGAGGCTATGGGTATATCCGAGGAAGCCTGCAAAAAGCGCATCCAGCGCACCAAAAAGAGAGTCAGAAAAATTTT
>CAVGBM010000081.1:0-13727 GCA_963627445.1 Oscillospiraceae bacterium | reverse complement strand
TTTGTGCTCTGTCCTCTAGGCTCACAATATACAATATCACGGAAACAGCGGCAGGTGACCCCTGCCGCTGTTTTCCGTTTGCAAAGAAAAAGCCTCGGTCGGAGACCGAGGCTTTGTGTGCGTATTTGATTACAGGTTATCGAGACCCTGCTTGAGGTCGGCGATAATGTCCTCGTAGTTTTCAAGGCCGACGCTGAGTCGGATAAGACCGGCTGCGATGCCGGAGGCCCTGAGCTCATCCTCGGTGTAAGTCGAGTGGGTCATCGAGGCGGGATGCTCGATGAGAGTTTCCGCATCGCCGAGGGAAACGGCGACGGTCACGAGCTTGAGGGAGTTAACGAGCTTTGCGCCAGCCGCGCGGCCGCCCTTTACCTCAAACGAGATCATGCCGCCGAAGTCCTTCATCTGCTTTGCGGCGATGTCGTGGCCGACATGCGACTTGAGACCGGGATAGTAGACCTTCTCAACTGCGGGGTGACTGTCGAGAAACTCAGCGACCTTCTTTGCGTTGAGGCAATGCCTCTGCATGCGTATCTCGAGGGTCTTGAGACCACGGAGAATGAGGAATGCGCAGAACGGATCCATAACGGCGCCGGTCATGTCCTTGAGACCGAACATGCGAACCTCAGTGCAAAATTCGGCAGAACCGACGACAAAGCCCGCTATGACATCGCCGTGGCCGTTGAGGTACTTGGTGGCCGAGTGCACAACAACGTCAGCGCCGAGCTTCAGAGGGTTCTGGAGATAGGGGGAGGCGAAGGTGTTGTCGCAAACGACCTTGATGTCCTTGTTATATGCGTGTGCGACATCGGCGATAGCTGCGATGTCGGTTATCTTGAGGTTGGGGTTTGCGGGAGTTTCGAGGTACACGCAGCAGGTGTTGGGCTTGAGGTGAGCCTTAACGGCCTCGAGGTCAGAGGTGTCGATGAAATCGACCTCAACGCCGTAACGGGTCATACCGTGGTTGAGCAGAGCGAAGGTGCAGCCGTAGAGAGTGCCGTCTGCGATGATGTGCTTACCGACACCGGCTATCGTCCACAGAGCGGAGGAGATAGCGCCCATGCCGGAACCGGTGGCGACGCAGGCCTCACCGCCCTCAAGAGCGGCTATCTTGCTTTCGAGCACGGAGGTCGTGGGGTTGCCGAGGCGGGTGTAGATGTAACCGGCCTCTTCACCGGCGAAGCGGTGGCCGCCCTGCTCGCAGCTGTCGAACACGAAGGTCGAGGTCTGGAAAATGGGCGTAGTCAGAGCGCCGTACTGAGTATCCTTGACATTGCCGGCGTGGATGGCTTTAGTGCCAAAGCCGAAGTTATCGTTAGTCATTTGGTTTCCTCCTAAAAAATATTTCTTCTACACCTAGACTTTAACATAAATTCAGGCGAACAAGGTAATTCTCATTATCTAACGCTTGATATAAGCCGTAGTTATAGCGAAAAACAAAAATCTGCCCGAGCCATGCGCAATAACACAGACTCGGGCAGACGATGTTTAGTTATACTGACAGAATGGCAAGAGAAAATAAACGAAATTATTTACAAATGCACAAAAAACTATTATAGCTAATCTGGATATCAAACATTGCTGAGGATGCGGCGGAGGATATCGACAAACTGCTGCTCAAGCTCTGTGAGAGGCAGCCCGCGCGGGTGGATGTATCCGATGCGCATGTCGTGCTCGGCATCCGAAAGCGGCACGCTTATAAGCCTGTCGTCGCCGTATCCGACGGGCAGCACACCGCTGCCGGTGGAGACGCAGTCGGTGTGCGCCATGATGTTATAAATAGTCGCACGGTCGCTGACATAGACGACTCGACTGAAATCCGATGCCTTGCCCGCAATGGCCTCCTCGGCGTAGTTCATGTTGGCCTCGGCCTGCGTGAACATGACGTAAGGGAAGTCAAAAAGCTGCTCAATGCGCACAGAGCGCTCCTTTGCAAGCGGGTGCTCCTTGCGCATATACACCTGCGGCTTAATGGTCGACAGCTCGAAAAACTCAAGATGCTTCTCGTCGAGGATGCGGTGGATAAAATGCTCGGTCATGTTCGAAACGAACATGATGCCAAGGTCGCTCTGGCGGGTGCTGACCTCGCTTATGACGCTGGACATCTCCGTTTCCTTGAGGCTTACATCGACCCTCGGCTCGTTTATCAGGTGCAGGAACTCAACGAATGCCTGAGCGCAGAATGGGTAGCGCTGCGACGAAATGGAAAGGCGCACGCGATCCTCGGCGTTCTGCTCGCTGTAATACAGGCTTATCTTTCGGCTGCCCTCGACGAGCGGGGTTATCATCGTTATAAGGCTGCGGCCGTCGTCAGTGAGCGACACGCCGCGGTTCGTGCGGTGGAACACAGTTATGCCGAGCTCCTTTTCGACCTCGGCAATCGCAGTTGAAAGCGCCGATTGCGATATAAAAAGGCTCTGAGCGGCGCGGTTTATCGACCCGCAGCGCTCGACCTCGATAATATAGCTCATTTGCAGTAAAGTCACGGTCATACCCTCCTTGACAAACACCCGATGTTCAGGGAACATCGGGTGTCTCACTATGCGTTTTTACTCCTGCGCGTCGTCCTTGCCGAGATAGTTTATAAGCAGTTCATGCATAAGCTCATCACGGTCGATGCGGCAGATAAGGCTTCGGGCGTTGTTATAGTTGGTTATATAGGTCGGATCCTCCGACAGGATATAACCGACAAGCTGATTGATAGGATTGTAGCCCTTCACTTTAAGAGAGTTGTATACGGACGACAAAATCTCACGCATTTCGGTCTTGCTGTCGATAACTGTAAATCTTCTGGTTATGTCCTCCATAACTTATCCCTCCTTACGATCAAATATACTTAAGCTGATTATAACCACTTTGGTCGCAAAAGTAAAGAGATTTAGCTGCATTTATTCCCTCTGAAGCCAAAATTAGCGCCAATTAGCGCATCTTTGCGCCAAATTTACTCTCCAAAGCGGCCAAAACGGCGTTCATCGTCTCCTCGGCGTGCTCATCGGTGAGGGTCTGGTCGTCGGCTCTCATGGTCAGCGAGAAGGCAACGGACTTCATGCCGTCGGCAATATGGCTGCCGGTGTAGATGTCAAACAGGGTGCAGTTTTTAAGGTACTCGCCGCCGTTTTTCATGATGCAGTCGATAAGATGCGCAACGGGTATCTTCTTATCGCACACGACTGCGATATCGCGGGAGACGGCCGGGAAGCGGGGCAGCGGAGTGTAAACGGGGTCAGCGCCGCGGGCCTTCATAAGAGAGTCAAGCGACAGCTCAGCGCAGTAAAGCTCGGCATCAATGCCGTAGTTCTGGGCGACCAGCGGGTGGATCTGACCGAACACGCCGATGTACTCATCGCCGCAGAAGACCTTGGCGCAGCGGCCGGGGTGGTACGACGGGTCATCGGTGCAGGCCTCATAACGAACGCCTTCCGCACGGATATCGGTGAGAACAGCCTCTATAACGCCCTTGAGCGTGAAGAAGGTCGTGCCCGCACCATAGGTGCCGAGCGTGAGGTACTTGGACTCAATCGCAAGACCGTCCTTGCCGCCGAGACCGTAAGTCCTGCCTATCTCATAGAGCTTGACGGACTTATTGCGGAAGTTATAGTTGCGGGTGAGTATCTCGAGCATCGAGGGCAGAGTTGTCGTGCGCATGATGGAGGTGTCCTCGCCGAGGGGGTTGAGTATCTTGAAGCTCTCTCTTCTCGGGTCGTCGGCTGCCCAGCGGATTTTGTCGTAGTAGGTGGGGGAGATGAACGAGTAGGTGATTATCTCATCATATCCGACCGCACGGCAAAGGCTGCCGAGCTGCTGCTCAAGAAGCTGCTCGGCGTTGTAGCCGCCGCGGGTGGTCTCGCCGCGCACGAGCGAGCAGGGGATGTTGTTGTAGCCAAAGAAGCGTGCGACCTCCTCGGAAAGGTCGGAGTAGTGCACGACATCGCCACGCCACGAGGGAACGGTGATGGTCTCGCCGTCAACGCTGAACTGCAGGGACTTGAGTATGCGCAGCATCTCCGCAGTCTCGACATTCGTGCCGAGAAGTGCGTTTATCTTGTCGGGGCGCAGGTCAAGCACGGTGGGCTCGGGCAGGTGGTTTACGACATCGATAACGCCGTCGACTACCTCGCCGGCGCCAAGAAGCTCAACAAGCTCACAGGCGCGGTCGACTGCGGGCAGGGTGTTGTACGCGTCAAGACCCTTTTCAAACTTCGCCGAAGCCTCGGTTCTCATGCCGAGGGCGAGAGCGCCCTTTCTGATGCAGGTGCCGTCGAAGTTAGCAGATTCGAAAACGACATCGACCGTGTCGTCGACTATCTCGCTGTTTTCGCCGCCCATGATGCCTGCAAGGCCGACAGCGCGGGTGTCGTCAGCGATGACGAGCATGTTGGAATTGAGCTTGCGCAGGTTGCCGTCGAGCGTGGTGAGCGTTTCGCCATCCTCGGCACGGCGGACGATTATCTTGCCGCCCTTGACATAGCGGTAGTCAAACGCATGCATCGGCTGGCCGTATTCCATCATGACATAGTTTGTGATATCAACGATGTTGTTTATCGGGCGCACGCCCATTGCACGCAGACGCTCGCGCATCCACTTGGGCGAGGGGGCTATCTTAACATTGCGCACCATGCGCGCGGTGTAGCGCGGGCAGAGGTCGGCTGCGGGGACTTCGACCTTGAGAAGGTCATCCAGCTTGCCGTCAGCGCCGCCCTTAACAACGGGCTCGTGCAGCTTGAGCTCCTTGCCAAAGGTCGCGGCAGCCTCTCTTGCAAGACCGATGACCGACAGGCAATCGGGGCGGTTCGGGGTTATCTCGAACTCAACGACATGGTCATCGGCACCGATGATGGGCTTAATGTCGTCGCCGGGCTTGATGCCGTCCTCGTGCAGGATGAAAATGCCGTCGGGGATGCAGTTGGGGAACTCCGCCTGCTCGGCGTGCAGGTCTGCAAGGGTGCAGACGGTGCCGGACTTGGTGTTGTATGAAAGCAGGTCGCCCTCATGGATGTTGTGGCAATCGGTGTGGCAGCTGACCTCGCTGCCGCCAATGTCGAGAGCGCAGTCATACTCGTTTACGCCGGCACCGGCAATGCTCACGACCTTTGCGGCGACAACGGGTCCGAATACCTTATCACCGGCCTGAATGTCGGCGGGGATGGAGGGCTTGTTCTTATCCAGCGGGTGATAGTTGCCCAAAATTGCGGCAGCCTTTATGGCGGCATAGGGGAAGTCACGCTCGTCAAGGCCGAGCTCATACAGGCCGCAGAGCATACCGTCGGAGATCTCGCCGCGCAGCGTGCCCTTGGTTATCGTCTTGCCGCCGGGGAGAGTGGAATTATCCAGCGCAACGGGGACAAGGTCGCCCACATGCACGTTCCAAGCGCCGGTTACTATCTGCACAGGCTCTGCCAGCCCGGCATCGACCATGCACAGCCACATATGATCGGAGTTGGGGTGCTTTGCCATTGAGAGCACCTTGCCGACAACGATATTGCTTATCTCCTTGCCCAGATCCTCGAAGGTCTCGACCTTGGAGCCGGAAAGGGTCATAGCCTCGGCAAATTCGCGGTCATTTATATCGCTGACGGAAACGCCGTCAACAAACTCGTTAAGCCATTTTCTGCTAAGATTCATATCATAAACCTACCTTTCTCAGAACTGCTCCAGGAAGCGGACATCGTTTTCAAATATCAGGCGCAGATCGGAGATCTTGAAGCGGCGCATTGCAAGTCTTTCAAGACCCATGCCGAATGCCCAGCCGGTGTATTCCTCACTGTCGATGCCGCTCATTTCGAGCACACGGGGGTGTATCATACCGGCACCGAGCACCTCAATCCAGCCCTCGCCCTTGCAGGTGGGGCAGCCCTTACCGCCGCACTTGTGGCACTGAACGTCCATCTCGCAGCTGGGCTCGGTGAACGGGAAGTGGTGGGGACGGAAGCGGGTGACCGTGCCCTTGCCGAACAGCTCCTCCATAACGGCGTTGAGCGTGCCCTTAAGGTCAGCCATGGTAACGCCCTTGTCGATGACCATGCCCTCGACCTGATGGAACATGGGGGAGTGCGTTGCGTCGACCTCGTCCTTGCGGTAGACCCTGCCCGGGGCGATGATGCGGATGGGCAGATCCATGGTCTCCATCGCACGCACCTGCATGGGGCTTGTCTGCGAGCGGAGCATCACGCGGCTGTCGGTGTCAAAATAGAAGGTGTCCGACCAGTCACGGGAGGGGTGACCCTCCTCGGCGTTGAGCTTGTCAAAGTTATAGATCGCAAGCTCGACCTCGGGGCCGTCGAGCACGGTAAAGCCCATGCCCACGAATATATCCTTAATTTCGTCAAGCGCCTTGTACATCGGGTGCTTGTGGCCAAGCCTGATATCCTCGCCCGGGATTGTGACATCGACTGCCTCAAGCTCAAGCTTTGCCTCCAGGGCTGCGGCCTCGAGCCTTGCGCGGGCGCTTTCGATGTTCTTCTCAAGCTCGGCTCTGAGCTGGTTTGCAAGCTGACCCATAACGGGACGCTCCTCTGCCGAGAGCTTGCCCATCTGCTTCAAAATAGCGGTCAGCTCACCCTTTTTACCAAGATACTTGACTCTGAGAGCTTCGAGAGCTTCAATGCTGTCAGCGCCGGTGATGGACTTAACAGCGTTTTCTCTCAACTCCTGCATAAGTGCTTTCATAAGTTCTCTCCTTAGAAAAATATTATAAACTGAAATAAAAAATAGCCTCCCGCCCCACAAAGGGACGAAAGACCAACTTCCGCGGTACCACCCAAATTCGATACAAAAATCGCGCTTTGTGCCGTAACGGGGCATACCGCCGATAATTAGTCGGAGCTCACGGGCGAACTAAACGCCAATGCCACGGGCGGCTTCCAGCCGATGACCGCCGTTCTCTGTCTGGCAACAGGACATTATCTTCCCGATCGTCGCAATACCATATAATATAAATATTAAAGCTCACATTTGAAAAAATGTCAAGAGAAAAATTGACTAATGAAAGCCGAACGACTATAATAAAATGAATCGTAGGAGGGAAGCGGTATGCGAAAACTGATTTTACCGCTAATGATAAGCCTCGTCATCCTCTGCGGCTGCTCAGATAACGGCGAGGAAAGCTTTTTGAAGTTCATGCAGCAGGTGTATACCGCCGATGAGGTAAGCTTCAACGCCGCCGTTAGGGCAGAATACAGCGACAAAACGGCGGAGTTCAAGCTCGGCTATGCGCAGGACGAAAACGGCGCTGTCGTCGAGATACTCGAGCCCGAGCTTGTTGCCGGTATAAAAGCGAGGGTGTCCAAGGACTCGACGCAGCTTGAGTACGAGGGCGTTATTCTGGACATCGGGACGCTTTCGGATAACGGCCTGAGCCCCATGTCGGCACTTCCGGTGCTCGCAAAGGCGATGCGCGAGGGACATCTTGACATTGTCTGGACCGAGGACGATATGCTGGCGGCGAGGATAATTCCTGCGGACGATATCACCGTGACGCTGTGGCTTTCAAAGGAGCTCGTTCCGCTGAACGCCGAAATTAGCTGTGACGAGAAAACAGTCGTATTCATTGAGATAACAGATTGGAGTGTGAGCTAAACAATGAAGGATCTGCAAAAGAGAACATGGGCTGAGGTAAGCCTTGAGAATATCGAACACAATTACCGTACCATAAGAGCGCGACTGCCCGAGGGCTGCCGCTTCCTCGGCATCGTCAAGGCCGACGCATACGGTCACGGTGCTGTCGAGGTCGCAAAGCGCCTTGAAAAGTGCGGCGCTGACTATCTCGCCATTGCATGTCTTGACGAAGCGCTGGAGCTAAGGCGCAGCGGCGTTAAAATGCCGATACTCATACTCGGCCACACGCCGCCTGAGTATGTAAAGGAGCTTTTGGACAATGACCTTACGCAAACCGTGAGCTGCGAGGCAAAGGGCGTTGAATACTCCGAAGCTGCCATGAAACTCGGCGGCACGCTTAAAATTCACATAAAGCTCGACACCGGCATGTCCCGCCTCGGCTTCCTGTGCGCGGGCGGCTACTTTGACGAGGGCGTGCAGAGCGTTATCCGTACCTGCAAGCTGCCGGGCATCTATGCCGAGGGCGTATACACGCATTTTGCCGTGTCCGACTATACTGACAGTGAGAGCATCGATTATACCAAAAAGCAGTTTGAGCTTTTCATGCATGTCATAAACGATGCCGAGCGCCTTGGCGGAATTAAGTTTGAGATCCGCCACTGCGCAAACAGCGGCGCTGTCGTCAATCATCCCGAGATGATGCTCGACATGGTGCGCCCGGGCTTCCTGCTCTACGGCCATGGCGACAACGGCAAGCTTGGCCTCAAGCCCGCCATGCGCATGGTGAGCACCGTCAGCACCATAAAATACTACGAGCCCGGCACCTGCGTGAGCTACGGCAGACACTACATCACCGACAAGCGCACGAGGATGGGTGTCGTCGCCGCGGGCTATGCCGACGGTATCCCCTGGGCGGCAGCCGGCAAGTGCAGCTATTTTACTGAGGGCAAATTCGTCCCCCAGTGCGGCAATATCTGCATGGATATGAGCATGGTCGACCTCACCGACTGCCCTGATGTCAATGTCGGCAGCGAGGTCGAGATCTTCGGCGAAAACGCGCCGGTGGAAAAGCTCGCCGAGGCCGCGGGCACGATTGCATACGAGCTGCTTTGCGCCGTGTCAAAGCGTGTCCCGAGAGTATACAAGTAAACGGATGTATAAAATTTAATTCGCTGTGGGAGAATGTAATCAGCACACTACATAAGATGTAGCGGGCGACTATCATTCGGAGTGTGAATTAAATTGAGTATAGTCAAGCGCGGAGATATATATTATGCCGACCTGAGCCCCGTCGTGGGCTCGGAGCAGGGCGGGATGAGACCTGTTTTAATAGTTCAGAACGACACCGGCAATAAACACAGCCCAACGGTTATTGCCGCTGCGATAACGAGCCAGACCGGCAAGGCGAGACTGCCGACCCACATTGAGCTCGATGCGCAGAGCGTAGGTCTGTCCCGTGACAGCGTCATACTGCTTGAGCAGATACGCACCATCGATAAATCCCGACTGCGCGAGCGCATGGGAAAATTGGATGACACGACGATGACCAAGGTCGACAATGCAATTGCCGTAAGCTTTGGTTTATAAGACAAAACCCCGAGGTTTTCCTCGGGGTTTTTGCATAGGAGATGTTATGAAAAATTACCCTGTTTACATCGACGGTACACAGTGCGGCAGCCTGCGGGTATACCCGGAAGGGCTCATGACCGTTTTTGATGCCGAGTGCCAATGCGGCGAAAGGCTCGTGCGGCTTTGTGTTTTCGGCGGCGGCAAAAGTGCAGCCCTGGGCGTGATGCAGCCGGAAAAGGGGAGAATGCGCCTTGTGAAAAAGTTCAGCCGAGCGCAAATGCGCACCCTGCCGCAGACGATAGAATATGCGTCGGATAAGCCTCTTGAGCCTATAAAGCAGCCCGAACTGCCCGAGGATGACGGCCTGCTGTGGTTTTCAACGCCGCAGGGCTTTCTCACCTGCTTTGATGGCAGACAGAGCCTTGTCGCCATTCCGGCGGACATGTGCGCATCGACCCGCACAAAGCCGATACTGCGCACGATAAACGGTCGTGAATACGCCGTTTTCCCGGGAAAAAGAAATTTTCCGAGTAAGTAGAAATCTTAACATATATGTGATATACTGCAAAGCATAGATAAGAATACACTGGAGGTATGCAATATGCTGATGACAGATGTGATCGTAAAAAAGCGCGACGGCTTGAAGCTCTCCGCAGAGGAGATAGAATTCGTCGTAAACGGCTACACCAAGGGCGAGATACCCGACTATCAGATGTCGGCTCTCCTCATGGCCATCCTGCTGCGCGGCATGGACAGTGAGGAAACGCTGGAGCTCACCATGGCTATGATGCACAGCGGCGAGACGCTTGATCTCAGCAAGATAAACGGTGTCAAGGCCGACAAGCACTCCACCGGCGGAGTCGGCGATAAGACCTCACTCATACTCTGCCCGATGGTCGCAGCGGCAGGCGTGAAGATCGCCAAAATGTCCGGCCGCGGCTTGGGTCACACCGGCGGCACGATAGACAAGCTCGAAAGCTTCCCGGGCTTTAACACCGGCATTTCCGAGGAAAAGTTCATTTCCAATGTCAATAATTTCGGCATCGCCATTGCCGGTCAGACCGCTGATCTCGACCCTGCCGACAAGAAGATGTACGCTCTGCGTGATGTCACCGGCACCGTGCCGAGCATTCCGCTTATAGTCAGCAGCATCATGTCCAAAAAGCTTGCCGCCGGAGCGGATGTCATCGTTTTGGATGTCAAGTCCGGCAGCGGCTCGTTTATGGAGACAGAGGACAAGGCAAAAGAGCTTGCGACCGAGCTTGTCAGAGTCGGCAAGCTTGCGGGCAAAAAGACTGTCGGCGTTATAACCGACATGGATGAGCCTCTCGGCAACGCCATCGGCAACGCGCTTGAGGTCAAGGAAGCAATTGAGGTTCTACAGGGCGAGAAAAAGGGCGAGCTTCTTGAGCTGTGCCTGACGCTCGGCTCGTGCATCCTCACTCAGGCGGGCATCGCCGAAACAGAGGATGAAGCCCGCACCATGCTGCAAAAGGGCATCGACGACGGCAGCGCACTTAAAAAGCTTGCCGAGCTCGTCGAGGGTCAGGACGGCGACCCCAAGGCCGTTTATAACACCGAGCTTCTGCCCAAGGCACCTGTTCAGCTTGAGGTAAAGAGCGACAAGGCAGGCTTTGTAAAGCACATTTCCGCAAAGGATGTCGGCCTTGTGTCCATGCACCTCGGCGGCGGTAGAGTGACCAAGGAGAGCGTCATCGACCTTTCCGTCGGCGTGATACTCGATAAAAAGGTCGCAGACCATATCGACCTCGGTGAAACTATTGGTGTTATCCACGCGCAGACCATGGAAAAGGCGCAGGAGGCAGCGCAGCTTCTCAGAAACTGCTACACGATCGTAGACACACCAGGCGAGAAGTCCAGATTCATAAAAGGCATAGTAAAATAAAAAAACAAGGCTGAAAGAAAAAATCTTTCAGCCTTGTTTCAGCCTGTCAAAGAACCACTGTTTTCGCATCCTGAAAACTGTGGTTCTTTGACAGGCTGTGAAATGGTCTGTACGGTAAAAACGTACAGACCATTTCTTTAAAAATCAGCGTGATTTTATTGACAAGTGTCTTGAAATAGTATAAATTACTTGCGTTGAATTTGGGGTCTTAACAGAAAAGGAGAACAGCCATGAACAGAAAACTCATAAGCATTATTCTGGTCATCGTCATGATAGTGGGGCTCTTCCCCGCCATGGCGCTGGCCGAGGACAGCTCGGCAGCCGAAGCTCCGTATGAAGCCGGTCCCGCAGGCGACGAAAACGTTGCCGTCATGGTATACGGCAAGAGCGTTTCGGATATCGTCTGCACCGGCAATTATTCGCTCGACAGCTTCTCGGCCAAGCTCAAGGCGGAGCTTCAGAGCTGGCTTGCAAACGAAAAGCTGCCAGAGGTCGAGATGTATCTTGTAAACAGCGAGGGTCAGGGCTATAAGCTCACACAGGAGGGCAAGCCTAAAAACGCAGCGTTTCTGTCGTCGTTCAAGGTCGATGCAAGCGGTCTTGCCGGTTGGCTTGAATACTTCACCGATGCCGTTCAGTATGTGTTCGGCTGGCTTGTAAACGATGTTGACACCGTTGGCCAGTTTTACAGAATATACGGCGCGACGAACGTACCCGAGGGCGACTACACGCTCAAGATACTCAAGATAAGCGGCGAAGGCTACAAGCTCTGGCATCCCGAGAGCGGAGATATCTCGGTGCATGTCGGTGATGACAGCGTAAACTACGTCGGATACGAGGCTCCCCTCAGCGACTACAGTCTTAAGCTTTGGGGCTGGGATCTTGCTGCACTGAAGCTCAGCATGCCCGGCGTATTCCTCAAGGCCGAGGAGCCCGGTATAAGCTTCACCTCCGCAAACTACGGCGGACAGGCGGTAGCGGACGCGGAATTTGTCCTCGTAAACCGCGATGAGGTCGAGAAGATCGTCAAGGCCGCTGCCGTGATGGGTGAAAACACCTTCACCAACGCAATGGAGAAGCTCGGCTCCGACGGCTTCACATGGAATGAGCTGAGCATCCTCAACAAGCAGCTGCTCGAATGGGACAGCGAAAATCAGCAGATAACGCTCAACAAGGAGAACGCCCGCAAGCTTCTGGGCACATACTGGGCGCTGGTCGAGGCTTCGGCAAAGGAGCCGATCACCGACTTCCTCAACGACGAGCCGTATATCCATCTGCCCGCGATACTGCTTGCTACAGCCGATGAAAACGGCGTAGTCCGCTTCACCGAGGACAGCAACGTGACGCTCGTCTGGTCGATGCAGATACTCCTCAAGCTCGGCAACGTCGTCATTGACGAGATTCAGGATGCAGAGCTGCTTGACGGCGTGTTTGAAAACAAGAGCACCGAGGCGCTCGTCAATTTCACGATCATAGCGGCAAAGTATCTGCTCGAGAAGGGTCTGGATTATTCCACCGAGCACGCCGATGATTTTGCCGAATTTATAAACGACTGGATATACCCCGTGCTGCAGAACGACAGTGTGATGGAATATGCCAAGGATCTTCTCAAGGACAAGGCAAGCGAGTATGCAGACGTTATAAGCATGCTCCCCTCGCACGCGATACTCACGCCGAAGATGCCGGCAGGCAGCTACATTCTGTTCCAGTCCGAGGCTCCCTACGGCTATGTGCGCAGCCCGCTATTTTACACCGTGCAGCTTGACTGGGATACCACCGGTCAAGATATAAGCAAGTGGTGCTTTGCAAGCGTCGGCAGCTGCGGCATTATCCTCCCCTACTACGCTGAGGACTGCTACACCTATCTCAGAGAGTTTGATCTTGCAAAGTCTGTAGACAGCATTCTTGACAATATAACCGGCGGAAAGCTCGACAGCTTCATTCAGGACATGCTCAATGATGACACCGACGTGACGGCCGCAGCCATCGAATACCAGAGCTACTACATCTACTGGTATATGGGCGGCAGACTGGTCTATGACTCTCAGGAAGAGCTTGCGGCGGCTCTGACGGAGTATCTCTACTCCTATGGTCGCACGGCGCAGAATATGATGATATTCGCAAACAAGGTCATGAAGGACTCCAAGAGCGTCGTCACCGGCGTTATCGACGAGAACTGGACCTTCTACAGCGTCTCGACAAGCGCGAGGACAAACGCCGCGCTGGCCGTGCAGGCGACCATCAAGGGCATCGCCTCCGGCATCGACACGTCAAACAGCGAAGCGCTCGGCAAGGTGCAGCAGGGACTCAACGATCTTGCATATAAGATCGACACCGAGAACCACATCGCCGACAAGGCAGATGAGCTCATCACGAAGGTCGAGGACGGCGTGAGGGACGCAGCGGCAAAGCTCGGCACCTCCGCTCTCAAGACCGGCATGAAGCTTGCCAAGGGCTTCATCAGCTG
This sequence comes from Oscillospiraceae bacterium, assembly GCA_963627445.1. Classification (GTDB taxonomy): domain Bacteria; phylum Bacillota; class Clostridia; order Oscillospirales; family Oscillospiraceae; genus F23-B02. Next base: position 231 of record CAVGBM010000081.1, on the reverse strand, counting down.
GATGTCTAAAAAGTAAAAAAATCCGAGGCGTAAAGCCTCGGATTTTTTCCAGACTGTCAAAAAACCTATGCTGCTGAGAAAAAATATCCGCGCAACGGGGGAATTCGAGGGGGCAAGGCCCGCCTCGAGTTGGATTATAGCCATCAAAAAAGCCTGAGTTATCAGGCGTTTTGACGAGCGCAGCGAGATTTTTTGTGAAGCTTGAGCTTCACAAAAAATGTGGCGTATTTT
>CAVGBM010000080.1:0-13149 GCA_963627445.1 Oscillospiraceae bacterium | reverse complement strand
CTTATAAATGTAGAGATTATATTCCTTGTTTTTTTCATTAGGTTGATTTGGTATCCCAGTATCTTCGATTTTCAGGTTAATGTAGATATCTCTATACTTCCAATTCAGCCAACCAGTATGTTTCGAGGAAATGTTATACAATCCATTACCATTACCATTACTATTGAATTCGCCAGAAGGTTTGTGGTCATACTTGCTTTCGTCGCCAATTAAGCGGAATGATTTATCACCTGTTCCATCTTCTCTATCAAGGTAACTATCAAGGTTATTTGCCGCGTTGTATACATTCTTGAAGCTCTGATTACCACTTATATTCCAAATTGCCTTGTAAAAATCCGTGTTGGTGTTTTCATTGTTGAAATTACCACCGTTAACAAGACTTGAAATATCGACTACTCCCAGGCTATTGCCATTTGACCTCATAGCATATTTATTGCTATTTGCTATCATGTAATTGCCTATAAGCGTATCGCCAGATACCGTTTCTAAGCTATACTCGACGTATGCCTGCTCAGATGTACAATTGTAGAAATAATTTTCACAGCTGATCACCTGATTAAGGGTGTCGTTACCTGCGGAATAAGTGCATTTTGTAAGCTCGGCGTCATATGTGATATAAGTTGCAGGTGTATACTTACTGAATGTATTTCTGTCAATTGTGTAATCTGTGCTATTGGTATACCTCCTTGAGGTCAAAGTTCCTGTGAGCTGTTTCGCTGAATAGTACCAGTTTGTGCCGGTATTGTGAGTTCTCACTTTTATCGAGCCGAGGAACTGGAGAGCGAGGTCGCTGTTGCCGGTGGCGGAGCAATCGGTGAACTTGCCGCCGGTGACATAGCCTACGAACTTACCGATGTTGGCGTAGCCGGACGGGCAGTCCGCCTTAGTGCCAACAACATCCGCCTTCTGGCTCCAATTACCCTTGATATCGACCGCTGTGTTGACATTCTTGATGGTGGCCTGCAATTCGGTCTGCTTGCCGCCTTCATAACCGATCGCGCCGCCGACATAGGTCTCGTCGCCGGTCACGGTTATCGCGCCGGATGCCTTAGCTGCGCTCATCGAGCCGCCGTTCATATTGCCGACCACGCCGCCGATGTAGGTCTTGCCGCTGACGGTCGTGTCAAGGACATAGGTGCTCTTCGAGGCATCGGCTTCGACGATGTTATTCTGTGCCTTGACTAACGCAATGGTCTTGGCATCGGATTTGTCAGTCTTCGTAGCCTCTCCGTTGAAGGTGCCGGTGACGGAGCCGAGCTCATTTTCGCCGACCACGCCGCCGAGCATGACATCGTCCGTGACGGTCTTGTTTTCGTTATCCGCCTTTTCATCGTTTGCGGTGACTGCGGGGCGGGTGTAGCTTATATCGCCGGTGACGGTGCCGCTGACGGCGGCGCCGTTTGCGGCGGACGAGGCGTTATATCCGACGAGGCCGCCGAGCTTGATGTCGTTTGCCAGAGTGGCGGTGACTTTGTCTGCCGGGACGGTGAAGCCCGCGTAGGTGATATCGCCTGTGACGGTGCCTTCGACCTTGACGGCGGCATCGGCTGCGGCATCCTTCGGCTTGTAGTTATATCCGACGAGGCCGCCGAAGCGTACCTGCTCGCTGACTTCGGTCTTGTTATCGTTTTCGTTAAGCACCTTGGTGCTGCCGTCTTCATCGACCGCGAGCGATGCGGGCATGAAACCGATATTCGCCGTGACTTTATTTTCATCGCCCGTTACCGTGCCTGCGTTACAGCCGACAAGGCCGCCGACATTGAGCGTGAGCTTATCGGTGCTTAGCGTCGTGCCGGATGCGTTGATAATGAAGTCCTTATAAAGCGTCTTGCCGTCCGCATCCTTGAGGACAGCGCCGTCTGCGCTCTTCTGTGCGGTCATGGTGATCGCGACATTCGTTATCTTGCCGTTATTTTCACCTACGACCGCGCCGACCGAGACAGCGGTTTTTGCATTGTAATCGTTCGCTGTGATCCGGATGAACGGGTCAACGAGTGCGACTTTTTCTATCGTGCTCTTCCCGGAAACGGTGTCGGCAACTATGCCTGCGGTCTTTGCCGCGGTGAGCTGGCCGTTCACTATCTTGAGATTCTTTATTGCGGTAGCTTCGTCCTTGTCCTTGTCCTTATTGCCGACCGTGCCGAAGATGCCGCCGGTGAGGCTGCCTGTGACGCTGATGGTCTTATCATTGCCGTCGTAGGTCAGGCCGACGAAGCTTTCAAGACCCGCAGCCACGCTGATGTCATGCGTCTGCCTGAAGGTGTCCGCCTCGAGGAGCTTCTTATTTGTATTATTGTCGCTGAGGGAGGAGTTTGCGCTTATGTTCGCAAACTGCGCGCCCGTGCGGATCTCGTACTCGGTGACATCGGAGGAGTCCTGATTCCAATCCTTGATGATCGCATTCGCGTACGCGGGAACGATCATGTGTACGCCCTTGTCGATGCCGCTCAGCTGGACGGCTTTTGCCGTCTGGGCGTTCTGCGTGCCTTCGAGGATGTAAACTTTGTTTTCATTGAGGAACTTCGTCTTTTCCGTATTGTCCTCATCGGCGTCGCAATTTTCGCCGTTTACCTGAAGTCCATTGAGGTCAGATACATTGATTTCAATCTCATTGCCGATCGTTATATCCGTGTCGGTGGACGCAATCTGGTTTTGGTTATTGCAGAACACCGCGTAGCCGCTCTCGGTAATTTCCTTGGTATCCTTTAGGCTGTTGAGCGAGTAGGTAACTGTGCCTTCGATGTTAGACAGAGTCACGAGGTTTAAGCCGTAGGCGCTGTCATTGTACTTTTCATAGTACGCGACACCGTAGGAGTGCTGCGTGGGGTTGACCCAGTCGCCGTAATGGTTGCCGAGCATGGGGTACGGGTAGCTTGCGGGAATTATCTTGTCGTTGAAGGGGTAGGACTCAGACGAGATCGCACCGGCCGACTTCCAAGAGCCGGACAGCTCCGAGAGATCAAGAGCCGCAAGAGCGTCAAAGTCCATCGTCTCGACGTTATTGCTTTCACCGCTCGTGACGACGGTTACAGTGTCCAGATCTTTAATCGTTTTGCTGCGGTCGGCAAAGTAGCATGCAACATAGTGCTGTGCCCTGTCGTTTTCATCCTTGGAGATGTTATCTACCGAGCCGTTCTCGCCGTACCATGCGTAGCAGTTGTTGATATTGCCGGTATTATTCGCCGCGAAGGCATAGCCCGTTACATCGGTGTTCGCCGTGGAGCCGCTTATTGCGCCGCCGTTTGCTACGTTGACGGCGAAGCCTGCGGTGCTATTATTGTCCTTGCCTGTGACCGTGCCGAGGGCGCTGCTGTTGCTAACAATGCCGTTTACATCCACGGCAAAGCCTGCGGCGCTGCCGTTTTCGGCGGTGATCTCAAGCCCGGAAAGGCTGCCGACCAGATATGCCTTGGTAAGGTTGCCGTTGGTATGGTCGGCGGGGCTGACTATGCAGGCGGCGACCTGCTTTTTGGAGCCTTCAACATACTCCTTAACAGTCACAGCAAAGCCTGCGGCCTTGCCGTTTTTGCCGGTCGCGGTGATCGCGCCGGTGCCGGTGACGGTGTTTCCTTCAATGTAACCGTCGGCCGTCACCACAAAGCCCGCTGCCGAGCTTGCCGCGGTGATCTTGCCGCTGCCGGTTACGTTTCCTTCGGCATCCTTCGCAGTCTTGAGCGAGACATTGACGCTCTCGACCTTGCCGCCCGTTATGGTGTTTACGGCGCCGGCGGCGGTTTCCTTGCCGGTGATGGTGCCGCTTACTTTGACGGTGCTGTCTGTGAGGGAGACGTTCTCTGCCGTGCCGATGAGGCCTGCGGCGTTTTTCGCGGTGATGGTGCCGCTTACTTTGACGGTGACATTGCTTATGGTCGCCGCTTTTGCCGCTGCGGCAAAGCCCGCCGCGGTATCGGTCGCCTCTACGGTGCCGCTTACGTTGACGGTGACGCCGGCGGCTGCGGCGCTCTCGCCCATGGTTCCGGCGAAGGCGCCGGCGGTGGAGCCGCCCGTTACGGAGACGTTATCGCCTTTTATCTCTACATTATTAAATTTAGAGCCTAGCATTGCCATGCCGACGAAGCCGCCCGCATTTTCGGCTTTGACGTTAACGCTGCCGTTGACGGTCGCGGTGCAGTCTTTGATAGTGCCGCTGTTTACGCCGATGAGGCCGCCGGCGTTGGTGCCTGCGTTGACGGTCGCGGCGGCGGAAATGGTCGCGGTGCAGCCGGTGACGGTGCCGCTGTTTACGCCGATGAGGAGGCCGGCGGTGGTCTTCGCGTTGACGGTGGCGGCGCTCGTCACCTCGACGGCGATATTTTTAACGGTGCCGTTATTCGTGCTTGCGAGGAGACCTGCCTCGGCGACATCAGCGCTGCCGTGCTTGCCTCCGCAGCTGACGACGAGGTCAGAGACCGTGCCTTTCTCGCCGATAACGCTGAATATCGGTTTTTTAAAGCCGCTTATCTTATGGTTATTGGCGTCATAGCCGGAGTAGCTCGCATTGAACGTCGCAACGGACTTGTTGTTTGTGCAGTCGATTGCCGTGTATGCGGCAGCGTCGATGTCTATCGGCTGGCTGAAATTCAAGCTTGAATCCTCGACAAAGCTCCTCATGCTGTCGCTGCTGAGTGCGGCGAGCTGTCTTGCCGTTCTGATGTAGATCTTCTCGGGGAGCACCTTGGGCTCTTCGGCGTTATACTTGGTATTATTCTCGGTATTATTCGCGTCATCCTTGCCGTTATCCACGGGGTTGATCTGCGACAGCGCCACATTGGGGTTAAAGTAGAAGGTGAATTTCTGTCCGCTTACAGCGGCGGTTACCGGAGTATAGTACCCAAGGACAGATGCACTTGTGCTTGCCTTGTCCAGAACCTCCTGCTTCAGGTGGTGGACATAGTAGACCGAGTTCTCCGTTGTGAATGTGTAGTCAGGCCTGTATTCTCCGTCAGTGCCGAGTGTATACTCCTCGCCGCCGACCGTGACTGTGACGATATCATCAGCTTTCGGAGTCAGGGGGTTCGCAGTCAGGATGGCATATCCGTCAGAAACAACGGTTTTATTGTTCTGCAATGTCGAGGTGGAATCACGGTCAAAGTAGTAACCATACGAGCCGTCGCTATACTTTTCATAGTATGCAAGTCCGCAGGCGAGGCTTCTTGAAGCCCAGCGGCCGTAGTAATCCATGCCGGAGCTTTTAAGCTTGGTGAAGGGATACGCGCCCGTGGATGCCGTGTCATACGAGTGGGTCGCATTGCCAGAGCTGCCCGCGTCCCAGTTGGACGCCGGGAAGCCCTCCTTGTAAAGGGCTGTATAGATGTTGGTGAGGTCGCCGAGCGTGTTGGCATAGTGTGGTTTGTAATAATTCTCCCGTTCTTTAAACCAATCAAAAGTGCCCGGTTTCTCACCGCCTCCTGCAATTCTTGCGCTTTGGTCAAGAGCCAATCTGGCAATACCGCCCCATCTTATAAGGTTAGTACCAATGCCGTATCTTGGGCCGCTATAATCGTATGTCAAGCCGTTATAATCTACGTGTCTATTGATCCATTCGCCGAAATAAATACCGCCGTAGTTTAAAACACTGCTGCTGTATTTTTCATTGTCATCGTCATCACTTTTTTTGAGACCGGAAAAGCCCTTTAAATTTTCAACAATGTCGGATATATTACGTCTCTTGATTGCCTCTATTTGTCCGTTGATCCATGTATCATCGGTCTGCATACGCGTAAGGTCTGTCAGCTCCGTATAAGAGACAGGCTGAGCGCAGGCGTTCGTCTGGTCGGCTGTTTTAGAGACATACTGGCTTATATAATAGCTGTCTTTGAAGATGAAGCTTTCATAAGGCAGACGCTCAATGCCTTTTTCGTCGGGGGTGACCTTAGTGCCATACCACCAAGGTGCATAGACCTGATAGTAGCTGCCCGACCAGTACTTCGTGGCAGTGCCGCCGAAGCCGTCAAACTTGATTCTGCAGTTTGCGCCGGAGAAGTTTTCCGAGTTTTCATCTCCCATCTTCGCAAGGCCTGCCGCGTAACAGTTCTGGAAAACCGTCTGCTGGGCGATCTCGGTTTTTCCGTCTGTTTTGTACTTGTTGTCTTCCATATTATCATTGCCGTAGGCCAGTGTTTCCTCATAGCTCATGATACCGACAAAACCTGCCGCGCCTTTTTCAGCCTCATCACCCGTATTGCTGCTCTTGCCGAGAACATCGCCGGAGGCAAAGCAATTGGTGTACCTTACGCCGTGGCTCGTGCCGACGAAGCCGCCCGCGCCCATGCTGGTACGGCCGTTATAGAACAGGTCGACTCTATTTTCCGAACCCATCCATCCGAACAGTGTATTTAGCACATTGCCTGCGACTTCATACAAGCTATTCAACGAAGTTACATACACACCGTCGGCCTTGACATCGCCGGAGGCATAGCAGTTATAGAAGTTTGATATCTCCGCGTTGCCGACGAGGCCGCCGACGCCGTTGGTGTAGCCGTAATGCTTTCCTGTATCGCCGGAGCTCTGACTGCCGCGCATATGTCCGCTGACGGGAACGGCGGCAAAGCAGTTTGAGAAGGCAAGATGCTTTTTGTCGCCCGTCAGCTCACCGGTGACGGTGCGATGGGACTTCGCGTAGCCGACAAGACCGCCGACCGCGCCGCTGCCCTTAACGCCGTAGCTGTCGCCGCCTGCATTATAGTCGGACTGATTGCTGACGCTTGTGGGAAGCAGACTTTCCTTGTAGCTGTCGTCATTCTTATCTATATATGTATTGCAATTTGTGATAAGGGTATTAAAGCCCGCTGCGCCGACAAGTGCGCCGGTGGCAGGGTTGTTTTTCCCTGAAAAGTCGCCGCCCTTGATAGTGGGGTTAACGACGCTCAGTCCGTCGATAGATGTGTTTACATAGCCGAACACACCCACGAAGTCGTCTTCACGGATGGCGGTCGTGTTTCCGGCATAGAAGTTGTCGCGCAGCTTATATTCCGACGCATCTATATCAATATTGAGTATATTATGTCCCGCGCCGGAGATCGTCGCGTGGTCGTTTACGACGTTCGTGTAGCTACTGCCGTCAGTTTTTCTGTCTAATTCATCGGTCAGAGTCGGGACGTTGGCATCCAGTTCAAAATGGAAGGTGTTGTTTCCACCGAAAAATTTAAAAACCTCGTCTAAAGCATCGTTAAGAGTTTGCTTGATCGTATTAGCCCATGAATCTTCGGTCGGATACACAAACTGGGCGGTGCCGAACAGGTGCTCGTTATGGATGGGCACAAAGTAAGGCAGTGAACGCGCAGGCGCTTCGGCGCTGCTGTTTTTGTAATCTTTATAATACTCGGTCGTTTCCTCCCAGTCGACATCGTCGCCGAAGGACACGGTCTTTATATTATCCGCAACGGCGGGGGCGATAGCATTGAGGTTCTGCAGCTCTCTGCCGTTTGTTACCTGCAGGACATAGCCGTCTTTGTTTGAGCTCCGCTGGAGCAGGGAGAACATGGGGTTAATGTTCGTAAGTGTATCGGCGCTGATATTGACAGAGCTTTTATTGCTGCTCGGCGTAAAGGTCACTTCCGCGTCAATGCTTATATTCTCACCGGGGTAGATGTTGAACTTATAACCGTTTTCGAAAGAGGTCAGGCTCTTTTCAAGGGCATCGGGTGTTTTGTTTTCGGTATTGGACGCGACGGTTGCAAACCCGGCAGCCGCCGGGAGATATGCGGATAATTTGGTTGTCGTATCGTCGGTAGATGTAGTCGGTTTGACGGCGCCGTAGTTTGCGAAGCTTGAGCAATTCTTCAGGCTGTCGATCGTGTAGCTGATGACACATTCATCGGATTCTATTTCAACGCTCTCGGCAACATCAACGGGTATGACCAGCTTGCCGTCGCCGCTTCTCGCAGTGTCGGGGGTAAGGCCGGTGCCATCGCCGGTGATGGTCAGCGTGAGGCTGAGGCCGCTCTTAAACACATTCGGATTGTTCTTGTACGACTCCGGGATGGGCACGGTGACCTTGATAACACCCTCTTCGCCGTTGTCATAAGCGATGCGTGCCTTGGTCTCCTCGGGGGTGAGGGGCGTTGTGGACAGTGCGCTGCCGCAATAGTAGCCGAGCAGCATTTCACGGCGAGTATCCTCGTCGCGAGATATACTATCATATGTAAGCTCATCACCGCTCGCCTTATAGAAGACGGAGTAGACATTGCCGGTATGGGGGTTATACTCGATGAGCACATTGCCGTCGCGCGCATCACTGTCGATGCTCGTGGCGGGCAGCAGCACATCGTATACACCGTTCTCACTCGTAGCATAGTAGTACTGGTTAAGGTCGACATCCGACATGTCCGCGGGACGATTAGTGCTCTCTGCCACATTCTTGAGAGGCACGGCACCGTTGCCGTCCACGAACAGCTCAGAAAGCTGACCGTTGCTCCTTAACTCAGTCAGATTTGCCTGAGCCGCCATAAAGATAGACTCGGCATACTCATTTGCCTGCTTAAACTTAAGAGACTTGTTCATCGAGATGATCGCAGGTATGGCTATCGCGCAGACAATAGCTATGATGCCGATAACGACAAGCAGCTCTGTCATAGTGAAGCCTTTTTTCCTTGAATCACCCGATAGCTTTCCGAAAAGCTTATTCAACATACCCGGTGTTTCCTTTCGCTTTATCAAAAAAATTGCTTTGAATCTTAACACTTACGACGCTGTGTTCATACTATAGACACACCAACGCCATAATAATTTAATATATCATAGCACAAACCATACCAAAAATTCAAGGAAAATATGGAATAATGGAGAAAAATTTTTGATTTTTTTGCGCAAATTGCAGTTTTGGTTAAAAAAACGCCATTTTTGGCGATAGTACAAAAAATTATTGATTATTTTGTAAATTCTACTTGCAATTTCGGCGATTTAGCCGTATGATTATTTTCGGAATGTTCACAGGATGAACAGAATCGATGTTTTTGTCTTTATAAAGGCATTGACCTTAACGATACAGGCAGGAGAATCTTGCAATGATATATAAGCGCCTCGGCGAAATGCTGGTCGCCTCTGAGACCATCACGGGTGAGCAGCTGAAAAAAGCCTTGGATATGCAGAAGCGATCCAACGGCAAAAAGATCGGTGAGATACTTGTCGATCTGGGCTATGTGACCCAGGACAAGCTCTATCAGGCTTTGGAAAAGCAGCTGAATGTGAAGTACATTGACCTGAGCCGTGCCATGCTCCCGAAGGAGATGGCCTCGGTGCTCCCCCGCTCGATAGCGAAAAAGCACAATGTCGCCCCGGTAAGGACCGATTCCGATTCGGTTTATATCGCGATGGCAGACCCGCTGAACTTCGTCGCGATCGACGAGGTGCGCATGGCGTCCAAGCGCAAGGTCGTGCCGATGCTCGCCTCCTCCGAGGCGATCTCGAGGGTCATCACGGATCTGTACGGCTCGGAGACTGCCGAGAAGGCGCTGCAGGAGCTGCGCGGTTCCGAGGACGACACGACAAAGGATTTTCAGAACATTGCCGCGGCGAACGTCATCGGTGCCGACAGTGAGAACGCCGCGCCGACGATACGCTTAGTCAACAGCTTTCTTGAGTATGCGGTCAACCAGAACTGCTCGGATATCCATCTTGAGCCGCGCGAGTCGGCGATGTATGTCCGCATGAGGATAGACGGCGTGCTGCGTCAGGTGTTCACCGTGCCCCGCGCAACGCAGAGCGCGGTCATCGCGAGGATCAAGGTCATGGGCAACATGAACATTGCCGAGCACAAGATCCCGCTCGACGGCCGAAGCAATGTACATATCGGCGAAAAGGACGTTGACCTGCGAATCTCGACGCTGCCGACGGTTTACGGCGAAAAGGTCGTTATCCGTCTGCTGAATAAGTCGAGCTCGCTTTTGAATACCAACGGCATCGGCCTCAAGGGCAAGAACCTTGAAAAATTCAATAATCTTCTGCAAAACAGCAACGGCGTTATCCTCATCGTCGGACCTACGGGCTCGGGTAAGAGCTCGTCGATGTACACGATGATAGGCAGGCTCAACACCGAGCAGGTCAACCTCGTAACGCTGGAAGACCCTGTGGAATATAACTTTGACGGCGTAAATCAGGTGCAGATAAACGAGAAAACGGGCATGACCTTCTCGAGCGGCCTGCGAAGCATCCTGCGTCAGGACCCGGACATCATCGCCGTCGGCGAGATACGAGACGGCGAGACGGCGGATATCGCGATGCGCGCGGCCATCACCGGCCACCTTGTTTTGTCGACGCTGCATACGAATGATGCGCCCTCGACGATAGACCGTCTTCTTGACATGGGCGTTGAGAGCTTTCTTATCTCCAGTGCGCTCAAGGGCGTTATAAGCCAGCGACTGGTGCGCCGCATCTGCCCGAACTGCCGCACGGAGTATGTGGCAAGTGAGGAGGAGCAGCGCATGCTGCACATGCAGTATGTCCCCGGCCGGAAGTTTTATAAGGGCAAGGGCTGTCCTTTGTGCTTCAACACCGGCTACAGAGGCAGAACTGCCGTGTTTGAGATTTTGACGCTTACTGCGCCGATAAAGCACGCTATTGCGGACAACGTGCCGCACAGCGAGCTGATGCGGCTTATACATGAAAGCGACTTTGAGCCGCTTATAAACGACTGCGTAAAGCTGGTTCTGGACGGAACGACGACCGCTGAGGAAGCGTTCCGCACGGTAAACTCCACTGACTGACAGGAGAAGATAGATGATAAAACATTCACTTAACGAGATAATCAGCAAGGCGCAGGAGATGCGTGCAAGCGATATACATATCGTCTGCGGCATACCCATCAGGGTGCGCATCGACGGCAGGCTCAGCGATTTTGACGACAATGTCATGACCGCGGCCGACTGCGTTTACTACGCAAAGGAGCTCAGCCCGAACTATGAGGAGATCGCCGAGATAGGCGAGCAGGATCTGGCGTTCGGCTTTGACGAGGACACGCGATGCAGGGTCAATCTCTTCCGCCAGCAGGGCAACATTTCCGCTGCGATAAGAATCCTCAACGACCACATCCCCGTGTTCAAGGAGCTGGGACTGCCGGTTGAGATAGAGCAGTTTACGGAGTTTAATCAGGGCATCGTGCTTGTCACGGGCGAAACGGGCTCGGGCAAGAGCACGACCCTTGCCTGCCTGCTTGATAAGATAAACCACACGCAGTGCAAGCATATCATCACGCTTGAAGACCCCATTGAGTATATCTACCGTCCCGACAAATGCATCATAAACCAGCGTGAGGTCGGACAGGACACACGCTCGTTCCAGGACGGACTTAAGTCGATATTGCGAGAAGACCCCGATGTCATCCTCATCGGCGAGATGCGCACGCTCTCGACCATTGAGACGGCGCTCATCGCGGCGGAGACCGGCCACCTTGTTTTCGCGACGCTGCATACAAATTCGGCAGCCGACACGATAGACCGTATCGTCGACGTCTTCCCTGCCGATCAGCAGGCGCAGGTGCGCATGCAGCTGAGCATGTGCCTGCAGGCGGTAATATGCCAGCAGCTGCTGCCGCATATGAGCGGCATGGGCAGGGTGCTTGCGACGGAGGTCATGATAAACAACAATGCGATAAGAAACCTCATCCGCGAGGGCAAGACCCCGCAGATCTCGAACTCCATCGTCACGAGCGGCGACGCGGGCTGTCACCTTATGGATGCCTCGCTCATCAGCCTGTTTAAGCAGCGCAAGATAACGAGCGAGACGGCGATAAGAGCCGCGCACGACCGCGAGTATGTAAAGCGCTCAACCTTGTACTAACTGAAAGGAAACTTTCTTAAATGACAACGTATAGATATCAGGGTCTGAGCACGAGCGGTGCCCAGATCGAGGGCGTAGTTGAGGCGTTCGACCAGGCCGACGCCGTAACAAAGGCCCGTGAAAACTGCCGAGTTCTTATAAATGTCGAGCCTGTGTCGGCGGGCAAGGTCAATGACATTATGAATGCCGACCTCGGCACGCTTATAAGCGGCGGCAAGATAAAGCCCAAGAAGCTCGCTCTTTTGTGCAGTCAGCTGGGCATTGAGCTCAAGGCGGGACTTCCGCTTGTTTCGAGCCTGCAGCTGGTCGCGGAAAACGAGGAGGACAAGCGCATCAAGAAGATGCTGGGCGAGGTCGCCGACGATGTCCACGCCGGTAACGGCCTTGCAGACAGCTTTGAAAAGCGCGGCTCGTTCCTGCCCAAGACATTTTTGGAGACGGTGCGTGCCGGCGAGGAAAGCGGTAAGCTTGACGAATGCTTTGAGCGTCTCAAGGATTATTACGAGAAGTCGGCCGCGGTCGGCAGCAAGGTAAAAAGCGCACTTGTTTACCCCATCATGCTGCTCGTCGTCGCCGTCGTGGTCATTGCGATAATCATGATAAAGGCCGTCCCCGTTTTTGAGGACTCCTTTGCCTCGATGGGCAATACTCTCCCCCTGCCGACAAGGATGCTCATCGCCATAAGCCACTTTATGACGGATAATATCCTTATCATCGTCGCCGTTGTGCTCGCCCTTATCCTTGCGATGCACTTCTTTAAAAAGTCCGAGACCGGTGCGAGATTTTTTGCAAAGCTTGCGCTCACCTTCCCGGGCATTAATCTTGTAAACAAGATGAACGGCGCAAGCCAGTTCTGCAGCACGCTCTCGACCATGCTCTCTGCGGGACTTCCTCTTGTGCAGGCGGCGAAGATAACCGCCGATGTCGCCGATAACATGCTCATAGGCGAGGATATAAACATCGCCGTTGAGGGCGTCATCGAGGGCAACCGCCTCGGCGACGGACTTAAAAAGAGCCGCTGGATGCCCTCCCTCCTGCTGGAGATGACCGCCGTCGGCGAAGAGACCGGTAAGCTTGAGGAGACGCTTGATGTAGTCAGCGAGTACTACACCAAGGAGGTCGACGAGGCCGTCAAGGCAGCCCTCGGTCTACTCGAGCCTGTCATCGTCATCGTCATGGCCGTTCTCGTCGTGTTCATCCTGCTTTCCGTTTACCTGCCGCTGTTCAGCATGTACGGCAGCGTATAAAAATTCATAATTTTAATTTTAAATTAAAAATTATGAATTAAAATTTGTCCATAAACCGCTGTTCAACCCGCGGCGGTCTGGAAATACAGCCTCCGGGCAATATACAATAATTACAAAAAGAATTTTG
>CAVGBM010000079.1:0-17645 GCA_963627445.1 Oscillospiraceae bacterium | reverse complement strand
TTTCCTTTGCAACCGCTTTATCAATCGCGCGGACGAGCTTGTAGTATTCGCTGCCAGAGCGAGTTTTGGGAGCTTCTGAGCAAAATTCCGATGACCGAGCGCAGCGAATACACCGATGAGGAGTTTTGCACTGCGCTTGAGGGCTACCGCAACCAAAGCATTGAGCTGAGCATCCAGTCCCCCGACCCTATCGTGCGGATGTTCGCCATCCTCGACCGCAGAGTCGGCAAGCGGACGCTTGCAAAGCTCGAAGATAGCATAGACGAACAGCCGGAGTGGCTGCGACAATTTTACCCCCCGCATTGAGGCGGAGACGAAAACAGCAGGTATCAAATGATGCCTGCTGTTTTCTTTATTCCCAACCCCGAAAATTGAAAATTTCATCCCCCCGGGGGGCTTACATTCTATCCGGGCGATTGTTATAATAACATCACTATCCGTGACATGTATTGCGGAAAACAGCTTGCACACAAGGGGATAACACAAATGCAGGGAGAAAAGGAAACGATCGCTGTACTGGATACGCTGACATCCTATTGGACGGACAGAGCGCATAGCTACAGCGCACAAAATATTGCAGAAATGAACGACTGGCGGCGCGACGCATGGCGAGAGCTGATCTTGTCTTATGCCCCGCAAAAGGACAGGCTTCGCATTCTGGATGTGGGCACCGGCCCCGGATTTTTCGCCATTAATCTTTCGCTGGCCGGGCATGATGTGACCGCCGTGGACGTAACGCAGCACATGCTCTGGCACGCTGAGGCTAATGCGGAAAGCTACGGTGCGCAGGTTAACTTTGTGCTGCACAGAGGCGAGTTTCTTCCTTTTGAGGACGAAAGCTTCGACCTTGTCGTCAGCCGGAATGTGGTCTGGAACTTGGAGTATCCCGAGCAGGCACTTTCCGAATGGAACCGCGTATTGGCTCCCGGCGGCAGGATGGTCTATTTTGACGCCAACTGGTATCTGTACCTTTACGATGATAAGCTGCGCGCAGCAAAAGAGGCTGCACATGCTGCTTTCCACGCCAAGCACACGCCGCACCACCATGCGGGGGATCTCCCTGCGCTGCGTGTGGCCGAGCTTGAGCAGGCCGCTTATTCGCTCCCGCTTTCCAAAGAGCGGCGGCCGGAATGGGACCGCGCCGTTTTGCAGGGGCTTGGCATGGAGGTAAAGAAAATTATCGACGACATTGGCCCCAATGTGCTCGATCCCCTGGATTGGGAGCGGGATGCTCCAATCTACACATTTATGGTCTGCGCGGAAAAGCCCCTGCGATAAGGGGCGGATCAATGCGTACAATGAGTAACCGTCGCGATCTTACATCCGGCACCATATGGAAATCACTGCTGCTTTTCGCGTTGCCATTATTGGCAGGTTTGCTTGTCCAGCAGCTCTACAACACGGTCGATCTGATTTTTGTCGGAAACTTCATCGGCAAGTCCGCATCTGCCGCAGTAGGTGCCAGCAGTCTGCTGATCACCTGCCTTGTTGGCGTTTTCGGAGGGATCGGTGTCGGCTCCGGGATCGTGATCGCACAGATCTTCGGCAGTAAAGACACAGAGCGTCTCAGTCGCGCCATCCACAACACTGCGGCAATGATCATCGTCAGCGGTCTGCTGATGATGCTGCTCGGTTATCTGCTTGCTCCGGTTTACCTGCGACTGGTGCGCACGCCGGCAGAGCTTTTATCCAGCGCCACAGGCTATCTGCGGATATACTTTCTGTCATTTCTGTCTGTTGTCGCTTACAATTTTGGTTCTGGTATTCTGCGTGCGCTAGGTGACTCCAAAAGCCCGCTGTATGCACAGCTTGTAGGTGGTCTATTGAACGTTGCAATGGACTACCTGTTTATTCGCGTGTTGGATGACGGCGTGAACGGTGTCGCATGGGCAACGCTGATCTCGCAGACTGTATCGGCTATAATGGTCCTGATCTGTCTTGCGCGGTTGGATCCCGCTTACGCGCTGCGTCCGGCTAAGATCGCTTTTGACGGCAAGCTTCTTAAGCAGACCGTTTCGGTCGGCATGCCGGCCGGTGTTCAGTCGCTGGTCATTACGCTGTCTAACGTGATGGTTCAGTATCACATCAATTCCTTCGGCGAAG
This sequence comes from Oscillospiraceae bacterium, assembly GCA_963627445.1. Taxonomy (GTDB): domain Bacteria; phylum Bacillota; class Clostridia; order Oscillospirales; family Oscillospiraceae; genus F23-B02. The sequence continues at coordinate 15,542 of CAVGBM010000079.1, read as the reverse complement.
ATGCGATCGCCGCTTTCACGGCATATTTCAAGGTGGAATTGCTTGTCTATCTGCCGATCGTTGCACTGGGGCAATCCATTATGACGTTTGCCGGTCAAAACTCAGGTGCCGGAAGCTGGGAACGCGTCCGCAAGGGAACGGTTCAATGCGCCGCAATGTCTATGCTGCTGGCGGCGGCAACGGCATGTGTCTGTCTTCCCTTTGGAGAGCAGCTTTTCCGAGTTTTTGTGAGGGATGAGTCCGTTATCCAATTGGGGTGTCAGATCATCAGTGTGACTTTCCCGTTCTATTTTATTTACCCGATTTTTCAGGTATTCGGCGACAGCATGCGCGGTGTCGGAAAATCCAAGATGCCGATGCTGATCGTTCTTTTGAACATCTGTCTTATCCGAACGGCATTACTGTTTGTGATCGTGCCGCAGGCACCCAGCGTGACCGGCGTGGCAGTGGTTTATCCGATCACATGGGCGCTGACCTCAATTTGCATGGTTTTGTACTACATACTTTTCCACCGTCGGCGTGGTATGGCGGCGAAGTGGCAGCTGCGTGCCAAACCGGTTGCAGATGAGAATATTTAATCGATGCGGAAGGTGAGAAAAATGCCCGCAATAAACAGTGATCGGATCGGCAGTCATCCGGTCGCGCATTATGTGCTGCGAAGACTGCTCTCCCTGATTCCAGTCCTGCTCGGTGTCACGCTGCTGACGTACGGGCTTATGTATTTGTCCCCGCAGGATCCTGTGGAGATGATGCTGCAGGGTCAGGGTACGGCACCCGATCCCGAGGTCGTGGCTGCAATGCGCAGTCAGCTGGGGCTGGATCGCCCGTTTCTCGTACAATATTTCGATTGGCTGTGTAATTTTATCCGCGGCGATATGGGGACATCTTATATTGACGGCTCGTCGGTCGCCGGAAAGCTCCTTACAGCGCTTCCGAACACGCTGATCCTGACGGCTGCATCGGTCGTTGTGACCATTATACTGTCCGTTCCGCTCGGGATCCTCTCGGCTGTGAAGCAGGGCAAGGTCATCGATGTGATCATCCGCTTTTTGAGCTTTATAGGCAACAGCCTGCCGAACTTTATCGTGTCGCTGCTGCTTTTATATTTCTTTGCGCTGAAGCTCGGGTGGTTCCCCATTCTCCCCTTGGGCTCATGGGTGAGCTTTGTCCTGCCGACGCTTGCGCTGGCGGTACCCATGACGGGCAAATACATCCGGCAGGTGCGCGCCGCCGTATTGGAGCAGCTTGGCAAAGCCTATGTGGACGGTGCGGTATCCCGCGGGCTCAAGGGTCGTGTGGTGCTGTTTCATTATGTGCTGCACAATGCGATGATAACGATCATTACGCTGATGTCCATGTCGATCGGGTCGCTTCTTGGCGGAACGGCTGCGGTGGAGATGATCTTCTCGCTCCCCGGCATGGGATATATGGTCACGAGCGCTGTGACCGCCCGCGACTATCCGACTATTCAGGCTTTCGTCGTCTGGATGAGCGTGATCTACATTATCATCAATCTGCTGACGGATATCTCATACTACTATATAGATCCGCGGCTCAGCGCCGGAACGGGGGTGGAGTGATGAAGCAAGCCACCCTTGCAAAGCGCAGGATGTTTTTTTACCTGACGATCTTTATTGCTCTGTGCCTGTTCAGCCTGTTCTCAGGCTCGCTTGCTCCGCACGATGCAGAGATGGTCGACTTGTTGAATGCAAAGCAGCCGCCCAGCAGTGAATACCTATTGGGCACAGATTGGCTCGGGCGATGCATCTGGTCGCGCATTTTATCCGGCGCTTACAGCTCAATTTTCGCCTCGCTGATCATTGTCGGACTGAGCATGCTCATTGGCTGTACCGTCGGACTTATAAGCGGATACGCCGGAGGAGTCGTCGACGAGGTCATCATGCGCGTTGTGGATATTTTTCTGGCGTTTCCGGGTATCGTACTGTCCATTGCGGTGGCAGGTATGCTCGGTCCGGGCCTTAAAAACGGCATTCTCGCACTGGCCGCGACAAGCTGGACGCAATATGCCCGGCTTATCCGCAGCTATGTGCTTTCCCTCCGGCAGGAGAGCTTTGTCAAGGCGGCCATTTTGAACGGACAAAGCAGTATCTCCATTCTGCTGCGGCATGTCCTGCCAAATGCGATCCGCCCCGTAGTGGTGACCGGCACACTGCACCTGAGCAGTGCGATGCTGAGCATCTCTGGTCTGAGTTTCCTTGGCCTGAGCTCCTCCACGGCTGAGTGGGGCAGCATGCTTTCCGAAGGCCGCAGCTTGATGCAGCAGTGCCCATGGGTGGTGCTGTATCCGGCGCTCGCCATCTTTTTGGTGACCATTTTGTTCAATCTTTTGGGCGACAGCGTGCGTGATGTGCTTGACCCCAAGGGGAAAACCAAATCTATCAACAATTAAGGATACAATAAAATGAAGAAGATCATACCATTTCTGCTGGCGCTGCTAATGGTGCTCGGTTTGACCGCCTGTGGCGGCAATACTGATACTGATACCGGAGAGGATACCCGCGGGACCTTCGTTTTCGGCGGGGAGCTCGGCAATGTGGATCCGGCCTCCGGCGCTTATGCATGGGTCGGCATGCGCAGCGGCGTTATGGAGTCCCTATTCCGGTTTGACAACAGTATGAATGTTCAGAAAAACCTTGTGGAGGACTATTCCGTTTCCGACGACGGTCTCATCTGGACCATCGTGCTGCGCGACGGCGTGCTGTTTCAGAGCGGAAATACCATGGATGCCGCCGCGGTGAAGGCTTCATTGGAGCGCACATGCTCCATGCAGAGCCGCGCAGAGAAGGAGCTGAACATCGCCTCCATTGAGGCCGACGGCAACACCCTGACGATCGCCACCCGCGAGCCAAATCCTGTTCTCCCCAACTGCCTGTGCGATCCCTATTCCGGCATTGTGGATGTCAAGAGTCTTGACGCAGACGGCAATGCCACGGTGGGCACAGGCCCGTTCAAGCTGGTGGAATATGTGGAGAACGAGCGTTTGGAGCTGGATGCCTTTGACGACTACTGGGCCGGCAAGCCCGCCAGCAAGCATGTGACCATCCGCTCTACCAGCGACCTCGATGCCTCCACGCTTGCGCTGCAAAAGGGCGAGCTGGATGCCTGCTACGGTCTCCCCTACGATGCCCGCGACCTGTTTGACGCAACAAGCGGCTTTAAGATCTCGCAGGCTGCGACCTCGCGTGTATATAAGGTTTACTTTAATCTTGAGCATGAATTCACGGCAGATCCCAACTTCCGCAAAGCGGTCTGTATGGCGATCGACCGCGTGAACTATGCCAGCGTACTTGTCAATGGCGCGGGTACGCCCACGAGGGCCACATTTCCGGCATCAACGGTGTTCAACGATGAGGCTTCTCTGACGAATGTTCCCGATTTTGACATGGACGGCGCAAAGGCACTGCTGGCACGCAGCGGCTACACCGATTCCGACGGTGACGGTTTTCTTGACAAGGACGGAAAGAAGGTCTCCCTGCAGATCATCTCCTATGGACGCACCGGGCTTCCGCAGACCAGTCAGGCATTGCAGTCAGCGTTGCGCCAGCTCGGCATGGATGTCAGCTTTGAGCAGCTGGACAGCACAGAGGATCGCGGTCACGCGGGCACATTCGATCTGAGCGTATACGCTGAGGTCACGATGCCGACCGGCGACTCGTATTCATATATGATGAACAGCTACAGCACCGGCGGCACCAACAACTTCGGCCGTTATTCCAACTCCGAGGTGGATAAGCTGCTGGCAGAGCTCGCCGTCGAGTTTGATACCGGCAGGCGTGCGGAGATCACAAAGCAGATCGACGAGATCGTGCTGTCGGAAAATGCTTACTGCAACATTTTCCACCTTAACATGTACATGGCCATGAAGGATACCGTAGAGGGACTGGAGCAGTCTCCTGTGGACTACTATCATATAAATTACAAAACCTGCGTTAAATGAGTTCGGTCGGCGGAAGGAGGCGGTCCCTTGCAGGAGCAGCATTTGATTGAAATTCAAAACCTGTCTGTACGCTATCCGGATGCACAGGCGGTCGTCTTGCGCAATGTTGATCTGACGCTCGACGCAGGCGAGATCACCTGCGTGATCGGAGAAAGCGGCTCCGGCAAAAGCACGCTGCTCAATTCCGTGCTGCAGCTGCCGGGGCGCGTGGAGATCACCGAAGGGCAAGTGCTTTTCCGCGGAAATGATCTGCGGCAGTGGACTGCACGGCAGATGCGCTCTATCCGCGGCAGCGAGATAGGCGTTGTATTTCAGGAGCCCGGCGCTTCGCTGGATCCGATCCGTAAAATTCACAAGCAGTTTTACGATGCACTGCGCGCTCATGACCGGTTTATTACAAAACTTGAGGCAAGGCAAAAGGCGGCTGCCCTGTTGCAGAGCATGGAGTTCAAGGAGCCTGAGCGCATCCTGGAGTGCTGTCCCGCGCAGCTGTCCGGCGGCATGAATCAGCGCGTGGCGATCGCAGTTGCCATGGCGCTTGAGCCTGCGATCTTGCTGGCCGACGAGCCGACCAGTGCGCTTGATGTGACCGTGCAGGCACAGGTCATTGAGGAGCTTCTGCGCTTGCGAGACCAATACGGGACATGCATTTTGCTTATCACCCACAACATGGGCGTTGCGGCAAGGCTGGCAGATCAGGTCGCTGTCATGTATGGCGGTCGCATCGTGGAATGCGGGTCTCGCGACGATGTGCTGCATCAACCCACGCACCCGTATACCCGCGCACTGCTGGCAGCGGTCCCCCGTCTGGACGGGAAGCTGCCGCAGGCTATCACCGGCCGTAAGCCCGAGTGCTTCCCCGAGCAGGGCTGCACCTTCGCGTCCAGATGCCCGTATGCGCAGGAGTCCTGCGATAAGAAAATTTTACGGCCGCACTGCGTAAGCGGTAAGCACTGGACGCTCTGCGAAAAGGAGGTGCCGCACCATGCAGACTATTCTTGAGGTCAGTCATGTGACAAAAACCTTTCGTGAGCGCGACGGACGAACGTTCCGTGCGGTGGATGACATTTCGCTGACCGTAGAAGCCGGCGAATGCGTCGGCATCGTCGGAGAAAGCGGTTCGGGAAAGTCCACACTGGCGCGCATCATCACTCGCTTGACCCCTCCCGACAGCGGCAGCGTTACGCTGTGCGGCACCGAATTGACAGCCGTTAAGGGCACGGCACTTCGGGCGGCATACCGCGATATGAAGTTGATCTTTCAGGAGCCGCGCTCTTCGTTCGACCCGCGGCTGACACTGGGCGAGAGCATCGATGATGCGCTCAAGGCAGTTGTGCCTTCAAAGGCGCAGCGCGCAGCGCAGGCCAAGGAGCTCATGGAAAAGGTCGGATTGGATGCGCGTTTTTTGAAGCTGTATCCGACTCAGGTCAGCGGCGGCGAATGCCAGCGAGCCGCGATCGCGAGAGCTATAGCGCAAAAGCCGCGTCTGCTGATCTGTGACGAGGCGACCTCGGCGCTGGATGTATCCGTGCAGGCACAGATCATCAGTCTGCTGAATGATATCCGGCAAGGAAGCGGTCTTTCGATTTTGTTTATCTCGCACGACCTCGCACTTGTCAGTAGCTTTTGCAGCAGGACATATGTGCTGCACGACGGGAAGGTCGTGGAGCACGGCGCAACAGATCAAATAATTCATGCCCCCGCGCAGCCATATACAAAAAAACTCGTAAACTCAGTACTCATATAAAAGGAGAACATATCATGTTGACGCAGGAACAAATCAATGAGAGCTGGACCGTCCGCTCCGACAACTATAACCGCTATGTGGAGGAGGAATTCGGCACGAACAGGCCCGAAAAATGGCTGGAGATCATAGAGGCAAATGCCCCCTCCGTGCGTCCGCTTCAGATACTGGATGCCGGATGCGGCCCCGGGTTCTTTTCGGTTTTGCTTTCCCACGCCGGACATAAGGTCACGGGCGTAGACGGCTCTGCCGGTATGCTGGCGCACGCAAGAGAGAACGCGGCGCATTTCGGCGTGTCGCCTATTCTGATGCAGGGGGATTTTGGTGCGTTGCCGTTTTCTGACGACACATTTGACCTTGTCGTCAGCCGCAACGTGACGCATATCATCCGCGATCATCTGCAGGTCTACGGAGAGTGGCTGCGTGTGCTCAAGCCCGGCGGCGTGCTGCTGATCTTCGACGCGAACTGGCATCTTCCCTATCAGCCGGGAGCAGTCCGCGACGAGGCTATCCGCCGCGAACGCGAGGGGCTTGCAAAGTATGGCCGCGGCTTTACGCATGACGGCTCGTATGAGTATATTGACACTGAGCTGAACCCCGAAAACTATCAGGTGTTCGGATCGGCGCAGCGTCCCGACTTCGATGTGGGCGTGCTTAACCAGTTGCCCTGCACGGATATCTCCTTTGTGCGGGATGTGACAGAAGACCTTTGGAGCGAGCGGGAAAAGGATTTTTACGGTGCAACGCCGCTTTATATGCTGCGCGCTGTGAAAAAATAACGATAAAATTCAGAAAACAGCAGGTATCAAACGATACCTGCTGTTTTCTGTGTATTCTATATATTACAGATAAAACTTGGGTTCTTTCCTGTCCGAGCAGGTCTTTTTAAGGACTGCGTGGGCAGCCATACGCATGGGCAGCGGAACCTTTCTCGAATCGGTGGAGCACATGTTGACGCAGCGCATGCAGCTGATGCACTTTCTTATATTGGTCTTCATGCGCTTTGCGTTTATCGCGCCGGCGGGACAATACTTGTAGCAGATGCCGCAGCCGATGCACTCCTTGCTCGGGCTGGGGTATAGCGGAAAATCGCTCACCTTTTTCTTCTTATAATCGGGGCTGCCGGGCATTTTGACCTCTGTAAGCGGCTGCTTTTCGTCGAGCCTTTTAATGAAGTCTATGAGCTTTTCCCTGTCGCTTGCGTCGGGTCTGTCGGCAGCGAAGGTCGGGTCGACGGAATGGGGCGCGATCATCTCGCAGCCGCCGACGGTGACAAAGCCGTACTTATCCGAAAGATCCTGCATCTCAAGCAGCGCGTCGTCAACGGCGCGATTGCCGTAAACGGCGACATGGACACAAGGGGTCTTGTTGCCCTTTATCTGCTCCATACGATCGTACATCGGCTTGGGGATGCGGCCACCGTACACGGGGAAGCAGAAAAACGCAAGGGTATTTGCATCAAGCTCAACATCCATGCTGGGTGTGGTTATCTCCTGCATGAGGACATCGCCGCAGGCCTTGTTTATGATGTCTGCAACGGTTTTTGTGCCTCCGCAGGGGCTGAAATAAAAGATTACCTTTCTCATTTGCTCCTCTATCCTTTTTCCTTTTTGATCTTACAATGCAATAACATTCAATGCTCGTAATTTCAAGCCAAATGCATTATTTCATCTCAATGCAGTAGGTGCGGTTGGCTCTTGTGCCGACAACAAGATAATTGTTGTACATAACGGGCGATGCCTCGATATTGCCGCCAAGATCCATCTGATCGAGCACTTCGCCGGTCTTACCGTCGAGGAGGTAAATATTAAAGCCCGTGTTGCAGTAAGCAATATAGCCGTTGCCTTCCTTATCGTAGAAGTCGACAGGTGAGCTCCAGCTGTAGACCGAGGTCTCATGCTCCCAAACCTTTTCGCCGGTATCCTTCTTCAAAGCGACCAGAGTGCCCGAGCCCGCTCCCGGAGTTCTCGCAACGGGGACAAAGATCATGTCCGAAAGCTTGTTCTTGCCCACGGCTATGGTGCCCTGAACGCCGCCGGAAAGGTCAGATACAGTGTAGCATTCGTAGCTCGTTTTCCAGACGACCTCGCCGGTCTCGGCATCGATCTTCCAGATGGGTATCTCCGCCTTATAGCTTGAGCGCCAGCCCATGTGGAAGGAGGTGCTTATGTAGATATACGGGTGTCCGTCCTCGATATCGACAACGGGCGTGCAGTTGGTGTCATCGAGGACATCCTGCACCCAAACGAGCTTGAGCGTGTTAAGGTCAAGGCACATGAGGTTGCCGCCGTTATCGGCGAGGAAGGCATAGTGATTGATGATCGCAGCCGAGGACTCTATGCCGAGCCAATACTTTGAGCCCGTGCGTGTGCCGTTATACTTCCACTTGACGATGTTGTCAGGGTCAACGGACAGCGTGCCGTTTGCCTCGTCGTACTTCGTGTTAAGATGAATGATATACAGTATGCCGCACTCGCCCGGGTAAATGAGCTGATCGGTATCAGCGCATACGAGCGGGGACGAGTCGAACATGTACCAGCCGCGGTCCGCGAAGTCGTCATTCTGGCCGAACTCGAACATCACGGAGTTATCCAGCAGGTTCACGACGAGCGATCTTGCTCTGCCCTTTGCAGAGCTGTCAACGCCTGCGCCTACATAGAGGATCGGATATCCTCTCGGGTCAAGTGCGCCTGCGCCCTTGAAGTTAAAGCCGAGGAACATCGCATCGCGGGTCTTTTCGCCGGTAGAAAGCTCATAGAAATGGACATATCCGTCCAGGGTGCAGTGGATGACCTCGACAAGATCCTTCTTCTCTCTTGCCCAGTCATACATCGCGGTCATGTTCTTGCGCGTTGCCTCAGGCCACTTCGCGATGAGCGCCTGACCGGTCCAGCCGCTTCCTGTCCAGGTAAAGCCGTCGGAGTCGGCAAGGCCGCCGGTAGAGTTCTTCCACACTACAGACATCGTCTTGCTGCTGACATCGGCCGTACCGAAGGCTGCGCCGGTGCGGAAGTTGTTGCCTCTGAAGCCTACGACACCGTCTATCTGCGCATAGCGCTCAGGCAGGTCGAACATAATGTTGTACTGGCTTTCGTACTCCTCAACGACCTCGCCGTCGACCATGATCGCCGTGCTGCTTATGAGTTTTTCAGGCTCTGTGCTCTCAACGGAGTGAGGCTCAAAGTCAGGCAGCCCAACAGGCGTAGGCGTAGGCTCGGGAGTCGGAGTAGGCGTGGGCGCCGCGGTCGGCACTGCAGTCTGCGTGGGCTTGTTAAGACCGTCGTTTGCCTGCATGGAGCTGTAAACGATGTACACAAGCGCAGCGACCAGAACGATCAGAAGCAGCACCTCGATCGCAATTTTCACCGGATTTCTCTTCTTCTTTTTCTCTTTCATCTTTATCCACCCCATATATAGATTTATTCTGTAAAGTGTATATGGTTATTTATATGATCCTGACAGAAGCAGTGATAGCCTGCACAGCGCGAGCAGTATCTGAACTCAAGGTCGGGATATTCGGTATCCGTTCTGCCGCAGACAGCGCATTTTCTTGTATACGACGCATTTTTCTGCTCGTATTTTATCTTCTGCTTTTCCCTGTTGAAGTTGACGGTCGTCTTGTTGTAGCGGGCTTTGTTCGAGCGGATCGACGAGATAAGATCGTCGCCGAAGAACACGAAGTAGTTTAGGATCGCGACCAGGGGCAGGAGGTTGAACGGGAACGGAGACGCGATCATCGCAAACACGAACACCGCCGCGTCCAGATATGCAAGCCACTTGACCTTGACAGGGATAATGAAAAACAGCAGCACCTGAACATCGGGAAACAGCGTTGCAAACGAGAAGAACATCGAAAGATACAGATACTCGGTCGAGACCTCAAAGTCCTGCTTCGTGATGAAGTAAATGATAAAGCCGTAGATGATGGTCAGAATAACGCCGCTTATGATGAAGATGTTGAACCTCGGGGTTCCCCATTCCTTTTCGAGCACATTGCCTATCCAGTAATAGAAATAGAAAAACAGCAGCGCCCAAAAGCCCGTCGACTGCGGAACGAAGATAAAGGTCACGAGCCTCCACACCTCGCCCTTGAGTATCTTCGCCGGAGAGAACACGAAAAACGACAGCAGCGTCTGGGTCGAGTCCATGAGCGTGAACACCCAAACGGCAAGGCTTATGATGACGATATATAGCATAAGGTTCGGCACACCGAATCTCGGATGCCGGTAACAAAACATGTCGATACTTTTATTCAGCTTTTTCATACGCATGTCCTTTCAGTATACTTATTTGAATTTTACAACTAAAACAAGGTAAAGTCTACAAAAAATTTGTCGGCTGACAAACTTTTATCTTTAAGTTTTCGCTATAATGTGGTAAGATGTAAAATGTATTATTGTGTGTAGGTGAAAAAATGTACGACAGAAACTCTGAAAATGAAATAAAAAACGATATCATCGAGGGGCGCAACGCCGTTATCGAGGCTTTGCGCGTCGGCAGAAGTATCGATAAAATATTCATCGCAAAGGGCGAAACGGACAAGACTCTCGGCCATATCGCCTCCAAGGCTCGCGAGGCGGGCATAGTTGTGGTCGATGCCGACCGCCGCAAGCTTGATAACATGAGCATCACGCATTCGCATCAGGGCGTTATCGCCCTCGTCGGCGTGAACGAATACTGCTCTGTTGAGGATATACTTGCTGTTGCGGAGAATAAGGGTGAAGCGCCGTTTGTCATCGTCTGCGATGAGGTCAGCGACCCCCGCAACCTCGGCGCTATCATAAGAAGCGCTGAGTGTGCCGGTGCGCACGGTGTTATCATCCCCAAGCGCAGGAGCGCGGGGCTTACCGCGATAGTCGGCAAAGCCTCAGCCGGTGCTGCCGAGCATATGGCCATAGCAAGAGTGCCGAACATTCCCGCCGTGCTCAAGGAGCTCAAGGACAAGGGGCTGTGGGTCTACGGCGCTGCCGCAGGTGGCTCCAATGGTCTGTGGGACACCGATTTCACCGGTGCTATGGCGCTCGTCATCGGCTCCGAGGGCGACGGTATCGGCAGACTGGTGCGCGAAAACTGCGATTTCATCGTGAATATCCCCATGGTCGGAAAAATAAATTCTCTAAACGCTTCGGCGGCGGCCTCCGTCATCATGTACGAGGTGCTGCGCCAGCGTTCCGGACGCTGAAAAAGCGGGCGGGTTAGGAGAGCTTATGGATAAAAACAGAGACAACAAAATATATTACGTCGACGACGAGTTTGACTTTGAAAGCATAATGCGCGAGTTCGGCAGCGGCAGGGACGATGTCGATATAGACTACGACGCAATAGGGTCAAGGCCCGTCAGGTACGACGACATTGAGGACATTCTCTCCGCCGAGCTTGGCAGCGACGACGGCTATGACTATTCACCCGAACCCGAACCCGAACCCGAACCCGAACTCGAGCCAGAGTCCGAGCCTGAGCCTGAGCCTGAGATTGAGGTCGAGGTCGTGGAAGAGCCCGAGCAAGCGGATAACATCGAAAACATCGTCGACGAGTACTCCGACGGCACGGAGAACGAGGCGACAAAGGTGTTTAAGCCCGTGCAGGAGGATGACTATATCACGGATGAGGTCTCCGACGAGGATGTCTCATCAGATGACTACGCCGGGGATGCCGATTACGAGGCCGCGCGGCCCAGCGAGCCCAAGTCTCGGCGGCCTGAGCGCCGGAAGGCCCGCTCGTTCGGTGAGCTCGTTCTCACGCCGATCATCTCTGCGCTCGCGGTCGTTGCGCTCAAGGTGCAGCAAAGCAAGCTGCCGCTGAGTTTTTCGGCTCACGACGATGAGGAGCTTGGCGAGGAGCTGCCGCCGGAGAAGGCATCGAGGTTTTACGACAGCTTTATCGGCGGTCTTGGCATCAGGGTACGCATCGCATTCGTGCTGTCCCTTGTTCTTTGCTACATTTCCTTCGGTCTGCCGGTAACGGGCGCAATGGGCGCAACAGCGGTGAAAAGTGCGGTATGCCTTATCCTGCTGCTGGCCGTTATGATCTGCGGGCTGGATATCATCACCTCGGGACTTATGGCGATAGCAGACCGCAGACCGAACGCAAACACGCTTATTGCGCTGTCGGCGCTGATCTGTGTTATCGACGGCTTTATCGCTGCCTGCGGAGTCAAGGGCTCATCACTTCCCTTCTGCGCCGTGCCTGCACTGACGATAGCGTTCTCGCTTTTGGGGTCGCTGCTCAACTGCCGCAGCAGCAGGATAGTGTTCAACACCGTGTCCTCCTCCCGCAAGCCGTACACCGTCACTGCCGAGACCTCGGTCACCGGCGACGGCGTTACGATACTTAAATCCCGCATGAACACCAAGGGCTTTGTCCGCCGCACGGAGGAAGCCGGGCCCGATGAGACCGTTTACGGCGTTATGGCACCGTATCTTGTGGTCGCAGCGCTCGTTTTGAGCCTCATCTCCGCCGCTGTGAGCAAGTCCTTTGCCCAGTTTGCGCACATCCTGTCGGGTATCTTTGTCTTCGCAGCGCCGTTTACGATACTGCTGACATATCCGCTCGCAAACTTTGTTTCCGCCAAATCGCTTATAAAAAGCGGCTCGGCGATCGCCGGTTGGTCGGGCATTTACGATATCGGCAAGTGCCGACACATGATAATCACGGACTTTGACCTGTTCCCCAAGGGCAGCGTCACCATCTCGCAGACGCGAATTTTCGCCGGAATGAAGCCGGAGAAGGTCGTGTCGCTGGCAGGCAGCATAATTGCAGCCTCCGGCAGTGCGCTCTCCCCCGCCTTTGCAGAGCTTATGCAGCAGGGCAAGGGCAGCCTTCTGCGTGTTGAAAACTTCCGCTGTCACGAGGGCGGCGGACTTATCGCCATGGTCGACGGCGTTGAGGTCTACTGCGGCTCGGCAAGCTTCATGCACCTTATGGGCGTGCATCTGCCGGACATGTTCAAGATCAAAAACTGCGTGTATGTCTCCGAGGGCGACACGATATGCGGCATGTTCCAGATGGAATATACCCCGACTGACAGCATCCGCGATGCGCTGTACATGCTCATGCGCTCGGATCGCCACCCCATTTTTGCCGTGCGCGATTTTAACATAACGCCGCAGCTTTTGTCCGTTAAGTACGACATTCCGACCGACGGCTTTGACTTCCCGCCCTTTGCGCAGCGATATGAGATATCCGGCGCAGAGCCCTCCGAGTCAAGCAAGCCCGCAGCACTTGTCTCCCGAGAAGGGCTGGCTGCGTTCGTCCATCTTGCCGAGCACGGCAAGAGCCTGTACACGAGAGTGCGCATAAGCGTCATGCTCTCAGCCATGAGCACCATTATAGGTATGATGGTCATGTTTATCTTCAGCCTGACCGGTCAAATGACCGTCATCGCGGCGCTCACGTTCCTGCTTGCATGGCTGATACCTGTGCTTATCATCGGCTTTTGCTTCTCGGAGTAAAAAAATGTTGATATAAATAAACTTATAGTGTATAATAAATCGATTGCGTTATGAGCGATTTAATTAAACTTTACAATATATTTCAGAGAGGAAGCAACACATGAGCTACGAAACCAAGAACATCCGTAACATTTGCTTTATGGGTCACGGCAACAGCGGCAAGACCAGCCTTGCTGAAAGCATGCTGTTCACTACCGGCGCTATCGACCGTCAGGGCAAGGTGACCGACGGCAACACCGTCTGTGACTACGACGCAGAAGAGATCAAGCGTCAGATCACTATCTCTACTGCAGTTGCACCCGTCAACTACGGCGGCTGCAAGATCAATGTACTTGACTGCCCGGGATACTTCGACTTTGTCGGCGATGTCCTCGCCGCCATCCGCGTCGCTGATACCGGCGTTATCTTCTGCTCTGCAAAGGACGGCATCTCCGTCGGCGCAGAGCGCAGCTGGAAGTATCTGAAGGCTGCCAATGTCCCCGCAATGTTCTACATCTCCAAGCTCGACGAGGAGCACGGTGATTTCTACAAGGTCCTCGGCGACCTTCAGGCAAAGTACGGCAGCATCGTCTGCCCCGTTGTCGCTCCCATGTCCGACGGCACCGGCGTTATCGATCTGGTACACAATGTTGCATACCAGACCAAGGGCGGCAAGACCGCAAGGGTACCCGTTCCCGCAACTGACGCTGACAAGGTAGCTGAGCTTCGTGAGGCTCTGATGGAGACCGCCGCAGGCGCATCCGAGGAGCTCATGGAGAAGTACTTTGAGGAGATGGAGCTTTGCGAGGCCGATATCGTGACCGGCATCAAGCTCGGCATGAAGGACCGCAGCGTTGTTCCCGTTGTCTGCGGCGCAGCAATGGCTAACATCGGCACCGAGGCAGTTCTGCAGGCAGTGTGCGATTATGTCCCCGCTCCCGATGTGGATCCCGCAGCACCCACTCTCGCATTCGTATTCAAGACCGTTTCCGACCAGTTCGGCAAGTACAGCTTCGTTAAGGTCATGGGCGGCAAGATCACCGCTGACATGTCTCTGCGCAATGTCCGTGCCTCCAGCACCGACAAGCTCGGCCGTCTGTACACCATCTGCGGCAAGAAGACCACCGAGGTCAAGGAAGCCTGCTGCGGCGATATCGTTGCCGTCGGCAAGATGGATTGGAAGACCGGCGACACCGTTTGCGATCCCAAGAACGAGGTCGAACTTCCCGCTCTCGAGATGCCCGATCCCTGCTACTCCATGGCTATCTCTCCCAAGACCAAGGGTCAGGACGACAAGGTCGCCGGCGGCCTTTCCCGTCTGAACGAGGAGGATGTCTCCTTCACGCTCGTCAACAACGCCGAGACCCATCAGATGGTCATCTCCGGCGCAGGCGACATTCAGGTCGACGTTCTGTGCGCAAAGCTCAAGTCCCGCTTCGGCGTTGAGACCGAGCTCAAGCCCGCACGCGTTGCATACCGCGAGAAGATCAAGGGTCGTGTCGAGGCTCACGGCCGTCATAAGAAGCAGTCCGGCGGTTCCGGCCAGTTCGGTGATGTTTGGATCCGCTTTGAGCCGCAGGATGAGTCCGACGACATGATCTTCGCAGAAGAGGTCTTCGGCGGCTCCGTTCCCAAGAACTTCTTCCCCTCCGTCGAGAAGGGTCTGCGCAACTCCGTAACCAAGGGCGTTCTCGCAGGCTACCCGCTGGTCGGCCTCAAGGCCACCCTGTACGATGGCTCTTACCACCCCGTCGACTCGAACGATATGGCGTTCCAGACCGCTGCCCGCCTTGCATATCAGGACGGCATCCCAAAGGCAAAGCCCACCATCCTTGAGCCTATCGGCCTGCTGCAGGTGACCATTCCCGACTCCAACCTCGGTGATATCATGTCCGATATCTCCTCCAAGCGTCGCGGCACCGTGCTCGGCATGAACGCTGAGGACGGCATGCAGATAGTTGAGGCTGAGGTCCCGATGGCTGAGATGAGCTCTTACACCATCGACCTGCGCTCCATGACCCAGGGTCGTGGCTCGTTCACTCTGAAGTTTGTTCGCTACGAGGAAGCTCCCGGCAACATCCAGCAGAAGGTCATCGAGGAAGCAAAGGCACTTGCCGAGGCTGAGTAATCAAAACAATTAACGGCGGGCAAAAGCCCGCCGTTTCTTTAAAATGCTATGAAATTTTCTAAAAAAAGTTCCCAAAAACCGAAAGAGCAGGAAAATGCGGAAAAGAGCGAGCCCGTTCTCGCAAGCATCGAAATTTCCGAGGCGACCGCAAGAAAGGTCTGGGCGGGCGAGATCGCAATAGCATCCGCCGTCTCGCTCATCGCCGTAATAATCGCTTTTGTAGGCTAAAAATACGCCACATTTTTTGTGAAGCTCAAGCTTCACAAAAAATCTCGCTGCGCT
>CAVGBM010000078.1:3302-10011 GCA_963627445.1 Oscillospiraceae bacterium | reverse complement strand
CATCGGTGCATCCGTTTTAATTTTTATCGGGCGCAAATTTTATAACATCAGAAATGTCGCAGTTGAGCATATTGCATATATCGTTTAGCGTGGCAGTGGAAATATTCCTATTATGCTTTAAGGAATCAAGCGTCCCCTTGCTGAAGGAATAATCCTTTATCAGCACATATGTCGATATGCCCTTTCTCTTCAGAGTGTCCCACAATGGTTCATATGTGATAATAAGAATCACCTCCACATCGATTCTTATTATATTTCTCACATTTGCTCTTAAATATTCCCGAGATATTGGGTATACTGTAGAAAAGCCGCGAAAAAGCGGAATAAAAATACGGAAGGGTAATAATGAGTAAATGCGCACTATGTAAAAAAGAGATGCAAAACAGCGAAAATCCTATACTTTACAGTACATTCGGGCTTTTGCCGTCGTCATCAAAGGTATGCTCCAGCTGTAGGGAGGAGCTTAATTTTCGGTACAACGATGCTTCTAAAATGCCCAAGAAAGACTATGTAGCCGAGTGCAATCGCTTTAAGGCAAAGCACAACAACGCTGCTGCCGATGCCGTTATTGAAGAACTAAACCGAATGAATGCGGCGACGCCGAAGCAGCGCACACCTGCATCCCCGGAAGAACTAGCAGATACTATACATTTTTTCGCAACGATTTTTCTTATTTTGGGGCTTGTCGTCTTCGTTATCGCAGATATGACCAGTTATGTAACGGAATACAATGTTGTAAACGGAAGAGTAGTTGCTACTTTAAGTAATGCGACGCTTATCGACATCTCACTAACAGTTGCCTCTATTTCATTTATTCTGAGGCTTCTTACAAAAAAGAAGAAAAAATAGTATGACATTAACTGAGTTTAGCGAGTTATCTAATGTCAAAGAGGAAACAATTTTGAAAAGGCTAATTGACATCAAGGGCTGCAAGTTGATCAACGGTGAATTGTCCTTTTCAAGCGGCACTAGGTATCCGTGCAAAACCGGTTTAAGGGTAAAAGATCCGGTAGATAAGTATTGTGCCATCTTATATGCAATAGGTCACAATCGCTATATCGATAACAGATATATCGGTGTGGATACCGAGACTTTTTCAGCGATGCTTGAGGAGCTAACG
Organism: Oscillospiraceae bacterium; assembly: GCA_963627445.1. Taxonomy (GTDB): domain Bacteria; phylum Bacillota; class Clostridia; order Oscillospirales; family Oscillospiraceae; genus F23-B02. Next base: position 8,891 of record CAVGBM010000078.1, on the reverse strand, counting down.
GAAATAAAATACATAGTTCCCATCAATGTTGAAAATCATTTTGGTGCTAATGCATATGCTATAACTATTTTAGGCTCTAATATGCTGGCAAAGAGCAAACGCAGACTAATTAATGAGCTGGCACAAGCTTTAGGAACATTTTCCGGCGCTGCTCTTGCTGCATATTGTAATTAGCATTTTTTCTAGTAATAAGCTCTTTGGCAAAGCTTAAGCCGCCTGTGGTCTCACAGGCGGCTTTTCTTTTATAATGGCTGCTTTTATAATGGCTGCTTTTTAATTTGCGCCCATTTGCGGGGGTACTTGGGGTGTGTGGGCTTGAGCTTGCGGATAACGACGGCGGTGTGGGTGATGTCCGTTCCGGGGATGGTGTAGGCGACGGTCTTTTCGACCTCGGCGCCGAGGAGATGCAGCGCATTTTGAGCCTCGTTAAGCTCCTGTGCGCAGTCAGGACCCTTCATGGCTATAAACATCCCGCCGGCCTTCACGAACGGCAGACACAGCTCACACAGAACGTTCAACCGGGCGACCGCTCTCGACGTCGCAATATCAAAGGCGGAATAGAGCTCCTTTGGTGCCTCCTCTGCCCTCGCGTGCAGGCAGACTACATCGTCAAAGCCGAGCTTTTCGCAGGTCTCGGCCAGAAACTCGATACGCTTATTGAGGCTGTCAAGCAGCGTGAGCTTAATGCTCGGCTCGGCGATCTTCAGCGCAAGCCCGGGAAAGCCTGCGCCCGTGCCGACATCGATGACGGTCTTGTCCTTAAAGTCGCAGACACCGAGCAGGGCTGCACAATCGAGAAAATGCAGCCGTGCAACATCTTCCCTGCCGCTTATCGCAGTCAGGTTCATGACGGCGTTGCGCTCCTCGAGATATTCAAAATATGTGTTGTAGCGTTCAAACGCTTTCGCGTCCGGCTCGATGCCGAGCTCGGCAAAGCCTGCGCGCAGTATATCTTCCATATGTGACCTCAGAAAAAAATGAGCTGTAATTTTTACAGCTCATTTTATCATATTCATTTGGATTTAGCAATCAGATAAAGAAATTGTGGTCTGCGATGTTGATGACAAACCTCGTGTTCTGACTTATCCAATTGTTGCCGTAACGACCCTGCTGGAAGAACAGTGCCTCGCCGACGGTGTTGTAGCCCTCAAAGACCATCTTTGCGCAGATGGTGCTTATCTCGTACGGGTCAAGGTATATCGCTCCCGTTGCAACGGGCGAAAACTGCCCCTGCTGGAAGATGACATCCTTGACGGTGTTTTTGAATCTGCTGCTTTCAACTCGGTTCATGACGACATTGCCGACACCGATCTGCCCCGCAACAGGCTGGTTTCCCGATTCGTAGGTGATGATCCTGCTCATCCAGTAGAGATCGTCCTCATCATAGAACTCATCTCCGCTAATAAGCAGGGCCTTGTTTGCCGTGTCAAGATCATAGGCTTCAAGTTCAGCATCCCAATTTGCCTCGAGGGTAAAGATCTTCTCGATAGCATCGATGGGGACTACCGCGCAGCCTCCGATCTCCATATAGCCGTCAGGCAGGTAGAAATATCGTCCGTTTGCGCTCATATACTCATCATCCTTGCAAACGGTGATCTCGATATCCTCGACCTGAACGGTCAGTGTATTTGTCTCATAGTTAAAGTCCGATTCAGTCTCGTAGCCGAGAACTGCGCCGGTGCTCTCAAGCGGCAGATATGTGGTATCGCCGATGGTGTAGCCCCTGGACGACAGCAGCCCGTCAATGTAAACAGGCGTCTCGGTATACTCGAGCTCGGTTTCCGCCTCGTCTGCAAACGCATTCATGCAGAACAGGGCACACAGCAAACAGGCAACGAATACGAGAGAGATATTGAATTTTTTGATCTTACTCATATAACGCTCCTGACATAATTTTTATGTTCGGTGATTTGCCGAACATTTGCCATATAACTCTCTGGCATATTAATTATATCGGAACGAACACAAGCGGGTAAATAGTTATATTGTACAAACGGACTGTGTCGAAATTGTGCAACATTGCCAAGCGCATTTGTCAAATCGCAATATTTAGGGATAATTTTTTGTGCTAAACACTGTATTTTGTGGCTTGGTCAAGTTGCACAAAGATATAAATTCGACAACATTTTATAAAAAAACAGTAAAAATTATTACAAATGTTAATCATGTGTATAACATTATGTAAATCAATTGCGTTATGCAAAATAATTATGTAAACCAAATCGCATATTTTATATGCATTTTTTAAGCGCCTGAGCTATCTGATCCGGGCACGATGTGGACTTAAAGCCGCAGTGGATACCCTCGAGTCTCGCTATGGCTTCCTCGACCGGCATCCCCACAAGGAGCGCTGAAATGCCTTGCAGATTGCCGCTGCATCCGCCCCTGACCTCCACTTTTTCAATTTTACCGTCCTCGACATCTATCGACATAAGCTGCGAACATACGCCCTTCGGTCTGTACTCAATATGCATATTTCCACCCCATTAAATGAATATTTTAAGTTTACATAACAACATTTTTAATTCTTTAAGCATCCTACAATTTGTAATGTAAGATACCACATCCGCCCTTTAATGTACAGATATATTTTCAGCCTCCGGCGAATAAGCTGTTAACTGCGGAGGTGTTATAATGCGAAAGAATAAATCACTTGCGGCCGTCTGTCTGGCGGCTGCCGGGTTGATCCTCGGCGCTGCCTGCCTGTATACCGACAGCCCCGCGCTTTTTACAAATACGATATCCATGGTCACCACCATGCCCGAGGTCAGTGCTCCCGCCGAAACGCCTCCGGCAGCTTCCCCGCCTGCCACGGCCAAGCCTACGCCGACGCCAAAGCCCGGGCCAAGCATCATCCCGACGACCATATCCGGCGGGCTCGTCATCAAGAACTCGACCGACTACTCCATTGAGGTGTCAGAGCTGGTTAAGCAGGGCAGCCCTGTTAAGCTTAAAAAGGGCAAGCCGCAGATACTTATCATACACACCCACTCAAGCGAAGCCTACTCCCCTGCCGGTCTTGACAAATATGTCGACTCCGGCGCGAGCCGCACGCAGGATAATAATTATAATGTAATAAGGATAGGCTCAGAGCTTGAAAAGTATTTTGAAAAGTACGGGCTCAATGTCATCCACGACTGCGGCGTTTACGATTACCCGAGCTACACCGGCTCATATAACCGCAGCGGTGAGGCGGTGGAGAAGTATCTGAAGGAATATCCCTCCATTTCCGTCGTCATCGACCTGCACCGTGACGCGATAGGTACAAACGATGTAATTTACAAGACCGTCGCCACGGAAAGCGGTGTGTGCGCATCGCAGCTCATGTTCGTCATGGGCACGGATGAAAGCGGGCTTGAATATCCCAACTGGACGCAGAATCTGCGGCTTGCGCTGTATCTGCAAAATGCCGTTCTGGAAAGGTACCCGAGTCTCATGCGGCCGGTGACGCTCGTGCCGTACCGATATAATCAGCATTTGAGCACCGGCTCTGTTATCCTCGAGGTCGGCAGCAACGGCAACACCCTGCAGGAGGCGCTGGCGGCAATAAGGCTGTTCGGCGAAACGGCAGGCCCTGCGCTTGCAGATCTGGTGGAATAAAATTTGACCTCCCTGGCGATGATCACATCAAGGAGGTCTTGCTATGAAGGTTTTTGATATTATGAGCGAGCACATCGTCACCGTTGGGCTGTCAGAGCCCGTGACAGCGGCTGCCCGCCTGTTAAAGCAGCACAACATCGGCGCAGTTCCCGTCTGCGATGACCGTGGTCAGATACGCGGCATGATAACCGACCGCGATATCGCCGTAAGATGCGTCGCAACGGGAGTCTCGCCCGATGAGGCAAAGGTCGGCGATATCATGACCCGCGGAGTCATCACCGTGAGCGACACGGCTTATGTCGGCGAGGCAGCGCGGCTCATGGCCGATGCGCAGGTGCGGCGCTTGCCGGTGTGCCGCGACGGACGGCTTATAGGCATGCTCTCGCTTGCCGATCTTGCCCGCAACACCGATTGCGACACCGAGGCTGCCGCCGCCCTCGCGGAGATATCGTCAAATGTACGCAGAGTATAGGAAAACTCGGCAGCTTTTGCTGCCGAGTTTTTGGATCTAATTATTTCACATAGACATATGCGGGCATGGAAGGAAAGGCATCGTCATCAGACAGTTGCTTGTACCCGACAACAGCGTACCAAACGCCGCTATACTTTCCGGTGTCGGTGAAGCTTGTCTTGCCGGTCACTTTTACGTCCTTCATTTTGTTGATATCCTTCGTTTTGCCGCGAAAAATAATATAGCCATCAACGCCGCTTATTGCATCCCACTTAAGCTTGGTGACATCCGAGGTGCTGACGTCCTTGAGGTTCTTTGCCATCGGATAGACCGGAGTGGCCGCGAACCGGAAGGCTGCCGAGTTAGCGCTGCTGGTCTTCGAGGAGATCGCGATGATCTTGTAGTAGTATACAGTCAAAACCTTTGCAGTTTTATCTGTAAATGTCGTGCTTGTGGTCTCTCCGAGCAGGCTGTATGTGCCGTTTTCGGACTTGCTGCGATAGATCTTGTAGCTTTTTGCGCCGGTTATCTTCTTCCACTTGAAAACGGGATTTCCGTTGTTGTTGTAGTCGTAAGCGTTGAAGCTGACCATTGCGCAGTCGCATACACGCATCTTCACACTGCTGAAGGCAGAGTTTGCCTCGGTGCTTACTGCCGACAGCGCTTTTACCTTATAGTAGTAGGTAAAACCAGCTTTTGCAGAGTTGTTGATAAGGCTGGTAGCTTTTGTTGTGATAAGCAAGGTGTACTTACCGGTCTTGGACGTAGCTCTATAGACTTCGTACTTTGCAGCGCCGTCAACGGCCTTCCACTTAAGTGTTATCTTGCCGTTCTCGGCATTATTTCCGATGGTCACAACAGGAGCCGCACAGTCGCATCTGCGCACGACTACTCCGCTGAATGCAGAGTTTGCTTCCTCAGTCTTCGAGGACAGTGCCACTACCTTATAATAGTATCTTTGATTTGCAGCTGCCGAGCTATTGAGTACGCTCGTCTTAGCGGTGGTAATGAGCTTAGTATACTCGCCGTCCTTAGAGGTACTGCGGTACACGGTGTACTTATCTGCGCCGTCAACTGCGTTCCACTTGAGGCTGATCTTGCCGGTGGATGCAACATTGCTTGCAGTGACTACCGGTGCTGCGCAGTCGGCGTAGCCGGAAACGACATCGCTGGTCAGGAGCTCTGCGCCCTCGGCATCGATCGCCTTGACCTGGTAGAAGTACTGCTGGCCTACGGTCACGCTGGAGTTGGTGAGCTTAAGGCCGGTTGCAGTGTAGATCTTGCTGAACTTGCCGGTTTCAGTCGTGCTGCGGTAGATCTCATACTTTGCAGCGCCTTCGACAGCCGTCCAGGTGATAAGGATCTTGCCGGTCTTTGCAACATTGCCGACCGTGACTGTGATAGCCGGGATCTCCGGCGTTTCTGTGGGTTCGGGATTTTCGGTCGGTTCGGGAGCAACGACCTCGCCGACTTCCGTGGCGGGAGTTGTAGTTTCTTCAGCAATTGCCGCAGGCGTCATAAGCGAGAGCACCATCACA
>CAVGBM010000078.1:0-3292 GCA_963627445.1 Oscillospiraceae bacterium | reverse complement strand
ATTTGATTGTACGATATGCCCGTCCTGTTTTCAATAATCAGTTCCATTTTTAGTGATAGAAAAATAACTGTATTTTTTGTCAATTTTGCACATAATCGTGCAAAGTCAATTTTCGAAAATTTTTTAAAAAGGGCTTTACAAATAAAAAAGTGTGTGCTATATTATCAATAACGATAATCATTACTAAGAGGTGAGCGCAATGCAGGCACGGCGAACAAGTAAAAAACGCTCGGCGATATATGAAGCGCTGTGCAATACCACGGCTCACCCCTCGGCAGAGCAGATATACACGCAGCTCAAGCCCGAGATTCCCGACCTGAGCCTCGGCACGGTGTACAGAAATCTGAATGTGCTGATGCAGGACGGGCTTATAATCACCGTCGGCAACGTTAACGGCGAGGAGCGCTACGATGCCAACACTTCCGACCACTCCCACTTTGTCTGCACAAAATGCGGCAGGGTCGACGATGTTTTTCTTGATCTGTCGATCGATTCAAACTATTCCGAGGTCGAGACTTTAACCGGCGGAGCTGTCAAGGGTCACGTTCTGAGCTATTTCGGCCTGTGTAAAAACTGTTGTGAGTAAGGCTTTCGTTGCCTTACTAAATATAAAAATTATTTTTATTGGAGGATATTATTATGAAGAAATGGGTATGCCCCGTATGCGGCTATGTTCACGAAGGCGACACGCCCCCCGAGTTCTGCCCCCAGTGCAAGGTTCCCGGCAGCAAGTTCACGCTCCAGTCTGAGGACAAGACCTGGGCAGCCGAGCACGTTGTTGGAGTCGGCAAGCAGTTTGGTGCTGACGTTCCCCCCGAGGTTCAGGAGGAGATCATCAGCGGTCTGCGCGCAAATTTCGAGGGTGAGTGCTCCGAGGTAGGTATGTATCTGGCAATGGCTCGTGTTGCTGCCCGTGAGGGTTATCCCGAAATAGCTCTCTACTGGGAGAAGGCGGGTCTTGAGGAGGCAGAGCACGCTGCAAAGTTTGCAGAGCTCCTCGGTGAGGTCATCACCGACTCCACCAAGAAGAATCTTCAGATGCGCGTTGATGCCGAGAACGGCGCAACTGCCGGCAAGTTCGAGCTTGCAAAGCTCGCAAAGCAGTACAATCTCGACGCTATCCACGACACCGTCCACGAGATGGCCCGCGACGAAGCCCGACACGGCAAGGCGTTCGAGGGTCTGCTAAAGCGGTATTTCGGCAAGTAAATCAGCCTAAAACAAGCTTTTTTGAGAGGAAGCGGAGTAAAAACTGCTTCCTCTTTTTGTCCAAGAGTGGAAAACAAGGTGGAAATTTGCCCTCCGAACCTGTTCCAACAGCGATAAAGTGGAAATTGAAAAAGTGGAATTTATGAGAAGCGGATTTTCCGCATTTCTCCGTTGTTCTGTGGGGCTGTTTACAGCCCCATTTCTTTTACCCTGCGATAGAACGTGTTGGGCTTCAAGCCCAGCTCTTTCATGGCGGCGGTGGCGGTGATTTCGCCCGCCCGCCACTTCTTGCAAAGGGCTTTCATCTGCGCCTCGTCATAATCAATGGGCTTGCGGCCTTTGTACTTGCCCTCGCTTTTGGCGATTTCGATTCCCTCGCGCTGACGCTCCAAAATGTTCTCCCGCTCCAATTCAGCCAGAGCGCCGAACACGGTCAGCATGAAGCGCCCTTGCGGAGTGGTGGTGTCGATGTTCTCTTTCAGACTGACAAACTCCACGCCCTTTTCGGTCAACTCGGATACGATGGAAAGCAAGTCCCGCGTGTTTCTGGCAATTCTGGAAATGCTTTCGACTACCACGGTATCGCCCGCCCGAACGAAAGCCATCATTTCCTTGAACGCGGCGCGGTTTGTGTTCTTGCCGCTTGCCTTGTCCACAAACACCTTTTCGGCGTTCTGTTCCTCTGCCATTTTTAGCTGCCGCGCTTCGTTCTGCTCAATGGTGGAGCAACGCACATAGAAAACCCGCATTCCAAAAGCCCCCTTGCTTTAACTGTCCTTATTCTATCATAAATTCAGAAGTATGTCAATAGAATATATCCTCGATTTGAAATATTTCAAAAATTATGATATAATATATGTGAAACAGAAAAGCAAGGGGATTTTCATTGTCATTGGGCTATACCCTAATGAAACGGATAGGAAAAGGAGCGGGACACGCGCCCCGCTCCGTAAAAGTTTACTTCTTATCCCCGCTTTTACTTGCTACTATCGCGCCCACAACTGCGCCAGCGTCGCCAGCAACGATACCGCCAATAATTGCTCCCCTAATAATCTTATTTCCAAGTATTTTCGGAACAACGGTAGCCAGAACGAAAAATGTCACAATTCCCATCAAAATAGGAATCAAATTTTCCGACACGATGAGCGCCGCCACGGTAACACAGAAAATGATTGCCACATCCAAAGCCAGAATAAGGCCGCTTGCCAAATTGAATTTTTTGGTATCGCCCACCTTCAACGTTTTTGTAGTAAAGAAGATTGCAAGAGAAGCACAGAAGGCGGAGAAATTTGAAACAATCTGGAACCAGAACATAAACAAATTAAAGCTTCCAACGGTGCGGACAAAATAGTCAACAAGAGAGTAGACGGAATAGGCTGCCAGAACCAATGCGATAATTTTTAGTGTACTGATTTGATTCAGCGCCTTTTCCAGAGAATCGTTTCGGAACGCCCGCCATAGTATTACGCCCTCGGCAATGGCCAACAAGGGCAAAAGAGAAATTCCCGCAAAACGGTGGTACATCACTGAGGTGAAGATATTGTATCCAAGACCACAAAGTCCTGAAAACAAACAGAGCATAAAAATATATTTAATTCTTTTCGCAATTGCATTTGCGCTCATGGTAAAACCTCATTTCTTACTCTTGATATTTTTCGCATTCATAACAATACTTGCCGCTCCAACGGCAGCCTCAAATTCGCGCACATAGCGGGAAACGGTGTCAGAGCTGCGGTGCAGCTTTTTAGCTACTTTTGCATAACTGCCAAGCTGATTATAAAGCTGCCACATTTGTTCCTTTTCCTGCTGCGTGACGCGCGTTCCCTTTGCCATTATTTCTTCTTAAGCGTTTTCAAATCCGACTTGCGGACAGGGGCGTTCTTTTCTGCTCTTGCAATGGCGTCTTTGATGTACTGAACATAATCAATAATCTCCGTGCCCTCGCCGCCGTGCTCTTTAAGAACAGCGTTCATCTTGTCGATCTGATTGAAAAAGGTGTCTGGGACGATAATGCGGTCAAACTCGGTGTCAATGGTAAAGCGCATATTGATTCCTCCTGCATAAAGCAAAAATGTACGGTGCA
>CAVGBM010000077.1:0-19910 GCA_963627445.1 Oscillospiraceae bacterium | reverse complement strand
CCGTTTGTTTTATTTATGTTCCAATAACTGAATTCTTACTTCGTGTTTATCTACTTCTTGTTTGAGCGAGTCAATATTTTTGCCTTGCTTTTCCAAAGTTTTATCAAGTCTATCAATACTATCTTCTAACTTTGTAAGTGCCTTTGTATTTGCGCCTACGATTTTGCCAATCGTTACTACAAATCCAGTGAGGGCGACTATACCTAAAAAAATTTCCCAAGTCATACAGTAATGCTACCTCCCTTATCCAAAAAGGCTTGTCTTTATCCACAATATCCTCATGGTAAAATTCGCCGTTATCTTTGAAGAAGATAGATTCCTAGCGTCTATATGCCATGTATACCCATTACCACTGGAGCTGTAACTTCCACTAACCCAAGCATTTATAATTACAACCTGCAAACTATTTATACAATAACACTTTGTAAATATCGGAGTATAGCCGCTATAACCATCGATTGTTCCCTTAATTTCTCCGCCCCTAGTAGAATTTGCTGGGAGACTCCACCCTTGTGGTGAAAGAGTTTGAATTTTAAATATATCTGACAAGCCCATATCGGATTTTAACTCACTCGGAGTTCTAGAATATATCCATCCTGAATTATTCAAGACTGCCACTTTAGAGGGGGCGCTATTTAAATCTGTGGCAGCAGTGGTTTGAAGCCATGTCCCCGTGAGATATTTGCCTGTAAGATTTCCATCCAAAGTAGTTGCTCCTGTAACATGAAAATCACCATTTACTTTGAAATCATTCTTTCCCCAATCAAATATAGGTAAAGTATTTCGAGTTTGCTCGTTAGTTTCTTTAATATCTAATTTATCTTCTGCTTTTGCTTGAAAAACATAAGTAGTCCTATAATCCAATCCGCTAATGGACACTGAAGCACTATAAGCGTTTCCGCTCTGTGTCACAGTCGCGGCCGTCCAAGAACTGTAAGTGCCACCTTGGGTTTTATAGCGGTATTGGAGTTAAAGTATTGTCTACTGCCCCAAACGAGCCATTAAAGTAATTACCACTAATTTTCAGGGTAGCGACACCTGCAGTGGTAGGCGCGCCAGCATCTAAGGAACACGTCAGCTTAATATATTCCACCAAAGTTTTTGTAACTGTTTGAGTGGTTGTGTAGCCTCTGCTATCCGTAGCGCTAAAAGTAAATGAACCACTTTCTACTGCATTGATAGTGCCGCTGGCAGTTGTAATATTTTTTTCGCCGCAAGTTATCTTTTGAGATTTAAGTGTAGCACTATTTCTCGCCGCTGCTCCTGTAGCGACAGCGGCGTTCGAGTAGTATTTGATAAACTTGGATCTGTCGCCAGTTAAAGCAGCTGTTATAGTATTACTATCCACCACTGAAGGCGCCAAAGTAGGTTTTGAAGCACTTTCACTTACTGACGCGGTGAAACTAGTAGACTTACTTCCAATCAATGTTGAGCCGCTATAAGTCTAACAAGTAATGGTTCCTGTTCCACTTTTAGCGTTCGGAATTTTAGCATAAAAGGCAGTTGGCAAAGTCCAGCTGATACTTGTGCTGCTGGTTTTTGTCGCGATTGTGCCAGTTAAGCCTCCAAAGCTATAAGTAAGAGTATGAGTAAATGAAGAGGACGCTCTATAAATTGTAATTGTCGCTTTACTGCCTATATTAGCCGTTGAGCAAGAAACAGAACTCGCCCTAGGAATATCGGTTAGAGCCATAGTTTTGCCCGAAACGCTAATATCGCCCGGAGTGTATGACTCTTTAGTCATATCTATGCTGAAAGCTACAGATATACTTTTGCTACCATCGGTATTATGGCTAATAGTTTTAGTTCCAGAGGCTATTGTAATGCTGCTATTTGTGCCCAACGAATATTGTTTTGCATCAGAGCGGGAAGTGCTTGATACTAAAATACCACCTAAGCTAATTTCATGTCCTATTGAGTACAGCTTAAAGTCCCAGCCGCCGCTATAGAGTTTAAGGGTATAGTTTAGTGTCGATGTATTATTTGCTTGGCTAACACTAGCTTCTTCTATGGTTAATTCTAAGTAAAATCCATTTGAAGTCGTGCTAGATTTAAATGTCTTTGTTTGTAGAGCCATGTGTTCACCTCTTATGAGCCAATCCAGAAGCAACCTGTCCTGTCGCTGCCATAGTCTTCAAATCGGCTATTAGTTCCTATAATTAGATACGTTGTGGCATGTAAGTTTTTGGCATTAACTCCAGTGTTATCTGCTGTTAAAACCTCTTCTGAACCTTTGAAGATAGACATACCATCCTCATCTATATTTGTGCTCATCTCGCTATCTGATTTGTTGATAGTTAATCCTTTATCATCAAAGGTAAAACCAGTTGATGTAATAACTTTAGCAGTTCCTTTTTCTAGCTCTGTAGAAATTGCAATTTTAACTTGCTCCGAAGTCATGGCAGCATCAACTTTCTTTGCCAGCGTTTCAAACTGTTCGGTATTAGCCTAATTCTGTTCTTCGATGTTGTTCTGAATGTCAGACATTGCAGATGATATATCTTCCTGTGTTTGGGACATTTCAGAAACAGAAGCCTTAAGGCCATCTTTTTCAATTTTAATTTGGGCGATATCTTCTTTCTGAGAATCTATATCGGAAACCATAAGTGCGATTTCCTTGTTTTGTTTATCCACTCTAGCATAGGTTTGTTTTAATGCATCTCCTATACCAGTGGGGTTAGAAGCTGTCTCACTTTCATTAGCGGAATACTTCCAAATCGTCTTTTCACTTAAAGCTCCATCATAGAAAATAACATCGTTAAGAAGGTACGTCTTTACGGTTTTATCGTCCTTTGTAATAAACTGGAGCTTATCGCCCACTTCTAAAGACATATCACCACGCCATTGACATTCCAGCATTTCAATAGAAATATTTCCTATCGCTTCTATTGCGTTATGGACAAGAGTAGCTATATCTTCCCTTAATTCCCAAAAGGCGTTATCTCTAACATACTGCGTGGAGCCGATTAGGCTAGTTCCTTCACTAACACTATCTCCTAACTCTGTAGTATTACAAATAGTTTGCAGCCGCCGCGCGCCGCTTGTTTTTAACTCTATATACTTTGCCTTGTCGATGGTAAAAATGGCGTCTCCGTCCCTATCCAATGCTTTGAAGCAAAGGACATTTTCAGCGTTCATGTAGTAAATGGTTTGCGTAGCCTCCGCCGCCATGTCAAGAGCTGTTCTCAAAGACTCCGTTCCCTCAAAGTTTGCGCCGCTAGGGTAGGATAACAGAAAATTGTCTGCTCCCCTTACAGCCACTCCTAAAAGCGCGCCGGAGGCCTCGCAGAAGTCTTTGATGGTATATGGCGCTTCTATTATTAGCTCATTTACTGTGCGGCCGCTGGCCTTATAAAGAGCATCATAGGCCGTTATGGAAAGCTCATTTGTTTTTTCATCCCTATTGACTTCAGAAACCTCAAAAGTTGGAAAGCGCTTATACTCTACTGTTCCATCTGCTAGCTTTACCCCTAAGCTAACTTTCAGGCTGTTAGAAGTAGAAATAGATAGCGCGCGCTCCTTGTCAATTAGGTGAAGGTTCTTTCTTGGTTGGCGCAGTAAAAGACTTTTGTTTATAATTACCTTCTTCGTCCGTGAATGAAGCTATACAGCGCCAAGTCCCGCTTGGTAATTTCTTTGCTTTAGCCAATTATCTATCACTCCTTTTCTTGTTTCTATGGTAGCATCAGCAAGCAAAGAAGTCAATGTGTTGTGTCAGAATTTATGTCATAATCCGATATTTTTTCTGACATGAATCTCATTTTGCAGATTGGATTCACTTTTTGCCGCAGCGGCGCAAACTCCTGTATTATCAAGGGGTTTTCAAAAAAAAGAAAGAGCTTCAAGCAATCACTTAAAGCTCTTTTTTGGTGGAGATGAGGGGAGTTGAACCCCTGTCCGAAAACGCTTTAACAGGAACTTCTCCGAGCGCAGGCGGTCATTTACATTCCCTCACCCCTGCGCAGGCCGACATGCTCAAGGGCTTGGTAGCTTCATTATGCATGGTGCGCTCAAAGCTTTGCGCACTCATGTTCACCACTAGTCGACGCTCTGTCCCCGGCCGTGGTCCTCCGAGGCAGAACGCTCGCTAATTAAGCAGCGAGAAGAACAGTGTTATTGTTGTTCTTTAATTTATAAGGTGCCCATTTTTAAGATGGTAGGCGCATCTGCTCGCTATTCCTGCCTCCACATCCCCGTCGAAACCGGTACATCCCCATTTTCAATACGTGTTAAGGCCGGTGTTGGTCGTTATTGCGGCAGCTCGACCGGTAACATTGTGCTGGTCGGGGTGCGGCAATCAACTAATCGGTGCGGTGCAAGGGTGCGGCAGAAGCCGCACCCTACATTATCAGCTACTTAAGCCTTTACGGGTTCGGGATAGTCAACGCCGAAGGTGTCAACAGTTACCTTCTTCATCGCCTGTCTGTGGATGGGCTTATCGTTGCGGCCGGTCATGCACTTTGCGATCTTGTCGACATTCTCCATGCCCTCGATGACCTTGCCGAAGGCGGCGTACTGGCCGTCAAGGTGCGGTGCATCCTCATGCATAATGAAAAACTGGCTGCCTGCGGAGTTGGGTGCCATGGAACGAGCCATGCTCAGTACGCCTCTGGTGTGCTTGAGGTCGTTTTTCACGCCGTTCATCGCAAACTCGCCCTTGATGCTGTAGCCGGGGCCGCCGATGCCGATACCCTGGGGGTCGCCGCCCTGGATCATAAAGCCTCTGATGACGCGGTGGAAGATAACGCCGTCATAGAACTTGTTCTTTACAAGTGAAATGAAATTATTAACGGTGTTGGGAGCTACCTCGGGGTACAGCTCAGCCTTGATGATGTCGCCGTTTTCCATTTCGATGGTCACTATAGGATTGCTCATTAGTTTCTCTCCTTCATTGTTCTTTCAATGTCTCGCATAGCTTCGCGCTTAGCGTCGTCATTGCGCTTATCGTAAAGCTTTTTGCCCTTGCACAGCCCGAGCTCGACCTTTGCCCTGCTGTCCTTAAAATACATCGACAGCGGGATGAGCGCAACGCCGTCCTGCATGATGCGGGCGTTGAGCTTCATTATCTCACGCTTGTGCATGAGCAGTCTGCGGGGTCTGACAGGGTCTTTGTTGAAAATATTGCCCTTTTCGTATGGGCTTATATGCAGCGAACGGATGAAGATCTCGCCGTTTTTTATGGTGCAGTACGAGTCTTTCATATTGACCGTGCCCGCTCTTAATGACTTGACCTCCGTGCCGGCAAGCTCTATGCCCGCTTCAAAGCGCTCGAGCACGAAATAATCGTGAAACGCCTTACGGTTTGCCGCTATCTGCTTTACGCCCGTCTGCTTCGGCATAAGCTCACCTCCCTTTCGCATTATGATTATAGCATACTATTGCGGATAATAAAAGAATATTGTGTAAAATCAGTCCTTATTAAACTCACGGAGGATAAGACCTTCGTTTTTGTTCAGCGCCCAATTGACGCACCACTCGGAGGTGAACAGGAGAAGGTTATTGCCCTTGAAGTCCTGCACCCACTTGGTGTCGCTCGTGAGATTGAGGTCATTGGGGTTCAAGCCCTCATTATCTATCCAGCGGACGACCTCGAACGGCAGGCTGCGGCGTCGGACATCAACGCCGTACTCGTTCTTGAGTCTGTACTCCAGAACCTCGAGCTGCAAAACACCGACAACGCCGACGATTATCTCCTCAACGCCGGTATACGGCTCGTGGAATATCTGTATCGCACCCTCCTGCGCTATCTGCATGATGCCCTTTTCAAACTGCTTGCGCTTCATGGTGTCGATACGCTCAACGGCGGCGAATATCTCGGGAGCAAAGGTCGGGATGCCCTCAAATTCCACCTTCATGGTCTTGTCGCAGATGGTGTCGCCAATGGAGAAGATTCCCGGGTCAAACACGCCGATGATATCACCGGCATATGCCTCATTAATGATGGCGCGCTCGGAGGCCATAAGCTGCTGCGGCTGGGCAAGCCTTATCGTCTTGCCGCCCTGCACATGGTAATACTCCTTGTCGCGCTCGAACTTGCCCGAGCAGATGCGCATGAATGCGATCCTGTCACGGTGCGCCTTGTTCATGTTCGCCTGAATTTTGAACACGAATGCGGAGAACTTCTCGTTAAACGGGTCTACTATCTCGTCACCGGCGATCCTCGGCAGTGGCGGCATGGTCATTTTAAGGAAGCTTTCCAAAAACGGCTCAATGCCGAAGTTATTAAGAGCCGAGCCGAAGAATACGGGGCTGAGCTTGCCCCGGCGCACCTGCTCGATATCAAACTCATAGCCGGCGCCGTCAAGAAGCTCGATATCGTCCGAGAGCGTTTCACGAAGTCTGGGGCCGATGAGCTCATCGAGCTTTTCGGTCTCATCGAGCGTACACTCTATCGCCTTTATCTTGTTCTGGCCGCGGTGGAACTCGTTGAATGCAAGTATCTCGCGCTTTTCACGGTCGTAAACGCCCTTGAAGTCGATGCCGCAGCCGATAGGCCAGTTCATCGGGTAGGTGCCGATGCCGAACTCATTTTCCAGCTCCTCCATGAGATCGTATGGGCTGCGAGCCTCACGGTCGAGCTTATTTATAAATGTAAAGATGGGGATATTGCGCATTGCGCATATCTTAAAGAGCTTTCTCGTCTGCGGCTCGATGCCCTTTGCGGCGTCGATGACCATGACCGCCGAGTCCGCCGCCATAAGGGTGCGGTAGGTATCCTCGGAAAAGTCCTGGTGGCCGGGGGTGTCAAGGATATTTATGCAATAGCCCTCGTACTCAAACTGCATGACCGATGAGCTTATGGATATACCACGCTGCTTTTCAAGCTCCATCCAGTCGGACACGGCGTGCCTTGCGGTGGCCTTGCCCTTGACCGATCCAGCAAGCTGTATCGCTCCGCCGTAGAGCAGGAGCTTTTCGGTTAATGTTGTTTTACCGGCGTCGGGGTGCGAGATTATCGCAAATGTGCGGCGACGCTCGATCTGCTTTTGCATTTCAGACATATACGCTTCTCTCCGTAATCAATTTCACAAATTGGTATGTTATCATAATAATGCCCGAAAATCAATGAAAAACTGACGGGATCACCCGTCAGTTTTCCTGATCGTATATGACGCTGACTATCTTAGTCGGCGTGGGGTCTGCCGCATGGCGCTTTTTGCTGACGATTACGGCGATAATAACGCCGATGACTGCACCGATGAAGGCTGCCAAAATGCACATGCCCTCGGTGAGCGACAGCATTGCACCGATGCCGTAGCCGACAAAGAGCAAAATTATCGGCAGGATGTATATCGCGAGTGCGCCCTTTACAACGCCCACGGTCGGCGTTTCTATCATGACGTGCTGGCCGCGGTGCGCATCTATAGGGTTCTGAACGACCGACTTCATGAGATTATCATACTTGCAGCCGTCGCATTCATTGCAGTCGCCGCCGCAGATGCCCAGTCGCTCGACAGCGACCTCGGCAAGCCCGTCATCCCTTATCTTCGTGATTATCGCTTCCTGAAGCATTTTACCTTCCCCGTTTCGCTTTTTTTCTCATTATACACGCTCATTCGCCTTGCCGCAAGCCCCCGATTATGCTACAATGGCATTGAACATATAATGGGAGGTCGGTCACCATGCCAAGTGTTCTCAATCTTAAAAAATCAAACTGCAAGAACTGTCACAGGTGCATTAGAAAATGCCCCGTCAAGTCCATCCGCTTTTCAGGTCACCAGGCGCACATCATAAGCGACCAGTGTATCCTCTGCGGCCAGTGCTTCGTCGTCTGCCCGCAGGAGGCAAAGGAGATAGTCGATGACCGCGGCACGGTGCGTGCGCTTATTGACAGCGGCGCGCCCGTTATCGCAAGCGTTTCGCCGTCGTTCTTCGCCGTTTGGGATAACTGCGGCATAAACTCCATCCGCAAGGCTTTGAAAACGCTCGGCTTTGCCGATGCCGAAGAGGCTGCTATCGGTGCGACGATAGTAAAGCGCGAGTACGAGCGGCAGATCAGAGAGGGTACGCAGGATATCATTATATCTTCGGCATGCCACTCTGTAAACCTGCTTGTAGAAAAGCACTTCCCCGAGCTGCGCAAGTTCCTGTCCCCCACCGTGTCGCCGATGGTGGCGCACGCAATGGACATTAAGCGCCGCATCCCCGAGGCCAAGGTCGTGTTCATCGGCCCCTGCGTCGCAAAGAAGGACGAGTATGTCGGCACCTGCGTTGACGCTGTTTTGACCTTTGAGGAGTTTGACCAGATGCTGCACGCGAAAAATATTGATGTCGAGCCGGAATTCGGCGAGAGCTTCAAGGGCAGAGCCACGGGCTTCTCCGTCGCGGGCGGCATAACGGGAAGCATGGATATGCCGGACACAGGCTATTTCACCATAACCATCGACGGCACGAAAAACTGCCTGAACGCCCTGCGCGATATCAGAAACGGCAAGATAGACAAGTGCTTTGTCGAAATGTACGCCTGCTCGGGCGGCTGCATCGACGGGCCTATCATGGAAAAATACATAAACTCGCCCGTGCGGCACATCTGCTCGGTGCTCAAGCATGTCGGCAAGGAGGACTTCCCCGTTGAACAGCCGAGCCCCGAGAGCCTGCACAAGGATCACATCGGCACGCCGCTGAACCTGCCGACGCCCAGCGAAAAGGAGATACGCGAAATACTTGCAAGGATCGGCAAGCCCAGCCCCTCGGATGAGCTCAACTGCGGCTCGTGCGGGTATGACTCCTGCCGCGACAAGGCTATCGCCATTTACAGGGGCACCGCCGATTACAGCATGTGCCTGCCGTTTATCATGGACAGATCCGAGCGCATAAACAACAAGGTGCTCAACAACATGCCCAGCGGCCTTATCGTCGTCAACGAGGATCTTGAGGTACAGCAGATAAACCGCTCCGCCCTTGCGCTTTTGAATATCAGCCACGAGTCGGATATCCTGGGCGACTGCGTTGTGCGCATACTCGATACGGCTCCGTTCTTCACAGCGCTCGAGACCGGCAAATCCGTCAAAAAGCTGCGTAGCTATTTCTCTGACTACGGCAGATATTTTGAGCAGACCATCGTTTACGACCGCTCGTCGAGGATACTCATCGACATTTTCTACGATGTCACCGAGGAAGAGGAAGAGGCCGCCCGCAACAAGGCCATAAGCCGCCAGACCGCGGAGATAACGAACAATGTCATCGAAAACCAGATGCGTATAGTACAGGAAATTGCATCCTTGCTCGGCGAAACGACCGCCGAGACAAAGATCGCTCTGACAAGGCTGAAGGAGTCACTGAGTCTGAATGATGATGAAGAAGAATAATCTTAGCTGCGATATAGGCCACCTGAGCCTTAACCACTATGGCGAGCAGCTTTGCGGCGACCATGTCGACACTGTTGAGGAGGGCGACACGACAATAATCGTGCTTGCCGACGGCATGGGCAGCGGCGTTAAGGCCAGCATACTCTCGACGCTGACCTCAAAGATAATCTCCACCATGCTCGCCGCCGGACTCGGCATCCGCGACGCTGTTGAGACTATTGCAGCAACGCTCCCCATTTGTGCCGAGCGCAAGGCCGCATTCTCGACATTCACTATCATAAGAATAGTCGGAAACGAGCATGCGGATATCATCCAGTACGAAAACCCCAATGTCGTGCTGCTTAGAAACGGCGTGCATTACGAGTTTCCCATGTCGACAATGCACATAGGCGAAAAGACAATTTACCGCTCATCGATTGAGCTTGCCGAGGGCGATGTATTCATCGCCATGTCAGACGGCGTTCTCTATGCGAGCGAGGACGGAGTCTTGAACGACAACTGGAACAGAGCCAAGCTCATTGAGTTTGTCGAGCCCCTGGTGGCAGCAAACTTCACCGCCAAGGTGCTGGCGTCGATCATCCTTGATGAGACCAACAGGCTCTACGGCGGCAAGCCCTTTGACGATGCGACGGTCTGCGTTTTGAAGATCATCAAGCGCGAGCCGCTGAATATCGCTATCGGCCCTCCCGCTCACAAGAACGATGAGCGGCGAATGATGTCTCTGTTCTTTGCCAAGGAGGGGCAGCATGTTGTATGCGGCGGCACGACCTCGAATATTGCTGCGGAATATCTCGGTGAGAAGGTCGAGGTGAGCGCCTACTCCCCTGATCCGGATATCCCGCCGATATCGTTTATCAAGGGTGTTGACCTTGCAACGGAGGGCATCATTACGCTTGATAAGGTGCTCATCTATGCAAAGGATTACCTTGCCGACAACAAGTCCTTTGAGCAGTGGAACTACAAAAAGGACGGTGCGTCGCTGGCGGCGAGGAAGCTCTTTGAGGAGGCGACGGATATCAACATGTTCATCGGCCGAGCCGAGAATCCGGCGCATCAGGATATGCCCATCAATTTCAATGTAAAGATGCAGATAATAAACGAGCTTGCCGACTGCCTTGAGCAGATGGGCAAGCGAGTCAAAAAGCTGTACTTTTAACGAAAAAAGACGGACTCAAGTCCGTCTTTTTCATATATACCATGCTCTGCCGTTGTAGGGCGAGTATCTGTACGCAAGTCCCGGGGCGAGCTTATCGCCGCTGCGGCACAGGAGCTCATCGACTCTTACAAACTCAAAGCCCTGCTCGGTGAGGATATCTATCGCCTTTAAGACCGCGGGCACGGTCGCATCCTTGGTGTCGTGCAGGAGGATGATATCGCCATCCTTGGCGTGCTCTATGAGGTAATTACAGATATAATCTTCATCGATATGCACCCAATCCCTCGGCGTACCCGACCACAGCACCGCGATTTGGTCAATTCTATTAAGCTGCGAGCCGAGGTAATGACCGTATGGCGGGCGGAAAAATTTCGGCCTTTCGCCGGTGATGCTCTCGATGAGGTCATTTGTGCGGTCAAGCTCATCTTGTATCTCTTCCTTGCTGCTTTTGAAGAAGTCTATATGCGACCATGTGTGCACGCCGACAAGGTGGCCGTCGTCGTACATGGTCTTGACTATCTCCTGCCGTTTTTCGACCTTTCTTCCCATAAGAAAGAAGCTCGCCTTGATATTGCGCTCACGCAGACCGTCAAGCAGCTGCTCGGTGTGCTTGCCCGGGCCGTCGTCAAAGGTGAGCGCGATCTGCTTTTTGCCGCTCAGAGTCGGCTCGACATAATAATCCTTGCTGAACGGAGTCGTCAGGAAGCTGAACGCCGCCGAGGCAAGCAGGAATGCAAGCACAATTGCGATCGTTCGCACGGTTGTATTTTTGCGTTTTTTAGTATTCATACATCACACTTTAGTAAAGGCAGGAGCTTCACAAAGCTCCTGCCTTGGTTTTTGCCGTTCGGCTCGGTGCTCCGCGGAGTGCTCAATTCCGCAGCGCAGCCTGCCGTGCGGCAGCTATCGGTTCCGTTGGCAGATAAAATGCCGTCTGCGTCAGCATTTTTTCAAGCCGTTGGAACGGGTTTTGCCTTGCAGCGAATACGCCATCTCGGAAAGGGAAGCTGACAAACGGGTGTGGGCCGTCCGTCACAGTCCAAAACGGTTTTTTGCGCTGCTTGGCAGCTATCTCAATAATAGGTCGGGCTGAGCCCTTCCATTAAATGAAATACAAGCTTATCAGTGCTCCTTGCACCATGCGACAACATCGTCAACGTTCCAGGAAGCAGGCTCGCCGCAGCCGGTCTCGGCCATCTTGAGGGTCGCCTTATCCTGCTCGCTGAGCTCGCCCTTTGCAGTGAGGCGCTTGACAATGTCCTTATTCTTAACGGTCATGATAAGTCTCAGCGGCAGCGGGAGCTTCCTGAGGTTGAACGCGCCCTGCAGGCAGAACAGCGGCATCTCGGGCTTGAGGCCGTTTTTCTTTCTTGCAAACTTCTCGGTCTCATCAGTGACAGCGCCCATACCGACCTGGCAGACAGCGCCGACATCGTACATATCAAGAGCCTTATCCAACTCCTTGATCTTTGCAGCAAACAGCCAGCTTATGTAGATGACCTTACCGTCACCCAGACCCTTGGCCTTGCCGAACTCGACAGCGTTGATGCCAAGCTGCCGGGCAATGAGCTCAGCGTACTTTTTGCACGAGCCGGTGCAGGAATTGTATACAACAGCAGTAAACATTTTTCTGCCTCCTTATTTTTTAATAAGGCAAGAATAGCACAAACCGGTTCCAAATTCAAGTACAACAGGGCACGCCGTTAATTATTATACAAATCCATCAGGTTTTGTCCATATGGCAGATGATGTCGTATAAAGTTATGATGAAACCTGTTTCATTTGATAACAAATTCGACAAAAATTTATTGCATTTTTGCCAATCATGTAATATTATAAGTTCGTATATTGGAAAATAAGTTGAATGATTGCTCCCGTGCGCACCGTCCATGCGTTCTTTACCGAGGAATAATTGCTCAGTGCAACCGGTTAATTTCGTTCAGTCTCAGGCTTCAGTATCGCATCATTGGAGAAAGGAGGAAAACTAAATAATGATTAAAACAGAAAAACTCGGTAAACTGTCGATATCTCTCGGCCTGATACTTGTAGTTTTCCTGCTTATGGCGTTCATGTTCGCAACTACGGCTAACGCAGACGAGCTTGATGCTGTCGACGATGTTGATGTCGTTGACGTCGCTGATGATGATGCAATTGACACCGCCTCAATCGATGCGGATTCCGTCAAAAACGATTTGATCGCCAAGCTGGACAAACTGTTCGACAAGGACGACTTTGCTTCTACTAAAGGTCACAACTTCAAGGGCGGCCCCCACTGGTATCTTCTTATTGAGAACTATATGTTGCTGCCCGATGACATTGAGATCACTCTGTGGTCTGACTATTCCTTCCCTGAATACTCTCAGACTTTGACGAAAGCCGATCTGGTTGCCCGTCTCGGCTACATCCGTATCCCCGCCGGTGTTCCCGTGCATATCACCACCAATTATAATATGGATCAATGGTGCATGCTCAAGTACACAATTGAGGGCTCTTCGATCACCAACCCGGATACCCATCGGCCTGACAAGCTGGCAAACAATCATCAGTATGTATACAGCGATGAATGTGTGATCGGTCATTTCCTGAACTTCCCCGTAGGCGGCCACATCCTCGGACTGTGGGTCGATACAGGTGACACTCATAAGGATGCAGATACCGATGACGACGCCGATGCGGATGACGACGCTGATGCCGACGCAGATGCTGATGCAGACGCAGATGCAGACGCAGATGCTGATGCAGACGCCGATGCAGATGCTGATGCAGACGCAGACGCAGATGCTGACGCAGATGCCGATGCAGACGCAGATGCCGATGCTGATGCAGACGCCGATGCAGATGCTGATGCTGATGCAGACGCCGATGCTGATGCAGACTCGGATGTCGACAAGGATGACGATGATCCGCCAAAGGATCCGCCTAAGACAGGTGACACAAGAGACTACATGCTTGTAACGATAGTAGCTGTTTCAAGCCTGGTCGTTCTGGCATCAACTTATCGCAAAAAGAGAGAAAACTGATCATGTGTGGGCGATCGGTTGACTTATTGCTTAAGTGAATATAAAATAGGAGTGGTCTAACCGCTCCTATTTTTTCATTATTTATCCGAAATATTATTTGAGGTGTGTCATGAGCAGAAAAACCAGGCGCAAAAAGTTTATCCGAAAGCCGAAGGAGACCGAGGCACAGAAAAAGGCACGGGCAAAGCGCAGTCTTATTACCCTTTGCTCGATAGTCGTTCTTATAGTTGCCACCGTAGTTGTGGGATACATCATCTCGCAGAACAAAAAACTCAGCAACACCGAGCTTTTTGAAAGCAAGGCCGAGCTTCTTATGCAGCAGGTGCTCTCAGGCGACAGGGACAATGAACTTTCAGGCGAGATAGAAGACGGTCTTCCTAAAAGCGCCGTGTTCATCTCGATATCCAACGGCGACGAGCGCGCCAGGGTGTTCACCGGCACGGGCGATAACAAGCAGGCTGCATGGGACGACGCATACAACGAGGCGCACGCCTTCGTCGAGGAAAACGGCTATGACTGCCTGTGGGTCAAGGCTGATCTTATGGGCGAGGCAAAAACGCTCAGCAGCCAGGAGTTTCCCACCGAGCTGCACCATTACAGAGAGGGCTTTTTCCGCAAGGGTATAGCCTTTGACAAAAATTTTGACACCGCGCTTCTGGAGGCCGAGCTCAACGGTGGAAAGATACTCGACTACGACACGGAGTGCATAAACACCACCTACCTGCGCAATTACCTCAACAAGGCAGGCAGAACGCCCATTGTCTCCCTCCCTGACGAGTATATAATCTTTAACTGCGTCGGTTGGATATGCGACGAAGACAGCAAGGTCTATGAGCTCAGAAGCGACGATGCCAACTACGGCAGACGCAAGATAGACCTCGTTGACAAGGATTACGCCGCGATGGTCATTAATAACGCTTCGTCGTTCCTTATCGATCAGGTCAACGACGACGGCAGCTTTGTCTACGGCATATACCCCCGCTTTGACAGGGAGATCGACAACTACAACATAGTCCGCCACGCCAGTACGCTTTGGAGCCTTGTCTGCCAGTACAGGATGACCGGCAACGACGAGCTTGTTTCGGTCATCGATAAGGCGATAGACTACATGATAGATACCTCGATCATCACCCCCGACGACGATATTGCATATCTGGTCGAAACCAAGTCGGACGAGATAAAGCTCGGCGGCTGCGGCGTTGCGGTGGTTGCCCTGACAGAGTATATGGATGCGTTCGGCTCTGATAAGTACGAGGACATGGCCGTTAAGCTCGGTAACGGCATACTGACCATGCTCAATGAGCAGACCGGCGAATACTACCACGTATTAAACGGCGACTGCTCGCGCAAGGAGCAGTTCAGGGTCATATACTACGACGGTGAGGCGACCTTTGCGCTGTGCAGGCTCTACTCCCTCACGGGCGACGAAAAGTGGCTCAACGCCGCAAAGGCTGCGGTCGAGCACTTTATAGACGCAGACTATGTTCAGTATAAGGACCACTGGGTGGCATATTCCTTAAACGAGCTGACAAAGTATGTCGACGATGAGCGCTACTACACCTTCGCACTGCGCAATGCTCAGGAAAACCTCGACACGATCTATAACCGCGACACGACCTATCACACCTATTTTGAGCTGCTTACGAGCACCTTTGAGCTGTACGACAGGATGATCGAGCGCGGCATACATGTTGATTATCTCGACAACGGCTTTGACCTTGACTATTTCCTCAAGACAATTTATAAGCGCGCAGACCATATGCTCAACGGCTACTTCTACCCCGAATACGCAATGTACATGGCAAACCCCAACAGAGTGCTTGACACCTTCATGGTGCGTCACGACGGCTACCGCATAAGGATAGACGACGTGCAGCACAGCGTAGGCGGCTTCTACCTGTACTACAAACACTACGACAAGCTTGTCGAATACGGAATGCTCGAATGCAGGGATAAGACATGAATATTGATACAAGAAAAATCGTCAGGATAGTCTCGCTCATCGTGCTTATAGCGTCGCTGTGCGTGCTCGCGGTGTACGTCATCGGCGACCTGCGCGATGCCAAGACAGAGGATGATATAAAGGGCCTCAAGGACAACGATGTCAAGATTCCGGAAGTGCTGGATGAGTACGCGGGGCTCTATGCTGAAAACAGCGACACGATAGGCTGGCTGAAGATCGACGGTACGACCATCGATTACGTCGTCATGCAGGCTCCCGATGAGATAAACAAGTACCTGCGCCGTGATTTTTACGGCAAGGACTCGACCCGCGGCTGCCTGTTCGTCGACGAATACTGCGACATTTTTAACTCCGACAACATCATCATATACGGCCACAACATGAAAGACGGCTCGATGTTCGGCACGCTCGACAGCTACGCAGATGAGAGCTTTTACGCCGAGCATAAGCTCATCCGGTTTGACACGATCTATGAAAAGCACAGCTACGAGGTCGTTGCAGCGATAAGCACCAGCATCCCCGCAAAGGACGAGGATGTGTTCCGCTACTATGAGTACACAAGCTCCAACGACGAGGAGACCTTCCTTGAGTACGCGGATTTTATCGAGAAAAACAAGCTTTACGACACGGGCGTTGAAATAAATCCCGGCGATAAGCTGCTTACTCTGTCCACCTGCGCGTACCACACGACCGACGGGCGCTTTATCGTTGTCGCAAGGCAGATAAGCTGACCACGATTTATTCCTTTTTCCCCTAATTTATTGTTGAGATTTTTTCGGATATAGTGTATAATAATAAATAAAAGCAGATATATTGTTCAGTTTTGGGAGAAAAGAATATGAGCGGAAGCAGCAGAATAGTTGAAAGATCAAAAAAGAATATCAAGGACGCCATGCTTGAGCTGATGTACGAAAAGGAGTTCAGCCGCATCACGGTCAATGAGCTGCTCGTGAGAGCCGGTATCAGCCGCGGCACCTTCTATGCGCACTTTGCCAATCTTGAGGATGTCCGCCAGCAGCTTGTAGATGACCTTTTTGCTTATGCCGACTCCATAGGCGCAAACTATAAGCCCAGCGAGCTTGCCAAGGACCCCTACCCTGTCCTGTTTTTGATGGCAGACCTCATGACAAAGAGATACGACCCCACCAAGAGGCTTTTCAAGTTCATCAACGCCTATGATATCGGCAGGAACCTCAAGACCTGGCTGACGGGTTACATTCTATCGGATGAGGAGCTTGTTAATAAGCTCGGCGGCGTCGACCAGGCGAGGATATACGCTCGCTTCATTTCCGGTGGCATGATGCATGTGTACAACAACTGGATGGCCGACGATATAAAGGCAGAGCCCGATGTGCTCGCCCGTTCGCTGTGCGACATGCTCATGGGCGGCCTTAAAGGCGTTATGAAGGAATGAATATGACAAAAAGCTCGGTAATACCAAACGGTATTACCGAGCTTTTTTCAATCTCCGAACGATATTCCGATATCTCTTGCGACCTGGATGAGCGGGTGGTCGGTCGGGAGGAATTTTGTTTTGCTTGCGGCCTCCTCAAGCGAAATGGACACGATATTGCCGCCGCGGATGGCGACCATTCGGCCGTACTGCTTGTTTGCGATGAGCTCTGCCGCGGCCGTGCCGAACTGCGTTGCCAGCACACGGTCATACGGGCACGGAGGGCCGCCGCGCTGATAGTGCCCGGGCACGGTGACTCTCGCCTCCTGGCCGAGAGCAGCCTCTATCTGAGCTGCGATCTTATACGACACCGTGGAATGCTTTGAGTTTTCAAGCTTCTTGCGGCTCTCCTCCTCGGTGAGCAGCCTGTCGTCAACAGACCTCGCGCCCTCGGCGACAGCTAAGATAGAGAAGCTTCGGCCGTGGCGGCGGCGATGCTCGATAGCCTCCAGGACCTTGTTTATATCATAGGCTATCTCCGGGATGAGGATGATATCCGCGCCGCTGCCGATGCCTGCGTGCAGCGTCAGCCAGCCCGCGTCTCTGCCCATGAGCTCGACAAGGAAAATGCGGCCATGGGAGCTTGCGGTGGAGTGGATATAGTCAATGACATTCGTCGCAATGTCAACGGCGCTCTGAAAGCCAAAGGTCGTGTCGGTGCCGTAAATGTCGTTATCTATCGTTTTCGGCAGGGTCACAACATTCATGCCCGCGTCCATCAAAAGCTTTGCGCTTTTCTGCGTGCCGTTGCCGCCCATTATCACAAGGCAGTCGAGATTGAGCCTGTTGTAGGTGTCCTTCATGGCCGGAATGAGGCTGTTGCCCTCCTCGTCGACGATGTCCTTTCCCGGGACATAGCGTTGGCGGGAGGTACCGAGGATGGTGCCGCCCTGCGTGAGGATGCCGGAGAAATCCTTCGGCTCCATGTACATGTAGTCGCCGTCGATGAGGCCGCGGTAGCCGTCGTACATTCCGAATATCTCAAGGTTTTCTATTTTATTATACAGGGCCTTGCCTATGCCCCGCATTGCGGCGTTCAATCCCTGGCAGTCTCCGCCGGAGGTGATGAGCGCCACACGTGTCATCTTTTTCACTTCGTGTACCTCACTTTTTTGTATGCAAATATTGTATTACATCTGCCAAAAAAGTCAATCGTGAAACTGACTAAAACTTATTTTACGCTTTTAGCTTTGCGATATACAAATCTGTATATTCACCCAAATTGCTGCTGCCGGAGTAGGATACTCTGATAAATTTGCTTCCAAACCGCATGATCAGGTGCTGGCGGGTGTCGTCCTCGCCGTAGCCGTACTTTTCATTTACGAGCTTTATCTCGACCCCGTCTCGGCTGAGGTCGTGGACATCATAGGTCGGGGTGTAGCCGTCGTAGCTTATCTCGTACTCCTCGAAGTTCTCGGATATGCTCTTTGCCAGCGCACCGGCGCTTCGGTGGTACTCTTCGGCATCAAGGTGTTCAAAGTCGTATATCATCCGATCGACGGTAGCCTTTGCGTCCTTTTCAAAGCGCATCTGATAATACCAGACATTGTATTCAAAGGTATCCTCGCCCTCACCGGTAATGTTTTCAAACGAATAGCAATCCTGCGATAGCTCGATTATCGTGGGCGCAAGCAGGTCGTGGCGCTCGGAAATATGGGCTAAGCCGGCTCCATCGAGTGCTTTTAGTCCTTCGACATAGTAATTATACTCGTCAAGGTTTATCTCCTGCATCGTCGGAAACGGCAGACCGGACAGGTCATTCGTACTGTGCAGGCTCGTAACGCCCATGGGTACGGCAAGATGTATAAACCACAGGATGATGACAGGGATGGTCAGCGGGATGAGCACTGCGCCGATCTTTGACTTTGCCTTGTAGCGCTCCCCTGTCGGCAGCTCGCCGCCGCGTTCTATTTGCTTAATGAGCTTCTTTAGGTGACGGCAGCTTCTAAGATGCACGATAAACTCCAGCAGCAGGAGCACCGCCATGAGGCACAGCAGAATATAATACGCCGTGCCGATTTCCAAAACACCGCCGACAAAGGTGTCTATTCCGAGCATGCTGTACATAAACGGTGAGCCCACACGGGACAGCAGAAACATGATGAGGAACAATATCCAATACGCCGTGTGCTTTTTGGTAAGGCGCTTGAGGGGCTTAATAAGGTGCTCGGGCTCACTGAATATCTCGGGTGCATCGGGATCGTCGGTCGTGAGTACGACAAGGTCGTTTTTGAGCTCACCCACGACGCGCCACGAGCTGCGCTCGTATAGCTCTGCCTTTTCCTCGGGTATCTTACCAAGCGACACATCGCAGAAATCGAGTCGATAGCGCTGCTTTTTAGGCTCTCCCCTTTCAAATCGGGCGCAGAAAAAGCCGCAGTCGACATAGAATAGTCCCTGTGCTGCCATATCCTCGAGCCAGCTTTGGATGGCCGGAATGTCGCAGGATTCAAACGGTATCAGCTTCTTTACAAATTTACTCATTATCGTCTCCTCCCTCCGCATCGCTTATGCATCTTTTGAGCCTAGTAAGCTCTTCGGCATACAGGCTGCGGCCAAGCTCGCTTATCCTGTATATCTTCCTCTTACCCTCGACCCCAATGCAGTTTATGATGCCCTCCTGCTCGAAGTCACCGAGCAGCGCATACAGCGTCCCCGGGCCGAGGGCGACCCGTCCTGCGCTTTTTTGCGCAATGTAGGCGCTTATGTCTATGCCGCAGCGGTCATCTCTTTGCAGGCTCATCAGGATATAAAACATCGGCTCGGTCAGGGTTTGAAACTTTCGTCGTGCCATTTTCATCCCTCCGTTATATCGATATTCGATGTTCAATTTCATTATACATCGATTATCGATATTGCCAAGCACTACTTGACTAAAATTAATCAATATATTAAAATTGAGGTATAAATTTGAAAGGGGCAACACTCATGGATGCAGTGAAAAATGCATATTACCGCACTTATCAGTTCTTTTTCGATATCGGCGCTCGTTTCCTATACTGGCGCAAGC
>CAVGBM010000076.1:0-28940 GCA_963627445.1 Oscillospiraceae bacterium | reverse complement strand
TTTCCGGCACATCAATAATCGGCTTCAAAGGAGAGCTTATGAAGAAAATTAAAAATTTTTTTGCTCGAGGCTTAATTTTTTGCCCTTCTCGTGATCTACCCCTTGAGGGACAAAATTTCTCTCACCTGTTCTTTGACAACAGAATCCTCGCCTGCAAGCTTTGCGAGCGCGTGGTCAAGGATACGCAGCTTGCCGACCTCGACGCCCTCGCCGATGCGATAGCCGCCGATATCGCCGCCAAGCAGTAAAATTTGATAGCATATCCGCCGCATTTTCTGCGGCGGATTTTTTTGTGCTTCAAAAGCTTGTCCAAATATGCTATAATTTGTACTAACAACTGTTTTGTTAACAACTGTTTTTGGAGAATTGTATGAAGGAATATATCGAAAGCATATGCGTATCGCCGCTTGAGTTCCTGTTTAACGCCGCACTTATATTAATGTGAGCAGCGTTCATGCTGCGCACGCTTACGCCGAGGTTTAAGAAGAAGTGGATCATCCTCGTTTATGTGGTCATCTGCTTTGTGGTCATGCCCATGTCCACGGCGCTGCCGAGCCGCAGTGTTCTCCACATGTTCGGCGTTCCGATGCTCATGGTCGTCACTGCCTTTATCTGCTTCAAGGGCCGCCCGTTTAAGGTCCTGTTTTGCTCGTTCTTTCCGGAGATAGCAATTCTGCTGGCTGAATCGCTTATTCTTTTCATCTACCCCGAGCTCTATCTCAACCACTACGATGCAACCGAGTTCTGGCTAAACTCCAGAACGTTTTTGCTGTGGTTTACCTATATCCCGTTTTTCGCCACAGTTCTCTGGTTCACCGCCTCCCAGATCACGAAAACCAAGTACAGTCTGACGGTGAAGCAGTGGGCAATATTCTCATTTTCCCGCTGTCGCAGTCGGCGACGGTGTATTTTGTCTACAACACCATGTTCGATAAAACGCCGAGCACCCGTCAGCTTATAATTTTCGCCGGATTCCTCACGCTGTGCATGGTGGCTGACATTGCGCTGGTGCGCACCATCGCCGACGCAGGGCGCAAAGCCGAGCTCAAGGCGCAAACAGAATGCTCGAAAAGCAGCTTAACATGCAGCTGAGTCATTACGAGGCGCTGACCTCGCAGTACGAAGCCAATAGAAGAATACGCCATGATATAATGCACCATGTCAACACCATTCAGTACCTCCTCGCCGACGGCAAGCAGCAGGAAGCCGCGGAATATGCGGGACAGTTCCTGAAAGAAAATCGCCGCAGCTCCATGCTCGGCAGCTGCGAAAATCCCGTCGTGGACGCGTTCCTGTTCGGCCGCGTTGAAGAGGCCAAAAAGCAGGGTATCCCAGTCAAGACGAACGTCGTTCTGCCGGTCGAGCTGCCGGTGTCGAATACCGATCTCGTCATCGTGTTCGGCAATATTATGGACAGCGCCGTCGAGGCATGTTCAAAGCTCGATAATCCCAGCATTGAGCTTGATGCACGAATCGAGGGCAGCTATCTCATCATAAGCGAAGCAAACCCCGCTCTGCCCGAGCCCGAGGATAACAAAAAGCGCCGCATTCCCGAGCTTGAGCGCGGTGTCGACACGCAAATTCTCGACTCCGTCGCCAAAAAGCACGACGGCAGCTGCGTTATCGAGACTAAGGACGGCAAGTTCACCGTCTCGGTCATACTGCGGCTGTACAAATCTTAATTTTGGAGCATTACATGAAAGAGTACATACAAAGTATATATGTTTCGCCGCTTGAATTTCTGTTCAACATGGCCTTGATGGGGCTGTGGGCAGTGTTTATGTGGCACACGCTCACGCCGAGGTTTTCAAAGAAAACGACCATCCTCATTTTTATCCCCATCTGCATTTTAGCGCCGCCTGCCTCGACGCTGCTGCCTGACCGCAGCTTTGTCCGCGTGTTTTTTGTTCTGGCGGTGATGATGGCCGCAGGCTTTGCGCTTTTTAAAAGCAAGCCGCTGCCCACGGTGTTCTGCTCGTTTTTCCCCGATCTCGCGGTGCTGCTGGCAGAGGCGCTGAATCTGCTGCTCTACCCCGAGGTGTACCAGTATTCCTACGGTCCGACGGAGTTTTGGCTCAATTCAAAGACATTTCTGCTGTGGTTTTCCTACATGCCGTTTTACGCGCTCGTGCTTTGGTTCACAGCCTCACGCATAAGCAAGACCCGATACAGCCTCACAGTCAAGCAGTGGGCGATATTCCTGTTCTTTCCCATGTCGCAGTCTATCACCGTCTATTTTGTCTACACCTCCATGTTCGGCTCGGACGCAAGCCCCCAGCAGCTTATAATTTTCGGTGCGTTTTTAACTCTATGCATCGCGGCGGACATCGCGCTGGTGCGAACTATTGCCGACGCAGGCCGCAAGGCAGAGCTTGAGGCGACGAACAGGATGCTTGAAAAGCAGCTTAACATGCAGCTTAGCCATTACGAGGCGCTGACCTCGCAGTACGAAGCCAATCGCAGGATAAGGCATGATATCATGCATCACGTGAACACAATCCAATACCTGCTCGCCGACGGCAAGCAGCAGGAGGCCGCGGAATATGCGGGACAGTTTCTGAAAGAAAATCGCCGCAGCTCCATGCTCGGCAGCTGCGAAAATCCCGTTGTGGACGCGTTCCTGTTCGGCCGCGTTGAAGAGGCGAAAAAGCAGGGTATCCCCGTCAAAACGAACATCGTTCTGCCGGTCGAGCTGCCGGTTTCGAACACGGATCTTGTCATTGTGTTCGGCAACATCATGGACAACGCCGTCGAGGCATGTTCAAAGCTCGATAATCCCAGCATTGAGCTTGATGCACGAATCGAGGGCAGCTATCTCATCATAAGCGAAGCAAACCCCGCTCTGCCCGAGCCCGAGGATAACAAAAAGCGCCGCATTCCCGAGCTTGAGCGCGGTGTCGACACGCAAATTCTCGACTCCGTCGCCAAAAAGCACGACGGCAGCTGCGTTATCGAGACAAAAGACGGTAAGTTCACCGTGTCCGTTATTCTCAGACTATACAAATAAAAAAAGCTCCCTTTGGGGAGCTTTTTTGTTAGACTAATGCGCCGTAGACCAGAATGCCGAGGTTGTCGGCGTAAATTTTGTCAAACTGCGAGATGGGCAGCGGATTTGAGCCACGACCCGCTTCGATGGTGTAGCCCGGGCGGTTAAAGTCCTGGATGAACCAGTCCTTGTATCCGGCAAAGCCCGAGGCGTAGGGCGTATCCTCCACCGAGTAGCCCGAGACGGCGGCAAAGGTGTCGGCAATCGCGCGGGAGTTAACCGGCTCATAGTCGAGAAACTTCCAATAGATGACCTCGCCCTGCGTGTGGTAGGCCAAAATTAGCTCAGGCGAGAGCGAAAGCGTGAAGTCGTACATTGCCCGCGCCTCCGGCGCGACTAAGGGTGCCGAGCCGACGTAATCTGCCGGTGCGGGGCT
This sequence comes from Oscillospiraceae bacterium, assembly GCA_963627445.1. Taxonomy (GTDB): domain Bacteria; phylum Bacillota; class Clostridia; order Oscillospirales; family Oscillospiraceae; genus F23-B02. The sequence goes on along the minus strand of CAVGBM010000076.1, from coordinate 25,518 downwards.
CACGAAGCCCTGCGCGAATTTGTTCTCCCGCGCCTGCTCCCAGCCCGCCGGATATTGCAGGTTGAGGTCAACGCCGCGGATATTTGCCTTCCAGCCGGAGGGAAACGGGATGGACGGATAGTTTGCGGCGATGCGCTTTGCGTTTTCAAAATATTCGCCGGAGCTGAGCTCGCCCGTCACGAGGTCGACACCGTCCGGGTCGACGCATGGCGCTATGTAGATATTCGTGCGGTCGAAGATCTCCGACGCCGAAAAGCCGAAAATTTTCTCCCCGTAGGCGTAGGCTTTTGCGTACTGCTCGCAAAATTTCAAAAGCACCGGCACGGTTATCCATTCGTTTGCGTGGTGCGCGGCGTTATAAAACACCCGCCTGTCGCCGCGGCCGGCGGACAGATACCACAGCGTCCTGCCCATGACGCTTTTGCCGACCTCCCCGATCTTCACGAACGGATAGCGGGTGGCGATGCCTCGGACGCAATAAGCGGTCAATGCGGAAGTAAAACTTATAGTTGTGGGCACAATATCAAAGGGCAGCGGTACGGTGACGACGCTGCCGACCTGCAAATTTTCAGCAACCAGCCCGGGGTTTGCGATGTTTATCGCACGCAGCGTCGAGTCGTAAAGCTCGGCTATCGACCAGAGCGTGTCGTTTCGGTGCACCCTGTGCGTTGCAAAGCCCGTGTACCACGGAACTAACGCGCGGTGGGTCGCGGGGCCGACGATGCCGTCGGCGACAAGGCCGTTTAACGACTGGAACCTCAGCACCGCATTTTTCGTTTTTGTGCCGAAAATGCCGTCGAGTGCCAGCTCGCCGAAGCCCGCACGGTCAAGCGCCAGCTGCAAGAGCTCGACTGCCGGTCCCGTGCTGCCGTATTTTAAAATTCTCATTTTCCGCTCCTTTATTCTGCACAAAAATTGTCTGCCGCATTTTCGCCTTGAAAAACGCGCGGCAGGTAATTGAGAAAAAATCAGCCTGCTTTATTCTACGCCCCGACACGCATACTTATAACAGGCTCCGCCCGATCGGGCTCGAGCCAAGGGGGTGAGAATGTTTGGCAACGAAAAAAATTACAGGTTTAGTTCTCGCCGTGGTGTTCATATTGACCATGAGCACCGTGGCAATGGCGCAGGAGCTTATCCCGGGCGGCAAGGCGCTGGGCATAAAAATGCTCACGGACGGCGTGATGGTCGCAGGGGTGCAGAGCGTTGAAACGAAAAGCGGCAAGCGCTCGCCTGCCGAGGATGCCGGCATCAGAAAGGGCGATCTGATCACCCGCATCGGTGCAAAGGGCATCTCCTCGGCGGAGGATCTTGCCGAAGCGGTGCAAGGGCTTGATGGCGAAAAGATTTCCGTGACGGTCGACCGTGCGGGCAAGACCCGTCAGTTCAACGTAACTCCGGCGCAGGCAACAGACGGTGCTTGGAAGCTCGGCCTTATGCTGCGTGACGGCATAAGCGGCGTAGGTACTCTTACCTTCTATGACCCGGCAACGGGCATCTACGGCGCACTCGGTCACAGCATAAGCGACTCCGAGACCGGCATGACGCTGCCTTTAGGCGATGGCAGCATTTATGACGCGCAGGTCGTGGGCATAGCAAAGGGCGAGGTCGGCTCACCCGGTGCTCTTAACGGAAGCACGGATGAAGCTGCGTTTTTGGGCGATATTCAAATTAACTGCGGCTGCGGCATCTACGGTGCGGCGCAGTTTGACGGTGAGCCTCTCGAGACCGGCGATATAAAGGTCGGCAAGGCGAGCATTTACTGCACGCTCTCGGGCGACACGGTCAATGAATATCAGATCGAGGTAAAGCGCATTTACGAAAGCGACGGGCTCAAAACTGTGCTCCTCACCGTGACCGACCCTGCGCTCATTGCGCAGACCGGCGGCATAGTTCAAGGGATGTCCGGCAGCCCCATAATTCAGGAGGGCAAGCTCGTGGGTGCTGTTACCCATGTCTTTGTAAACGACCCCACCTCGGGCTACGGCATCAGCATACAGGATATGCTTGAACAAGTGCCCATGTGTCAAAAGGCAGCGTGAGCTGATGGGAGTCGAATCCCTGTCGCCTGTCGATGCGCCCTTTCAGCGCTTTCCGCCTTTTTTGTCTTGATGGGCGACAGCCCATCTTCACCAAAGAAAGCCGAAAATCACTAGAAAAACATCATCGACAGGTGCTGCGCAGTTTTGCCGGAGCAGATTTTTGCTCAGGCAAGGCAAAGTGCGAAGGGAATACTTGTCTGTATTGCCAAGGGCTTTAACGCAGCATGAGCGTAAATCGGCCCGGCAAAACCGATAGGCATCCGGCTCTCATCAGCTCAAAAAAGAAAGACGGGAAATTTCCCGTCTTTCTTACTTGTTATTTTGATAAAAAATCCGTAACGCACTTATTCGCCTGCTTTATGTGCTTCGGCTTAAGAAAAATATGCCCTGCGCCTTCGATAATCGCAAATTGCGCCTGCGCACAGTCATGTCGGTAACGCTCAAACGCCGCCTCGGAATAGCTTATATCAACAAGCGTGTCGCTATCGCCGTGCATGATGAGCACCCGGCCGGTATATCCCGCTATTGCCTGTGAAACATCCATATCCATCACATCGGCTGCGTAACGCCTGCCGAGCTTCATCGGTCCGCAGTGCAGCAGCTCCGGAACGGCATTTGGGTCAAACTCGGCCTTTATCATTTTCCCTTTTCTCGCATCATCGGGGATAGACAGCGCCGGATACTGCAAAATCAGCGCATTGACACTATCCGGAAAGCGTGCTGCGGTAAGTGCGCACACAAGTCCGCCCTGACTGCACCCGTACAAAACGGTACCGTAGCCGTCGGTATATGGCTGCCGTCCGACGAAATCCATGACCGCAAGGAGATCGTCCATCTCGGTGAGAACGGACATATTGCGGCTGCTCCCCTCACTTTGGCTGACGATGCCACCGCCGTTAAAGTCAAAGCAGAACGCAGCATAGCCGTTTTTTGCCAAATTATATGCATAAGGAAACGAAAACAGCCGATTTGCCATAAATTCATGGCAAACGATCGCGGTCGGCAACCGCACTCCGGCCGATACTTTGGGACGAAACACCGTACCATGTATCTTCAGTCCGTCTCTGCGGCAGACGAAGCCTTGAATTTTTACGCCCTTGTTCAAAAAAATCACCCCTACTTATTATAATCGCTTAATCGCCTTATACTTCCGCTTCGCGGAACATAGGAATCAATATAGTCGAGAGCTTCCTGCGGCGTGTCGACAAGCTTATAAAGCTCAAGGCAGTGTGCCGACATGAAGTGCATCTGCGCCGTGTGCTCCAGGAGCTTGTGCATGGGCTCATAGTAGCCGTTTGTGTTCGCGATGACGATGGCACGGTCGGTTCTGCCGAGCCGCTTTAAGGTCAGCATCTCGAAAAACTCCTCATAGGTGCCGATGCCGCCCGGGAGGACGACAGTTGCCTGCGAGTGCTCCTCCATGAGCTGCTTGCGCTCACGCATGGTGTCGGTATAGATCATTTCGGTGCAATGCTCGTAAAGGATACCGGGCTCGTCGAAAAACCGAGGTGCGATGCCGATTATCTCACCGCCCATTTTATGCACGCCCCGTGCGGCAGCGCCCATGAGGCCTTCCCTGCCTCCGCCGAATACAAGTGCGTGACCGGCTTTCGCCAGAAGCTCGCCGAGCTTTTCCGCCTCCGTGTAATACACCGGCTCAAGCGCGGTGCTCGATGCGCCGTAGATGCAGATATTCATCAGTCGTCCATGTCCTCGAAGGCGTCCAGACCCTTCTTGGCCTCGGGCTTATTGTCGCCGTGCTTGACAAACAGCATGGTGACAAAGCTCAGTGCGACGAACGCGGCAGCATACGGGAACAGAACCGTGTAGCTGACATTGCGCATGAGGTAGCCTGCAACGATGGGGGTGATGACCTGCGCTGCCATGGAGAAGGTGTAGTAGTAGCCGGTGAACTTGCCGATGTCCGAGCCCTTGCACATCTCAACGACCATGGGCAGGGAGTTTACGTTGATAGCCGCCCATGCAAGGCCGACGAGGGCAAAGACGATGAACATGATGACATTTATGCTGCTGTACTTGGTCGTGAGGAAGTAGCCGAGGCCAAAGCAGGCAGCCAGCAGGACGATGCCGGACATGATGGTGCGCTTTCTGCCGAATTTGGAGGCCAGAACGCCGATGGGGATATAGCTTATGACAGCGCCGCCGGTGGCGATGAGAAGGCAGGTGGACGCGCCGCCCAGCGCCTGACCCATGACCTGCGATACATAGGTGGTGAACCATGTCTCGACCGCGTTGTAGCCGATAAACCACAGTGCGATGGAGGTCAGCAAAAAGCCGAGGCTCTTCTTAACATTCTTCGGCAGGGACTCGTGGCCGCTGCCGTCGTCCTCTGCGAGGTTCCACTCGGGGTGCTCGGCTTCCAATTTGCGCTGCTCGGCAAGAAGCTTGGGCTCCTTTATCGTGAGGAAGAGTATCGCGATCGATACGAACATGATAGACGCAACGACGATAAACAGCGGCTGATAGTTAACATGCTCTAAGCCTGCGACCTTGCTGTTGGGGTACATGACGGCAGCAACGATGAGGTAGATAACGCCGCCGAGAGCGCCCATGAGGTTAATTATCGCATTGCCCTTGCTGCGCAGGGGCTTGGGGGTGATATCCGGCATGAGTGCGACAGCCGGAGAGCGATAGGTGCCCATGGCAATGAGCAGCAGGCCGAGCACGACCACGAAGGATATCGTCTTAAAGGTGCTGGGGGCTGCGGCATAGCTATTATCGATAATGGGCAGAATGTTCATAAGGATGATGGCAAGACCCGTGCCGAACAGGATAAACGGCATACGCTTGCCTATCTTGGTGTTCGTCCGGTCGGAGATCGAGCCGAACAGCGGGAGCAGGAACAGTGCAAGGATATTATCCGCCGCCATGATAGCGCCGGAGTAGGTCTCGTTCAGGTGGAAGGTATTAGTGAGAATGAGGGGTACGATGCTGTTATACATCTGCCAGAATGCGCATATCGACAGGAAGGCAAAGCCTGTCAGTATCGTGCGCTTGTTGTCAAGTTTCATATCAAACCTCCGATGTATTGTACTGAGTATTTTATAACAAAACTGACATTTCCACAACAATTATTTTGCCATAAATGTTTGACCTTAGCCGGTATATTGGTGTAGAATAGGGTCACGAACCAAAAATTACGGAGGTGCGCACAATGAAAACTCACGAAAAGCTTCTTCTGGAGGCCTCGTTAGCCGGTCTGGCAGCGCTCGGAGGACTTGTGTTCCTCGTTGCGCCCGGCAGAGCCCGCAAGAAGGATAAAAAGCCGTTTATGTACAAAAATTTTGCCCACCGCGGTCTGCACAAAAAGGATAAGACCATCCCCGAAAATTCGCTCGCCGCTTTTGAAAGAGCCTCCTCCTACGGCTACGGCATGGAGCTGGACGTTCAGCTTTCAAAGGACGGTCAGGTCGTCGTGTTCCATGACGATACGCTCGACCGTGTTTGCGGTGTCGAATCAAGGGTCGATGAAAAGACATATGATGAGCTGCGCCAGCTGAGCCTTTGCGGCACGACGCAGACTATCCCGCTGTTTTCGGAAGTCCTCAAAACCGTCAGAGGCAGAGGCCCGCTCATCGTTGAGCTCAAAAACGGCAAAAACAACGAGGAGCTTTGCGAGAAGACCTATGCCCTGCTCAAAAAATACTCGGGCGAGTATTGCATTGAGAGCTTTAACCCCTTTATTGTCCGCTGGTTCAAGAAAAATGCCCCCGAGGTCATCAGAGGCCAGCTTGCAAACCCGCCGAAGGATTATAACGGCGAGGTCGGCCCCCTCACGGCGGTCATTCTCGGCAACTGCCTTTTAAACTTCCTTGCAAGACCTCAATTTATCGCATATAAAATTACACCGAAGCCGTTTACGGTGAAGCTGTGCGAGGCGCTGGGCGCAATGAAGGTCGCCTGGACATCGCACGACTGGGTGAACGAAAAGTTCTACGATGCCGTCATCTTCGAGTTTTATAAGCCCAAGCTCAAATACAAAAAATATCGCAGGATATGAAAAAGATCCCCGAAGCAGCGCTTCGGGGATCTCTCGATTACTTAATCAGCCGTTGTAGCCAAAGATCTTGTCGAGCCAGCCGAACTCGTCCTTGGAGTTGGGCTCGTTCTTGAGGATGATGTTTCTGATAATTCCGTAGATGTCAGTGATGGGACCCATATTCATTGTGTAAATCTCCTTTTTATTATGTGTTACTGTTGCGCTTTAGCGCTTTCACACATATAGACGGCGAATTTCGTCGAATATTACACTTTTTAAATTTAATTTTTCGAAATTATTTTTTCAGTGCAAAATTTGCCTCGTACAGCGCTTGCTTTCAATGGCTTATACGAAAAAAAATCGGAGTCTGATGACTCCGATTTTTCGCTTAAATTTTCCTGCCGTCGTTTGAAAAGGTCACGACCCTGAAGGGGATGCGCTTGCCGCAGGCGACAAGGGCACGCTTGAGCGCCAGTTCAAGGCCGCCGCAGCAGGGCACCTGCATGCGTGTGAGCGTGACGGACTTTATGTCGTTTGCGGCCAGTATCTCGCCGAGCTTTTCGGCGTAATCGACGGGGTCAAGCTTCGGGCAGCCGACGAGCACGACCTTGCCGCTTATAAAATCGCGGTGGAAGTTGCCGTAGGCATAGGCCGAGCAGTCGGCAGCGACCAAGAGGTCTGCGCCATTAAAATACTCCGCCCTTATCGGCGCAAGCCGTATCTGCACCGGCCAATTTTGCAGCTGTGAGGGGCAGTCGCCGGTGTCTGCCTTTTTGACCTGTATGCGTGCGGGCATCGAGCCCGGGCAGCCGCCGGATCTCTTTGCCGCCATGTTTGCCTTCACTGCCGCCTCGTCATAGGCTGCCGCTTCGCGCTCAACAAAGCTTATCGCTCCCATCGGGCAGTTGGGCAGGCAGTCGCCGAAGCCGTCGCAGTAGTCGTCACGCATGAGCTTTGCCTTGCCGTCAACAAGTGCTATCGCGCCCTCGTGGCAGGCGTGGACGCATGCGCCGCAGCCGTTGCACTTGCCTTCGTCTATCTCGATTATTCTTCTTACCATGCCAAAACCTCCATCAAATTGCTTGCAGCAATAATATAATACAAGTTATATCCCATTGCTGTGGAATTTGCAACAGTCTGACCGCTTGACATTTTTGCATTTACTGAGTATTATGGTCGTGAATTAAAAATGGAAGATTGACCGTATGAAAAAAACCACAAAAAAGCGTATCATAATATGTATACTGGCGGTGCTCGTCATCGCGATCGCCGCAGTGCTCATACTCAGGCGCACCGGCGTGACCGAGCTTGCGCAGTTTAACTCCGAGTCCATGCTCGACTGGTCGCTCGGCGGCGAGATCGACGGCATCACGAAAATTGAAGATGCGCGCAATTACGATCCCGAGCACTTTGAGTATTTCACCGACGATAACGGCAGCGGTATAAAGAGCCTCAGCTCCAACACCCGCTATTATCTCGGCTACTACCCCAGCGGCAAAATCGACGATTGCCGCGTCGTGGGCTTTGCCACGACCGAAAAAATTTATTCGGTCATGGGTATCCGCACAGGCGACGATGAGCTGGAGGCCAAGACCGCTCTGCTCGATGCCGGGTACAGCCTCGACGGCGGCGGTATGAACCGCTGCAGCGCCTCCAACGGCAGGATAAGCGTGTACCTTACGTTTGAGCACGGCGTCGTCACCGGTGTTGCGGCATGTTTGAATTGACCACAGGAGGAAAAAATCATGAACAAGTATCTTGACATTTCACCCGAAGTAGCAGAGGCTCTTGCCGCAGGCAAGCCCGTAGTTGCTCTTGAGAGCACCATCATTTCTCACGGCATGCCCTACCCCCGCAATGTTGAGACCGCACTGCTCGTCGAGCAGACCATCCGCGAAAACGGCGCAGTCCCCGCCACCATCGCCATCATCGGCGGCAGACTCAAGGCCGGTCTTTCCAAGGACGAGATAGAATATCTCGGCAAGGCAGGCACCAAGGTCGCCAAGGCCAGCCGCCGCGACATTGCAGCTCTCGTCGCCCGCAAGGCAGACGGCGCTACCACCGTCACCACCACCATGATGATCGCCCACATGGCAGGCATCAGCATTTTTGCCACCGGCGGCATCGGCGGCGTACACCGCGGCGCTGAGACCACGATGGACATCTCCGCCGACCTTGAGGAGCTGGGCAACACCCCCGTCATGGTCGTCTGCGCAGGCGCAAAGAGCATTCTCGACCTCGGCCTCACGCTTGAGTATCTTGAGACCAAGGGCGTCCCCGTCATCGGCTACGGCACGGACGAGCTGCCCGCGTTCTACACCCGCCACAGCGGCTTCGGCGTTGACTACCGTGCCGACTCCCCCGAGGAGCTGGCAGCCATGTTCAAGGCTCAGAGAGGGCTCGGCTTGAAGGGTGGCATGCTCGTCACCAACCCCATCCCCGAGGAGTATTCCATGGACAAGGCCGTCATCGATGCAGCCATCGATCAGGCCATCAAGGAAGCAGCCGAGAACGGCATCAAGGGCAAGCAGACCACTCCCTTCCTGCTTGCAAAGGTCGTTGAGCTCACCGGCGGCGACAGCCTCGACAGCAACATTGCTCTCGTCCTCAACAACGCCCGCCTCGCAGCAAAGACCGCTGCCGAGTTTGTGAAGTAAATTTGACGCAAAAAATCCCGCTCATGTGAGCGGGATTTTTTATTCTTATCTGTTTCTCATCACGGTCTTCATGCGCAGGCCGTGGTCGAGGATGCTCTTGCGCAGGCGCAGGTTCTTGGGCGTGACCTCAAGAAGCTCGTCGTCGGCAAGAAACTCCAGGCACTGCTCAAGACTCATCTGTCTGGGCGGAATGAGGCGCAGCGCCTCGTCAGAGCCGGATGCGCGGGTGTTCGTAAGGTGCTTCGTGCGGCAGACATTGACGGCCACATCGTCGCTCTTCGGGCACACGCCGACTATCATACCGGCATAGACCTTCGTGCCGGGGCTAATGAACATCGCGCCGCGCTCCTGAGCGTTCCAGATGCCGTAGGCAACGGCCTCGCCGGTCTCGAACGCGATGAGTGAGCCTGTGTTACGGCGGGCGATATCGCCCTTGTACGGCTCGTACTTTTCAAAAACGGAGGCCATGATGCCCTCGCCCTTGGTGTCGGTCAAAAACTCGTTGCGGTAGCCGAAAAGTCCTCTGGACGGGACAAGGTAGGTGAGCTTTACACGGTTGCCGACGGGCAGCATCTCGACAAACTCGCCCTTGCGAGCGCCGAGCTTTTCCATGACAGAGCCCATGTTGTCCGACGGGACATCGACTACGACGCGCTCGATAGGCTCGCAGGTAACGCCGTCTATCTCGCGGTAGAGCACGCGCGGAGGCGACACCTGGAACTCGTAGCCCTCACGGCGCATAGTCTCGATGAGTATCGACAGGCTCATTTCGCCGCGGCCTGCAACATTGAAGCTGTCGGTCGCGCCCTCCATCTCGCTGACGCGCAGGGAGACATCCTTAAGCGTCTCACGCATGAGGCGGTCGCGGATCTGGCGGGAGGTGACGAACTTGCCCTCGCGGCCTGCAAATGGGCTGTCGTTAACGGAGAAGGTCATCTCCAGCGTGGGGGCGGAGATCTTGACAAACGGCAGAGGCTCGGCTGCACCCTTGGCGCAGATAGTGTCGCCGATGGTGATATCGCCGATGCCGCTCATGGCGATTATATTGCCCGCAGACGACTCGGTCACGGGAACCTTGTTAAGTCCGTCAAACTCGTAAAGCGAGACGGCCTTTGCCTTCATGGTCGGTGCGTCGGGATTATGGTAGTTGCAGACCTCGATCTCCTGGTTCTGACGGATAATGCCGCGCTCGATGCGGCCGATCGCGATACGGCCGACGTACTCGTTATAATCGACGCTGGAAACGAGCATCTGGAACGGGCTGTCCACGTCCTGCTCGGGCTCGGGAATGTACTCGAGTATAGTCTCGAACAGCGGCTTAAGGTCGGTACCCGGGACATCGGGGGAATAGCTCGCCGTGCCCTGACGGCCGGAGCAGAACAGCATCGGGGAATCGAGCTGCTCGTCGGTTGCGTCAAGATCCATAAGAAGCTCCAGCACCTCATCGATGACCTCGTGGATGCGCTGGTCGGGGCGGTCTATCTTGTTGACGACGACGATGACCCTGTGGCCGAGCTCAAGCGCTCTTGACAGGACAAAGCGGGTCTGAGGCATCGGGCCCTCGGCTGCGTCGACAAGCAGGATAACGCCGTTGACCATCTTGAGGATACGCTCGACCTCGCCGCCGAAATCAGCATGTCCCGGAGTGTCAACGATATTGATCTTTGTATCGCCGTACTGCACGGCGGTGTTTTTCGCCATGATGGTGATGCCGCGCTCACGCTCAAGGTCGTTGGAGTCCATTACACGCTCAACGATCTCCTGATTTTCACGGTAGACGCCGCTCTGCTTGAGCATTTCGTCAACAAGGGTAGTCTTGCCGTGGTCGACATGGGCGATTATCGCCACATTTCTGAGTTTATTCATAAAACTCCAACTCCTAATTAAAATTCAACACAAAAATGTATTTTAGCACTCAAAGCATTGAATTACAATACTTTTCTGCGCTTTTCTGACAAAAATACGCCCCCGAGCCGTAAATTTCGCTCGGGGACGGATATTTTGCACTTGGTTACATCTTTTCGGGTGCGGAAACGCCGATTATCGCAAGCGAGACGGCAATTACCTTGCGCACGGTATCGGCAAGGCAGAGCCTTGCTTCGAGCACATTGGGCTCTGCGCCCTTGATGCGGCAGGAGTTATAGAAGCGGTGGAAGCGGGCGGCAAGCTCGGTGACGTACTTGTTGATGCGGCTGGGGTCATAGTCACGGGCTGCCAGGCGTATCTCCTCCGGCAGGGCGGCAAGCTGCTTTATGAGCTCGCGCTCGGCCTCGGTCGAAAGCAGCGTGAAGTCCACCTCATCGGCGCTCGGCACGGCATGTCCCTCGGCGGCAAGGGCTGCAACGAGGGTGCAAATTCTCGCATGGGCGTACTGGACATAGTACACGGGGTTTTCGCTGTCCTGACGCAGGGCAAGCTCAAGGTCGAACTCCACGGGCGACTCGGGACGGGAATTGAAGAAATAGCGTGCGGCATCGACGGGTATCTCATCGAGAAGATCCGACAGCGATATCGCCTTGCCGGTGCGCTTGGACATGCGCACGACCTCGCCGCCGCGGGTGAGCTTTACAAGCTGCATGAGCACGATATCGAGCCTGTGCTCGCCGTCGAGACCCAGTGCGTCCATCGCGCCCTTGAGCCTTGCGACATGGCCGTGATGGTCAGCGCCCCAGACGTTGATGACCTTGTCAAAGCCGCGCTTTTCAAACTTGTTGCGGTGGTAGGCGATGTCGGCGGCAAAATAGGTGTAGAACCCGTTTGCGCGGCGCAGAACATCGTCCTTGAGGTCGAGCTTGTCTATATCCTCGGGCTTTTTGCCCTGTTTGAGCAGATTTTCGCGCAGTATCTCGGAGGTCTTGAGCCACAGTGCGCCGTCCTTTTCATAGGTGTAGCCGCGCTCGGCAAGCTTTGAAACGCTGTCGGCGACGTAGCCCGATTCGTGCAGGCTCGACTCATAAAACCACTCGTCGTACTTGATGCCGTAGCGCTCGAGGTCGGACTTCATCTTGGGCAGGTTATGCTCAAGGCCGAACTTCGCCATCAGCTCGTGGCGCTCCTCACGGGTCTTATCAAGCCAGCTCTCGCCGTATTTTTCGCAGAACAGGCGGGCAAGCTCTTTGATATCGTCGCCGTGGTAGCCGTCCTCGGGGAACTCGACAGCGTCCTCGCCCTTTACAAGCTGAAGGCAGCGAGCCTCGATGGAGCTTGCAAACTTCTCTATCTGATTGCCGGCATCGTTTACATAGAACTCACGCCAGACATCGTAGCCCGCTCTTTGCAGAACGGAAGCCAGTGCGTCGCCCAGCACACCGCCGCGGGCGTTTCCCATATGCATGGGGCCTGTGGGGTTTGCGGAAACAAACTCCACCATGAGCTTCTGACCCTTGCCGATATCGCAGCTGCCGTAGCTATCGCCCTCGTTGTTTACAAGACGCACAACGTCGCCGTACCACTTGTCGCCCATGCGGAAGTTCATAAAGCCCGGGCCTGCGACCTCGCAGGTTTCAAACCAGCTTCCGTCAAGCTGCATGTTCGCAATAAGCGTCTCGGCGACCTTTCTCGGCGGCATGCGCATGAGCTTTGCGCTCGCCATCGCGAAGTTTGCGGCGTAATCGCCGTTTGCGGTGTCCTTGGGTATCTCGACGCTGCCGTTGAGTGTCAACCCCTCTGGCAGCTCACCCTTTGCGGCGGCGGCAAGGTATGCGCTGTTTACAAGCTCCGTTATCTGCTCCTTGGCCATCTGAATCATGTTTGCCATTTTATCTCTGTTCCTTTACACTGATTTTGAGTTTGTTTTTGCTGGACACGGCGTGCTCCATGTTGACCGTGTAGTCGATGCAAAGCTCACCGCCAAAGTCGTCCAGCCGTGCATTTATCTTCTTGGTCTCGACCTCGAGTGTAGCCGAGCCAAACTGGGTATCATATAAAAAGCTGCTTTTTTGCCCGGGTACGAATACCATGCGGGCGTTGAGCGTTCCGCTGCGCTCGACGGTGACACGGTCGGGCTCTACCTCGACCCTTGTCGCCGTTCCGGCAAGTCCGGTGAGCTCGCTTTCAAGATAGTACAGCTCAAAGCCGTTTTCCGAGCGTGTGTAATAGCCCTCGGTCACAAGCTCGATGGTGTCCGTGTCGTCACCGGCAACACCCTGCACGCCGGAGACGGTTATGATCGCTCTCATGGCGTTTCCTCCAAGGGCGCGGGCTCGACGAAGCTTACATCGCCCTTCAGCTCACCCAAGAGTACGGGCGCAAGACTTATAAAATCCTCGGTGCTGCCGGAGGTGAAGTACCGCTCGGAGCCTTGGCCGTCAGACAGTGCATCGTGCTGCGCGAGATACGCGCACAGCGCCCTCGCCGAAGCGTCGGAGGCGGCAACAAGCACCGTTTCCGGCAGATATCGGTTTATCGCCTCGCCAATGATGCCGTAGTGCGTGCAGCCTAAAAGCAGCGCCTCGACACCTGCTTTTTTGATAGGCTCAAGCGTCCTCTGCACCACATCGGCAACCAGCGCATCGTCTGCGTCTATATGTCCGCTCTCTATCATCGGGACGAACTCGGGGCACGGCACGGCCGTCACCTCGGCATCGGGGCAAAGCCTTTTTAGCTCTGCCTGGAACGCGCCGCTTTCGATGCTCGTTTTCGTTGCGATAACGCCGAGGCGCTTTTTGCCGGTCTCGGCAAGCTCCTGCGCGCCCGGGGTCAGAACGCCGACGGTGTAGGTCGCATTGGCTTCGAGGATATCCGGCGCATTGCTCGATATCGTCCCGCAGGCAGCGAGTATCGCCTTCACGCCGAAGCTCTCGGCAAAGGCGAGGTTCTGCCTTGCGATGGTGCGGATCTGCTCCTTCGGTCTGCCGCCGTATGGCATGCGGCCGGTGTCGCCGAAGTATATTATGTTTTCGTTTGGCATTATCCGGCGCAGCTCACGCACGGCGGTAAGGCCGCCCAGGCCGGAGTCGAACACGCCTATAGGCTTATTATTCATAGCGATAATACTCCAAATTACTCTAACTGTAATATAATATGCTAAAACTCCGTAAATTACAAGGCTTTTTTAGTGTGGAATTCGGACAGAGAGTTTGGTATAATGAACTGACGATATCTTTTTGATCGGAGGCGTGACTTTGAATATAGATCTGACAGGCAAAGAATTTCGCAGGCTGCTCGACATGGTGTACATCGGCAACTGGATACTTAACTCCACCCGCACCACCGACCGCTTTGAGGATTATGACCTTGTGCAGGAGAAGCTGTTCTCGCTGTGCACCAAAAACGGCATGCGCTCGCTCGTGCAGACCTGGCACGGCCATGTGTTCCCGTCCCGCGCCTATGAGGACGGCGGCATCCATGAGGCGATCGCCGACTATGAGGACGCCGTGTTTTTCGACATTCTCGCCGAGGAGCTTGCCCGCCGCGACATGATAAGCGACGGTCTTAACGACAATGATCCCGAGGCGCTGGCGCTCAGGATGGACGAATACATGGAGGAGTTTGAGAAAAACGGCATAGCTAATCTCAAGCTGGACACATAAAATCAAATTTTCCGCAAAAGCTAACTGCGTCGGGCGACCGGCGCAGTTTTTATATTCGGAGATACACACATGAACATGACAAACGACGAATACAAGCGCTATTCAGACACGCACCAGCCCCGCTCGCGGGTGCTCGGCAATATGTGCAAGGCCTTTTGGGTCGGCGGGCTCATCTGCTGTGTCGGGCAGTTTATAAACTCGCTTTACATGCAGCAGGGGCTCAGTAAGCTCGACGCGGGCTCTGCGACCTCGGTGACGCTCGTGTTTATCGGCGCACTGCTCACGGGCTTCGGCATTTACGACAAGCTCGCAAAATACGCAGGAGGCGGCACGCTGGTGCCGATAACGGGCTTTGCAAACTCGGTCGTCGCCCCGGCCCTGGAGTTCAAGACCGAGGGCTTTGTGACCGGCACGGCGGCAAAAATGTTCATCATCGCAGGCCCCGTCATCGTCTACGGCATTGCCTCCAGCGTCGTGTACGGACTGATACTATGTTTGATAGGGTGATCAAAATGAAGCACAAAAGGAAAAACACCGGCTCGCTGCCGGAGCACCAGAACGTGCCCTACCGTGATTACCGCGGCAGGGATAATTCGGTCAACAAGACCCATGAGCCGAAGGCCCCCGACGGGGTCGCCGGTGACTGGAGATAAAAAATCTCGGCTCAAATGAGCCGAGATTTTTCTGCGTCTAATTTATTTATCGTTTGCTGCAACGGCGTACTCGATTGCGGTCAGGGTGCCGTCATCGCCGACGGCAAGCTTTAATACCGTCGAGCCCTGCGTGTACTTGTACACATCGCCGACCTGCTTAAATTCGCCGGTGAGAAGCGCCTGAGCATCCTCAAGCTTCATACCGATCTTGAGACCCTGCGGGGTCTGGACGGTGTCGTCGGCAACGGTGATGCCGGTGATGCGCTTAACGCCGTCAACGTCGTTTACCATGACCTCAAAGCCGTCGTAGTAGTAGAAATAGTCCTTGCCCTGATATGCGCAGCTATCAGACTCAAACGTGCCGTTAACAGGCTCACCGAGGGCAGCGAGCACATCCTCGGCAGGATCCATGATGCCGAACTTCGTGTCGCCCGAGGCGTAGTACAGCTCGCCGTAATCAGGCGTGTAGTCGTCGGTCTTGGTCTCGTCACGAGGCTCGACCTTAGAGCATGCACACACAGCAAACAGCGTCAGAACCGAAAGCAAAATTGCGATTAATTTCTTCATAACTCATTCTCCCAATGTCCAGCTTTTAAGATAGCCGTATTTTTCAAGCTCCGCCTTCTGCGCGGCAAGCAGCGCGTAGTAGTCCTCGCACTTTTGCGCCCAGCACCCGGTGATCTCCGAATCGTCCCTGCGGTCGGGAACATCGTACTTGTCAGCCAGTATCTTGCCGAAATACCTCGACAGCTTTTCCGCGCCGTAGACATTCAGGTGCAGGCCGCCGTCATAGGTATCGGTCTGCATGTCAAGGCCGATATCGTCAGCATACGGCAAGAGGTTTAAATAGTCAAGCCCGTATTTCTCGGCGTAGGCGGAAATTTGCTCGTCCCACTCGTCGTACCAATGCGGCCACAGGCTCGGCGACTTTATGAGCACGAGCTCGGCACCGTGAGCGCTACACAGCTCACGCATTTTGTCAAGATAGTACCAGCAGCGCTCGCCGATGGTGTAGTCCTCCAGCACCGGCACATTCGGAAGCTTCGTCATGGGCTTTGTGTCGGCGCGCATGAGATAGCCCGATATCGTGACGGGGTCTTTTGTGAACATGTGCTCAAGGTCTTCGCCGGTAAGCTCGTTCCAGCGCGAGTGGTAGCGCAGCAGCGGGATAAGGTAGCTTATCATGTCCTCATCCTCGCACATGGATGCCTTAATGGCATCTATCTTGTGCTGCGAAAGCGGCATGCCGTCAAGCGCCATGCGGTTATAAGCCTCGCTCTGGGGTTCGGAGTATTTCATGGCCTGCACGTTATACACCACAACTGACGGGTTTTCCTTCTCCAGCGCCTCCTCAAGCAGATAATACGACTGCCAGATGAGCTGCTGGGCAGAGCCACGAATATAGCTCGTGATGCCGTAATCCTCCCACAGCGTGACGGGCGAAAAGTTTTCGTACACCTCGCAGTCTCCGATGAAAATGACATCGTGGGGCTGCGTTTCGTTATAATACTCAGCCGTCATTGCGCCCTCTAAAACGCCGGACATGTACTTCGGCTGCGTAAGCTTGCCCAAGAGCCACACGGCGGCGGCGACAAACACGAGGCACAGCACAAGGCAGATGATATGAATTTTTTTATTTTTCTTTGCCATGGCCGACCTCAGAACTGATTATAGATAAACTGGCTCGAATCGTAGCCCACGCCGTAAGCGCCGAACACCAGGATGCATAGCGCCAGCAGCGCAAACGCGATATACGGCACAGCGGTCTTTTTCCACATGAGCTCTCGCACCGAGCCGCATTTTTCCTGCACGCAGGAAACAACAAACATCAGCGCAACGCCCAAACCCGCGACGAGATAATCTGCGCCGGTAAGGCCGAGCTTTAATAGCTCGCCCGAAAACGCCTCGCCCCAATTATTCGTCGTGAATATCGAGCCGAATGCTTTAAACGACACCGCAACATCACGGTAGCAGTCAAGTATCCTCAGTGAGCACATGAGGAAGAATGTGCGCAGCGTTTCAAACACACGGTAGCCGAAGCCGGAGACCAGTTTTGCATGCTTCTCCCTAAATTTCACCGACAGGGGCTTGAACTCCTCGGCAAGCAGGATGAAAAACGCGTTTAAAAGGCCCCACACAACGAAGTTCCACGCAGCGCCGTGCCACAGGCCGGTGAGAAACCACGTGACGATGGTCGACACATACACCGAAAGCTTCTTGCCGAAGCCGTCGGAGATCGACTTGCGCGCCTTTTTGGAAAGCTTCAAAAGCCACGGGGCGACGGACAGCGGGTAGAAGATATAGTCCTTGAACCACGTGCCCATCGAGATATGCCAGCGCCGCCAATACTCGGCAATGTTGCGTGAAAAGTACGGGCGGATGAAGTTTTCCTTGACCGAGACACCGAGCACCTGCGCGATACCGATGGTGATATCGATGCCGCCGGTGAAGTCGGCGTAAAGCTCGGCGGCGTAAAACACCGCGCCGAGGAAAACATACGCGCCCGAGTACGCCGTCGGGTCGCCGCAAAGTGCGGTGACGGCAACGAGCAAGCGGTCTGCGATGACGAGCTTTTTAAAATAGCCCCACAGAATGCGCTGAAGGCCGAAGCTTATCTGCTTAAAATCGGCTTTATGCTCGGCAAAAAGCGTTTCCTTCAAGTCGACGAAGCGGGATATCGGGCCCTGGATGAGCAGCGGGAAAAACGAGGTGAAAAGCGCGACCTTTAGTATGTTGCGCTCGGGCTCGACCTTCTCCCAATACACATCGATGACGTAGCTCACCGTCTGGAAGGTGTAGAACGATATGCCCAGCGGCAGCACCCAGTCCACGGCAGCGACCTCGGCCGAAAACAGCGAGTTGAAGTTAAAGATAACGAAGTTTGTGTACTTAAGCGCTGCAAGGATGCCGAGGTCAATTAAAAGAGCCAGCACGAACACACGCTTGCGCTTTTTCTCCTCAAGCTTTTTATATTCCTTGCGCTCGGGGCGGGAAAGCGCCTTGCCCTCGTCGGAGGCAAGGTATGCCTTCTGCCTGCGCAGCGAGCGCCCCATAAGGTTCGTCGCCGCCCACGACACCGTGACAGTTGCCGCCATGAAAACGAGCCCCTGCCAGCCTGCGCAGGCGTAGAACACGATATCGGCAGCAAGTAGCAGCAGCCACTGCCATTTGCGGGGTATCAGATAATACAGCGCAAACAGGACGATCAGGAAGGCTATGAAGCCATACGATGTAAACAGCACGGCTTACTCGTCCTGAAGTCTCATGACCATTTCATACATGGCCTCGGCGGAGTTGAAGTTCTCGGGGGTTATCTCCCTTGCGGGGATGGTAATATCGAAAGCGTCAGACAGCTCGGAGATGAGCGTCACGATATCGAGGCTTTCAAGATAAGCGTCGTCAATGAGGGTGGTGCAGGTCTTGTAGTCCACGGTCAGGCCGAGGTCATCGAGAATTTCATAAATTTCGTTCATTGTACTTCTCCATTAGTAAGTTTCTGTCTATCTTCCCGTTCGGGAGCATGGGCAGGGTGTCCATGCGGTATAGCTTTGAGGGGATCATGTAGCGTTCAAGCTCTTTTATGAGGTAGGCGCGCACCGACTTTTCATCGGCGGTGCCCATGTAGTAAAGATACAGCTTCTTTTTTGCCTTGTCAAACAGGCAGCAGGCGTTTTGAACGCCCTCCGCCATGCAGGCGCAGGCTTCTATCTCGCCGAGCTCGACGCGGTGACCCATGCTTTTTATCTGATTATCCTTGCGGGACACGAACACCAGCTCGCCCCGCTCGTTGAGCCTGCCGAGGTCGCCCGTGCGGTAGATAAGCTCGGGATAATGCGGGTTCAGGGGGTTCTGCGCAAAGGCCGCTGCCGTGCGCTCGGGGTCGTCAAAGTACCCGAGCGTGACCGCCGTGCCTCTGATGCAAATTTCGCCGAGCTCGCCGTCCGGCGCTTTGGTGTTATCCTCACGCAGGAGGAAAAAGCCCGTGTTGTCAAAGGGTATGCCGACGGGGATGGGCTCATTATCCGCAAACTCGCGGTCGACCTCATAGTAAAACGACATGCCGGTGGCCTCGGTGGGGCCGTAGAGATTTATAAACCTCGCCTCGGGTGCTGCCTGCTGCCAGAGCTTGAGCTGCTTTACGGGGAACACCTCGCTGCCGAAGCACACGGTGCGCAGATGCTCGGGGTGACCCTCTGCAAATGCGCCGAGACCTGACACCATCGTGAGCGCCGATGCGACCCAGCACACGGTGTTTATCTTGTGGCGGTTTAAAAAATCCAGCACCTTTAACGGCGACATGAACAGGCTTTGCTGCATGAGAAACGCCGTTGAGCCGCATTTTATGACCGAAAGTATCTCCTTCATGCAGGCATCGACATATAAGGGCACCTGCATTGCAAAAACGCTGTCGGATGATGCCCCGATGACGGGGCACAGGGCGTTTGCGTAGTCTATGAGCGAGCGGTGGCAGGCGGTCACGCCCTTTGGCGTGCCGGTGCTGCCGGAGGTAAAGACGATGTATATCGGGTCGGTGTCAATTTGCCGTGCCCTGACGGCAGCAAGCGCAGTGTTATCAGACTTCGCCGAGAAAAGCTGCGTGCAGTCGATGATCTTATCGCCGTAACCAAGCTCCTCGGCTGTCGCCTTTGAGCTTTCGTCGCAAATTATTGCTCTGGGCGAGAGCTTTTTTAATATCATGCGCACACGGTGCAGCGGCATGCCGACATCCATCGGAACATACATGCATCCGGCGTAGATCACCGCGAAGAACGCGGCTATCGTCTGCGGTGCTTTTTTCATGAACACGATCACCGGCTCATTACTTAGTCCGCGGCGGATAAGCTCGCTGCCGCCGGAGCGTGCCATAGCCTGCACCTGCGCAAAGCTAAGGGCTTGCTCCTCGTCGGCAAAGGCGGTCTTGTCAGCGTAATCTGACGCTGTCCGCTCCAAAAATTCAAGAATGTTTTTCATCTCAGTTTTCCATCACATAGGGTCTGGTCTCAAGCTGCGGGTACAGGCTTGTGTCGAAGCGCCAGTACTGCACGCTGTACTGCACGAGCTCCTCGCTGGTCTTCATGAAGCAGCGCAAATGCTGCGGGCCGACATTGCAGGCATCGAAGTGATACCAGCCCGTGCCGAGGTTCACGAGGCACCAGAAGTGCTGCGTTCTGCCGTTTAAGCGCTCAACGCTGAGCACCTGGCAATCGATCTTCTGCAGCATCGCATAGGTCGTTGCGTAGAAGGTGAAGCAGTCGCCCACGCCCTTGGTGAGCCCGCGGTATGCCTCGGCCTTCCAGTCGGTCTTATCCGAGTCGCCGGTGTAGAGCACGTTCGAGTAGACATAGTCGAAAATGGCGTATGCCTGCTTCTCAAGGCTCATGTCGTCGGTGAGGATGCGGTCGAGCACCTTGTTGACCTCGGCGTCGAGCATTTCATCGGTCACCTTGTTTTCTATAAACTTAAACTTGACCGTCACGGAGCTTGAGTTGCCCTCGTGATCCTTTGCAGTGTATGTAACGTCGTACTCGCCGACCTTCTTTGCATCGACCTTGGACTTGTCGACCGTGAGCTCGGGCTCGGGATCGGCGTTATCGACGGCGAAGACCTCCTTGAAGTACGCCACAGCCTCGCCGACATAGCAGTAGCGGTCGCGGGCAGCGTATATAGTCGGCGCGGTCTTATCCGGCGAGATGACCGCCGTCGCCTTGATGGTTGTGGAGTTGCCGGCTCTGTCAGTGAGGATTATCTCCACCTCCTGCTCGCCCTCGGTGTCCCAATCGGGTTCGGTGACGAAGCTTGCCTTGACGGTGCTGACATCGTTAATGCTCTCAAGGAACTTTATCGGCTCGCTGTAGTAGCCGGTGCTGCACTCGCACTTGACGCCGTCGGCGGTGGGTGCGGTGGTGTCCTTAACGTTCACGCCGATGGTCTTGGAAACGCCGTCCTTGGTGAGCTTCACCTCATGTGCGCCGAGGCTATTGAGCATGAACGGTTCTGTCTCCATCGTATAGCCCGCGTAATCAGCGCCGAGCTTGTCAAGAACGGCAGACTCCGAGAGCGTGTCGGTGGATGCTTCAAACTCAACTATATCGTCGCAGACTATGAGCTTGCCCTTGGCATTTGCTTCATTGCCCGCAGCGTCGGCGGCCTTGATATCGACATCGAAGCTTCCCTTTTTGCTCGTGTCGGGCTTCGAGGCAAGCTCGTATTTTACCTCGGTCGCGTCGTCGCAGCCGACAGCGAAGCTGTCCGCCGTGACCTCTCCGCCGACCTTGACGGCGACGGGCACGAGATCGGGCACGGGTGCGGCAGTGTCAACGATGCGCAGAATCGAGGTATAAGTCGTGTTGTCAAACTTTATCTCCACCGTGTTGTCGCCGAGCTTTGTCCAGTCGATAGAGCCAAGATCGGTCAGAAGCTCAGCATTATCGCGCTCGACTACCATGAAGTCCTTGAGCGTGGGACGGGGCGTGCCCGCCTCATGGGTCAGGACATCTATGACACCGAGCACCTTGATGGTGGTCTTTATCGTCTGTCCGTTGCCGTGAGAGTCCTTGAGCTCGATCGCGCAGTCGTAGCTGCCGGCCGTGCCGTAAATGGGCTCGGTCTTCCATGCAACGGTGTACTCGGATGCGTCCTTTATCTCGGTGAGCGCATCCTCGGGAGCCAGAGTCTTATCGTCGATGGTGAGACTAATGTCCTTGGCCTCGGCCTGCGGTGCCATGGTATCGCGCACGATGAGCACGACCTTGCGCGACGCACTGTCGGACTTGACCGTCAGAAGGTAGGTTCCCTCCTCCGTGAGGCTCACATCAGAATCGCCCACATAGCTTGCCTTGCTGCCATCGCTCATGAATGCGCTTGCATCCGGTGCGCCCTCGCCAAGCTCGGCCCTGAGGACGATATGCATCCCCCGATACACGCCGAACACAACGACAGCGGCGATGACGGCGATGATGCACACTATCGTAAGAGCGATCGCGAGTCCCCGCTTCGTCTTTCTTCTTTTTTTGACCGCAGTTCGAGCCATTTTCAATACCCCCTGTGCTTTGGCATAGATGAAGCATCTGAGCTCCCCCTCTGCCGCTCGGTTTAAGCGAGAGAGGAGTGTCGCAGGCAAGGCTTTGGGATCGAAGAAGGCATAAGAGCAAAACGAAGCCTGCGGCGCTACTATCCGCTTAAAAAGTCGTAATTTGACAAATACATATTGTATCACACTGCTTATGGTATAACAACGGTTTTTTGTTAACAAAAGTGTTGTTGAAATAAGTTTCTCGGCATGGTATACTCTTTCAAGCTAACGGAGGAAGAAATTATGAAAAGGATCGTCTCTTTCTTTCTTGCATTTATTATGATATTCACCCTGTGCGCATGCAGCAACGAGCCGCTGGAAACGCCCGTGCCCACGCCGGAGAGCACCGAGCCGGGCTATCTGCCGACGAGCTTTCGCAATAACGGCAAGCGCACTATCGTCCACTCCATGCCCGAGAAGATAGTCACGGCAGGCCCTAACTGCACCGAGATCATGTGCGCACTCGGCCTTGAGGACAAGGTCATCGGCAAGTGCATGACCAATCACTCCAAGGGCGTGCTTGACGAGTACAAGGACGCATACAAGTCCATCCCCACCCTGTGCGAGGGCTACCCCACGCTTGAGGAAATAGTCGACAGCGGCTGCGATTTTCTCTACGCCAGCAGCTGGATATTTGACGATACCCTCACCGTGAAGGCGCTCGAGGACAAGGGCATCATCGTGTATGTCAATGAGGCCATGACCTATGACGAGCTGTGGATGGAGATAAACGACCTCGACCGCGTGTTTTGTCTTGAAAACGCGAGTGACACCGTCGTCAAGGCGCAGACCGACAGGATAAGCGCCGTCAATGAGGTCGTCAAGGACGCAGAGCCCAAGAAGGTTCTCGTGCTCGACAGCTTCATAGGCGAAAAGGTGTTCACCGCGGGCAGAGTAAATATTGAGACCGCTTACATCGCATCGGCGGGCGGCGAGAACATTTTCGGCGATCTTGAAAAGTCTTGGGACGCTGTGACGGTCGAGGATATCGTCGAGGCAAACCCCGACTATATAATCATCCACGACTACAAGGGCTCAAGCTATGACGACAAGGTCGCGGCGCTCAAGGAAAATTCGGAGCTCAAATACCTCGACTGCGTCAGAAACGAGTGCTTTATAAAGCTCTCGCTGGAAAATGTCATGCCCGGCATGAGAAGCGCCGTCACGGTCGAGACCATCGCAAACGCGATGTTTGCTGAGCTCTTTGCCGAGCCCGAGCCGACGGTCACCCCGGAGAGCTGACATGTTCAAAAAAGCATATGTTGAAATTACGAATATCTGCAACCTAAGCTGCGACTTTTGTCACGGCACAAAAAGAACTCCGCACCGGCTGACGGCAGCGGAGTTCAATTGTATTGTGCAAAGGCTGCGCGGCCACACCGAGTATGTGTACCTGCACCTTCTCGGCGAGCCGCTGACGCACCCCGAGCTCGGCGAGATAATGGGCGCAGTCGCGAAGGGCGGCATGAAATGCTGCATCACGACAAACGGCACGCTGCTGCGTGACTGCGAGCAGGTGCTGCTCGCCGCGCCGCTGCACAAACTGAGCGTTTCGCTGCACAGCTTTGAGGTCAACGGCGGAGACCTGCAAAGCTACCTGCAAAGCGTGTGCGAGGTGTGCAAAAGGCTTGCCGAAAACGGCACTATATGCGCGCTCAGGCTGTGGAACAGCGGCGGCGCGGAGACGCTGAACGGTGAGATTTTGAGCTTTCTGCGGGAGTTTTTCGGTTCCGACTGGCAGAAAAACCGCGACGGATACAAGCTCGGCAGGAACCTGTATCTTGAAAACGCTGCAAAATTTGACTGGCCGGATATCGAGGCCGGCGAGCGCAATGTGCAGTTTTGCCAGGGCCTGCGCGACCAGATAGGCATCCTGTGCGACGGTACGGTGGTCCCCTGCTGTTTGGATGCCGACGGCAGCATCCCGCTGGGCAATATTTTTGAGCAGACGCTTGACGAGATTCTGGACAGCGAGCGCGCGAAGGCCATTTACGACGGCTTTTCAAACCGCGCGCCGAGCGAGGCGCTGTGCCGCCGCTGCGGCTTTGCCGAGAGGTTCAGCCTATGAGTTCGTTTGCGCTGCACATTTTGGCGATGCTCCTCATGCTGTGCGACCATTTGCAGCTCACGCTGCTGCCAGAGCTGCCGATACTCAGGTGCATCGGCAGGCTTGCATTCCCGCTGTTTGCGTTCATGGCGGTCGAGGGGTATTTCCACACCCGCAGCCTTAAAAAATACCTCGGGCGGCTTTTGATACTGGCGGTCATTTCAGAGGTGCCGTTTAATTTGCTCGTGAGCGGAAGCGTCTTTGACCCCTACCATCAGAATGTCATCTGGACGATAATTCTCGGCCTATGCTGCATTTGGGCGTTTGAAAACATCGCCGCCGATCGGCAAAGGCTTCTGAGCGCCGTCATAATTATTGCATCGCTTGCCGCTGCGATACTCGCCAATGTCGACTACTCCTCGGCGGGCATTCTGACGCTCCTTGCGTTTTACGCATTCCGTGGACGCACCATGCGGTGCAAGCTCTTGCAGCTGCTCTCGCTCGGGTTTATAAACCTCGTGCTCCTCGGCGGCATTGAGCTAACCTTCCCATATCAAGCACTTGCCGTCCTCTCGCTCCCGATTATTTGGCTCTACGACGGCAGTCAGGGTCTGCATAACGGCGTAATTAAAGCGATAAACTACCTGTTCTATCCCGTGCATATGCTTATATTCGCACTTTTGGCAATATAAAAACCGCACCTGTTGGTGCGGTTTTTTCAGTATTGAAGTATCGGTGCTGAGCCGTCGTCCTCACTTTTAGTGATGGAGCGGATGACTGCGTCGTAGCTGTAGTTGTCGTTTACGAAAACGGTAAAGCTGTCGCCGACCTTTTTGCCGAGCACAGCCTTGCCGAATGGCGATTCGCGGCTGATGAGACCCTTCAGCGGGTCTGTGCGGATGGTCGTGACGACCTGGATGACCTGCGTTTCGTCGTCCTCGGGGATGTATATCTCGACCTTGTCGTACAGGCCGACCTCGTCGTCGGCGGAGGCGGAATCGATGATGTGCGCCGACTTTATCATGTTCTCAAGATAGCGGATTCGGCTGCCGTTGCGGTTTTTGGCTCGCTTGGCTTCTTTGTACTCAAAGTTTTCGCTCAGATCGCCGAATGCGCGGGTGCGCTTGACCTCCTCAATAAGCTCCGGCATCAAGCGGTTGCGCTCGTCGAGCTCGGCCTGCATCTTCGCGATATCCTGCTTTGTCAAATCGTCATGCATGGTATTACCTCTTTTCCACGTCGCATTATACGCCCCGAGAACATGAATTTCAAGTGTGTGCACTTTCTCTTTTCTGCACGCTCCACTAGAAGTTTGCACTAAAATCTGCTCGCAGAGGATTAAACCTCCGCAGTGAAAACGGCCGATGCACCGATACCCCGTACCGGGATTCCAAAGGGTGGTTAAACGCCTTTGGTTGCGTTTCTTTTGTAACTTTTCTTTGGCAGAACAAAGAAAAGCTAGCAATATGTGCCGCTCGTCGCGTAAAAAAAGCACCGCCGAAGCGGTGCTAGCGCC
>CAVGBM010000075.1:0-13347 GCA_963627445.1 Oscillospiraceae bacterium | reverse complement strand
TTTACAACAACCAGCGTATTCAAACAAAAACAAAACTGACACCGCTGGAATTGCGATGCCAGTATGTTGCATAATTCTTATTTTCCTGCCTGGGGGGCTTTTTTTGTGCTGTCCGTATATTCTGGGGCGGTGCAATTTGCATCTCTCTTTTTTTATTTATTACTTTGCCATATGCGCCTTTGGCTGAAGCTCGGCGCACAGTGCGCCGGAAATTATGAGGATCGCGCCGATGATTTGCCCGATGAGCAGCTGCTCTCCAAGGAAAACGAACGAGAAGAAAATTGCAGAAAGTGGTTCGAGATAGCCGAGTATCGCGACTGTTTGCACTTTAATACCGCCGATGGATGAGAAGTACAAAAAGCAGCCGATGCCGGTGTTAAGAAGTCCAAGCACGAGCAGCGGAGCAATATCGCTTGCCTGAATGTCAAAGCTGAGTCCCTGCTTAAATGCAACATACACAAATACTGCGACGAATGCGGCGGTGAGCTGAACCGTTGCGTTCTCCATGCCGGATATGCCCTCGACTTTCTTGTTGAGGCAGAGCATGACTGCGTACATCACGGCCGACAGCAGTGCAAATGTGATGCCGCCAATGTTGTGCGACTCATAAATTGCGTTGCCATCGACAAAAACGATGCCGACAAACACAACGAGAAAGCACAAGAGCTTTCGCTTGGTGAGCTTTTCCTTGAATAAAACAGGGGACAGCGCCATGACGATTATCGGCCCGCAGTAGTAGCCGAGCGATGCGACGCTCACGCCGACCTGCCTGTACGCCTCGAACAGAAACAGCCAGCTCACGCCCATCGCAAAGCCCGACAGCCAAAGAAACACTGCCGACTTTTTGTGCCGGTAAAATGTAAAGCGCTTGTTGTAGATAAGGTACAGCGCGATAAGCAGCACGCTGCCGATCATCGTGCGAAACAGCACTATCTCGTGGCTGCTCAGCGAAATGTGCCCCGCCACAATGCCGTTGCTGCCAAACAGCAGCAGCGCGGCGATATATTTTAAAATGCTCCTGTCCATTTGAAATTTCCCCTTGAAAAAAGATACAGACATAGAGTATCATATACTCGGGTATGCGAAAAGCGCAAATTTTGCATAATGAATATTCGGAAAGCAGATGGATAAATGGAGCAGAACATCTTAAAATACAAAGCCTTTGTGACGGCTGTCAACCTGGGCAGCATATCCGAGGCCGCACGGGTGCTTAACTACTCGCAGTCGGCGGTCAGCCGCATGATAGCGGACTTAGAGCACGAGTGCGGCTCGCCGCTTTTGCAGCGCGGCAAGCACGGCGTGTGCATGACCTCCTCGGGAGTGGAGCTGTTTTCCTATGCGGCAAGGCTGTGCGCCGAGTTTGATAAGCTCAAAATGAAGATCGACGACATGAACGGCCTGCAATCGGGCATCATCCGCATCGGCACATTCTCAAGCGCCGCCACGCACTGGATACCGAACATCATCAAAGCCTTCCAGGAGGAGTACCCGAATGTCGAGTACGAGCTTTTGCTCGGCGCATATGAGGATATTGAAGACTGGATAACCGAGGGGCGGGTCGACTTTGGCTTCACACGGCTTCCGACGAAGAAAAGCTTTGACTGCATCGAGATAGCGCGGGATGAACAGATGGTCATCCTGCCGAGAAACCACCCCCTGGCCGATGCCGAGACCTTCCCCGTGACGGCACTGAACGACTACCCGTTTATCATGCTCGAAAAGGGGATAAAGGCCGAGGTGACCGAAATTTTCGTCAAAAACGGACTCATCCCGAAGCCGAAGTTCACGACAATTGACGACTACGCCGTCATGTCTATGGTCGAAAAGGGGCTCGGGATATCCATCCTGCCGAAGCTCATTTTGCAGCGCATAAGCTACGATATCGTCATAAAGCCCCTGAATGTCGAGGCATACAGAACGATAGGTATAGCCATGCGCGATAAAACCGAGCTGTCCCTGGCAGCCCGCCGCTTTCTCGGATATATCGACAAAAGGTAGTTTATATGCGAAAAATTGTGCTATAATGGCGCTGTAAAAGCCTTTTTACACGCAAAACACCCCAATGTAAAAGGTGTTTAATAGACAATGCGGCTGTTTTCGGCTAGCATATGGGGCACAAGGTGGTTTTGATAATGGAGATAAGCGAAAGACTAAAACAGGCAAGAATATCAAGCGGCATGACGCAGGAGCAGGTCGCAGAAAGAGTGATGGTGTCCCGAGCGACACTGTCGCACTGGGAAAACGGCAAGACCCTGCCGGATATCGCAAGTCTAATTAGCCTCAGCGACCTTTGTCAGATAAGCCTTGATGAACTATTGAAAGGTGATCCGAAAATGACTGCAAAGGTAAAAAAGGATGCAAAGGACCTCAACAATAACCGGAGGGTGCTCCTCATAACGGCGATTTTAGCACTCATCGTGATGCTGACATATACGATAAGCATGTTTGTCGGCGGCGACTTCAAGGCGTTCACGCAGGCGGCCGCCCCGTGGCTCATCATGGGCACCGGCGTTGCGGCGCTGGCAAGCTACTCGTCGCAAACTCAGGACAGCAGCAAGAAATGATCAAAGCTCCGCAGTAAATGCGGAGCTTTTTCTTGACTTATGGCAGTATGTATAGTATAATCAGTTATACAAATCATACTTATTATACAAGGAGAGATCTAAATGAAAGCACCAAAGGGCTGCTACGCATGGACGGCGACCGTCGGCGAAAAAGGGCAGATAGTCATACCCAAGCAGGCGAGGGAGGTCTTCGGCATCGAGCCGGGCGACACGCTCATTCTGCTCGGCGACATTAAGCGCGGCATCGCCATCCCGCCCAAATCGACATTTACGAGCCTCGCCAGCCGGGTTTTCGAGGAGGAAGAGTAATGGACTGTGTTTTGCAGGTAAAAAACCTGTGCAAGGAGTATCCCAAGTTTAAGCTCCAAAATGTTTCGTTTTCTATCGAAAAGGGCTCGATCATGGGCTTTATCGGCAGAAACGGTGCAGGCAAGAGCACAACGCTCAAATCCATCCTGAACCTCGTTCACCCCACATCGGGCGAAATTCGCTTCTTCGGCATGGACATGGCGCAGCACGAGGGCGAGATAAAGCAGCGCATCGGCTTTGCCGGCGGTGCGGTCGACTACTATAAAAAGAAAAAGATATCCGCCATCGTCGCCGTCACGAGGCAGTTTTACGACACATGGGACGATGCAGCCTACGAAAAGTACATGAAGCTTTTTAACATCGACGAGGACAAGACCCCGGGCGAGCTATCCGAGGGCATGAAGGTGAAGCTCAATCTAGTCCTTGCCCTGTCACACGGCGCTGAGCTTCTTATCCTCGACGAGCCGACGAGCGGCCTCGACCCCGTGTCGAGGGAGGAGCTGCTTGAAGTGTTCGAGTATCTGGCGGGCAAGGGGATATCCATCCTGTTCTCCACGCACATCACCTCCGACCTTGATAAATGCGCTGATCAGATCACCTACATCAAGGAGGGGCAGATCATCGCCTCGGAGAACAAGCAGGCGTTTTTGACGCGCTGCCGTGAAAACGGCTGGGGCAACAACATTGAGGAAATTATGGTGCACTTTGAAAAGAGGTCTATATATGAACAGATTGCTGACTAAGGAGCTCAAGCTTTTCGCCGCTCCGCTGACATATTTCTTCCTTGCCTTTTCACTCATGACGCTCATCCCGGGCTACCCCATTTTGATGGGCGCATTCTTCGTCTGCTTCGGCATATTCCAGTCGTTCCAGCTCGGGCGGGAGACAAACGATGTGCTGTATACGGTGCTGCTGCCGATAAGGAAAAGCGACGCCGTCAAGGCGAGGTTTGAGTTTGTTGTGCTCATTGAGCTTGCTGGCTTCGTTCTCATGGCGATACTCACCGCCGTGCGCATGACGGTACTCAGCGGCGCAGCACCCTATGTGCAAAATCCGCTCATGAGCGCAAACCCCGTGTACCTTGCGTTTGTACTGATAATTTACGCTGCCTTCAGCCTCATATTCGTCAGGCAGTTTTACAAAACTGCGTATAAGATAGGCAAGCCCTTTATCTTATTCATCGTTGCGGCGCTTGTCATAACCGGCGTTGCCGAGGCTGCGCACTATATCCCTGGACTTGCGTTTTTAAACGCCGTGAGCGGGAAGGGCATGGCGACAAACTACCTCATCCTTGCCGCAGCCGCAGTTGTGTATGCGCTTGTGACCTATGTGTCCTACAAAGCCTCCTGCCGCAGCTTTGAAAGCGTCGATTTTTAAAATTCCACTCGTATTCTCCCGCCGGGGGATGTATAATGAGGCCGAGGCGAGCTATTATTGAGCCATCAAATGTAGGAGGCGGCATATGAATCAGATAGCCATCGGAAACTTCATCGAGAAAAAGAGAAAAGAACAAAACCTCACGCAGGCTCAGCTTGCCGAAAAGCTCGGCGTGTCGAATAAGACCGTGTCCAAGTGGGAAAACGGCAAGTGCATGCCCGATTACGGCTTTATCCAGCCGCTATGCCAAGAGCTCAAGGTCATCGTGTCCGAGCTCATGGACGGCGAGGAGCAGGCTCAGGATAGCATCCGAGCCTACGACGATGAACAGATATTAGACCTTCTCAAGCGCACGCAGGCACTCGAAAGCCAGCGGAAAACGCTTGTTGGCATTCTGCTTATAGTCATGGGCATGGCACTTGGCGCAATGTCCTTTACCCTCGGCGGCAGCGATGTCAAGGACTTTTTCTCCGGTCTCATGATGGGATTATCCTGCGCAACGATGCTCGTCGGCGTGTTCGTTGCCGTGAGATCCATTGCAAAACGGGGATAAATCGACAAAAATTTGCGGCTAATGCTTGACATTGCGAAGTTTGCTGCTATAATACTATACGAAAACTGAACACCTTATCAAGAGTGGTGGAGGGAACGGCCCTGTGAAGCCCGGCAACCTGCGTGAGCGTGGTGCCAAATCCGGCGGTGATTATCGAGAGATGAGGCTAATGACCAAGAAACAAAATCCGTCGGTAACGACGGATTTTTCATTTTTATCGTTATTAATCCAGAAGAGTGTTCGGCTAAGATCATACTAGGAGGAAAAGAAAAATGAGCAAAAGACTGTTTACATCCGAATCCGTGACCGAGGGACATCCCGATAAGATCTGCGATCAGATCTCCGACGCTGTCCTTGACGCAATTCTGGAAAAGGATCCCGAGGGTCGTGTCGCCTGCGAGACCACCGTGTCCACCGGCCTTGTCCACATCATGGGCGAGATAAGCACTGACTGCTACATTGACATTCCCAAGATAGCCCGCGATGTCATCCGCGATATCGGCTACGACAGAGCAAAGTATGGCTTTGACTGCGAGACCTGCGGCATCATCTCCAACATCGACGAGCAGTCGGCGGATATCGCTCTCGGCGTTGACAAGTCGCTGGAGATGAAAAACGGCGAGGATGCCGAGCTTCAGAACGGAGCGGGCGACCAGGGCATGATGTTCGGCTACGCCTGCAACGAGACCCCCGAGCTTATGCCGCTCGCCATCAGCCTGTCGCACAAGATAGCAAAGCGTCTTGCCGATGTGAGAAAGCAGGGTCTTGTCGACTACCTGCGCCCCGACGGCAAAACTCAGGTCACCGTCGAGTATGACGACTCCGGCAAGCCCGTGAGAGTCGACACCGTTGTCCTCTCGACCCAGCATGCTCCCGAGGCAGAGCTCGAGCAGATCAGAAACGACATGATAAACCTCGTCATCAAGCCCAGCATCCCCGCAGAGCTGCTTGATGAGAACACTAAATATTATGTAAACCCGACCGGCCGCTTTGTCATAGGTGGACCGCAGGGCGACTCGGGTCTTACCGGCAGAAAGATCATCGTCGACACCTACGGCGGCAGCGCACCTCACGGCGGCGGCGCATTCTCCGGCAAGGACCCCACCAAGGTCGACCGCAGCGCAGCCTACGCCTCCCGCTATGTCGCAAAGAACATCGTGGCCGCCGGCCTTGCCGACAAGTGCCTTGTCCAGCTTGCCTATGCCATCGGCATTGCAAGACCCGTCTCCGTCATGGTCGAAACCTACGGCACCGGCAAGGTCTCCGACGAAAAGCTCGCCGAAGCTGTCAACAAGATCTTTGACCTGCGCCCGACCGCGATCATCCGTGACCTCGACCTCAGAAAGCCCATTTACCGCAAGCTCGCAGCCTACGGCCACATGGGCAGAACCGACCTTGGCGTTCGCTGGGAGGATACCGACAGAGTCGACGCACTGCTCGAGGCTGTTAAGTAATGCATATCCCGACCTGCGAAAGCTCGGAGCTTGACATTTTGAGCTTTGACGAGGCGTTATCTAACTCCGGCAGCAGGGGAGACTACGATGCCGATAAGTGGCTGTATGTGCCCGACTATTACGCCGACTACCGTTACATTCTCGGCACCCGCGGCAATGACCCGCTTATCTGCATCGGCATAAACCCCTCGACCGCCGCACCCGACGACCTTGACAACACGCTCAAGAGCGTTGCCCGCATCGCCGACGCGAACGGCTACGACAGCTGGATAATGTTCAATGTCTATGCCCAGCGAGCCACGAACCCCGACGATATGGACACCGTGCTCAACGAAAAGCTGCACCGTGAGAATATGCGGGCGTTTGAGTACATACTAAATAATGTAGGCGAGGGCATTTCCCCGGCAATATGGGCTGCATGGGGCACCATCATCGAAAAGCGGCCGTATCTGCGGGACTGCGTCCTCGACATGGTCAGAATAGGGCAGAGCTACGGCGCAAATTGGTTCTCGGCAGGCAAACGGTCAAAGAAGGGGCACCCGCACCATCCGCTGTACCTGCGCAAGGACGCAGTCACCGAGCCCTTTGACATAGAAGAATATCTCGAGGTGATAAAATGAGCTATCATGCTTTTAAGCTTGCCGTTTGTCAGATAAGAACGGAGCTTGATAAAAAGGTTACCATGGATAAGGCCGAGCGCATGGTGCGTGAGGCGGCGAGCAGCGGCGCTAATGTCGTCGTGCTGCCGGAAATGTACAACTGCCCGTACTCAAAGAAGTATTTCAAGCCCTTTGCCGATGCTGAAAACGGCGAGAGCCTGGAGCAGATGTCCGCCTGGGCAAAGGAAAACGGCGTTATCCTCGTCGGCGGAACTATCCCCGAAAAGGACGGCGATAAGCTTTATAACACCTGCTTTGTCTTCGATGAGACCGGCAAGGTCATCGCCCGCCACCGCAAAATGCACCTTTTTGATGTCGATATCGAGGGCGGCATCCGCTTTAAGGAGTCAAACCACTTTGCCGCCGGTAACGAGATAACCACCTTTGAAACCAAGTACGGCAAAATGGGCGTTCTCGTCTGCTTTGACATGCGCTTTCCCGAACTCGTGCGCGCTATGGCTCGCCGCGGTGCCGAGGTCGTTTTCTGCCCTGCGCAGTTTAACATGACCACAGGACCGAAGCACTGGGAGCTGACCATAAGAGCCAGAGCCATGGATAATGAGATATACTATGTCGGTGCATCGGCTGCCCGCTACGAGGGCTTCCACTACGAATGCTGGGGGCACTCCACCGTTGCCGACCCCTTCGGCCAGGTCATCGCCACCTGCGACGAGACCGAGCAGATACTCTACGCCGACATTGACCTTAATAAGGTCGACAAGGTGCGCCGTGAGCTTCCCACATTCCTGCACCTGCGTGACGATATCTACAAGGTCGCAGACTAAAACGGTATCGAAACCCGTCAAATTCAATAAAAGTTCACAAATGCGAAAAAAGGGCTTGCCAAACTGACGGCAAGCCCTTATAATATGCAGGAAAAGATTTTTAAGTATCGGTACAGAGAGACCGGCAAAATCGCTGATATGGTATAGCTGCGCTGTGCGCAGTCATAAATGTTGTGCGTCTTGTCGGTTTTCGACAAGGCTTTTTTTGTCGCTGAGGTGAAGATATGAAGCTCAAGGCAAGGCTCATGGATGAGGCTGCAATGAACCGGGCGCTCATGAGAATATCCCACGAGATAATCGAAAAGAACAAGGGCGTTGAAAACATTGTGCTCGTCGGCATCCGCCGCCGTGGCGTTCCCATTGCCGAGCGCATCTGCCGCAACATTAAAAAGATCGAGGATACCGAAGTGCCCTGCGGCAGCGCCGATATCAGCTTTTACCGTGACGATCTCACGCATGCAAGCGAGTCGCCGGTGCTTGCTAAGGCAGACCTCGGCATCTCGGTAAACGATAAAAATGTCGTGCTTGTCGACGATGTGCTGTACACCGGCCGCACGGCCAGGGCTGCCATCGAGGCGGTGTTCTCCGTCGGCCGCCCGAGAAGCATCCAGTTTGCGGTGCTTGTCGACCGTGGGCATAGGGAGCTGCCCATAAGAGCCGATTATGTCGGCAAAAATGTTCCCACATCACGCTCGGAGCTCATCGAAGTCAGGCTTCCCGAATACGATGACGACACCGGCGTGTACTTAATGGCGCAAGACCAATAAAAATAAAAAATCTACACAAAGAGAGGTACAATCACCAAATGAAAGAAAAAACTGTGATTAATGGACCCGTGTATGACGCACGCACCCTTGGCAAGCCCAGAATGCTCGTTCTCGGCCTTCAGCACATGTTCGCAATGTTCGGCGCAACTGTGCTCGTCCCGATGCTGACCGGCCTTGACATCGCAACGACCCTGTTGTTTGCAGGTCTCGGCACCCTGCTGTTCCACCTCATCACCGGCGGCAAGGTCCCCGCATTCCTCGGCTCGTCCTTCGCCTTCATCGGCGGCTACAACGCCATCCGCACCGTCGGCCTCGACGCTGCCGGCCAGCCCATCTACAATAACGACCTGCTCGTGTACGCCTGCTTCGGCGTTGCCTGTGCCGGACTTATGTATGTCATCCTGTCGGCACTGTTCAAGGCCTTCGGCGTAAACAAGGTCATGCGCTTCTTCCCGCCGATAGTCACAGGCCCCATCATCATCTCCATCGGCCTTATCCTGTCAAGCTCCGCAATCAACAACTGCTCTGCCAACTGGCTGATCGCAGTTTCCGCAATGGTCATCGTCATCTGCTTCAACATCTGGGGCAAGGGCATGACCAAGATCATCCCCATCCTCCTCGGCGTCCTCGGCTCTTACATCATCGCAGTCATCGTTGACCCCGCTGCAAGAGCACATGTTGTTGAGACTGTCTCCGCTGCAAAGTGGGTCGGCCTGCCCATCGTATGGGAAAACAGCGTGTTCCACCTGTTCAACATGGATGTTGACACCAGCATGCTCTGGTCTGCGATCTTCACGATAGTACCTCTGTCTCTGGCCACCATGGTCGAGCACATCGGCGATATCTGCGCTATCTCCTCCACCTGTGAGAAAAACTACATGGCAGACCCCGGCTTCCACCGCACCCTGCTTGGTGACGGCCTTGCAACCACCCTCGCATCCCTCTTCGGCGCACCCGCAAACACCACCTACGGCGAGAACACCGGCGTTCTGGCACTGTCCAGGGTCTACGATCCCCGTGTCATCCGCATCGCAGCGGTTTTCGCAATAATCTTCTCCTTCTGCCCGAAGTTTGCAGCCCTCATCACCGCAATGCCCACCGCAACCATCGGCGGCGTGTCCCTCATCCTCTACGGTATGATCTCCGCAGTCGGCGTCCGCAATGTCGTTGAGAATCAGGTCGACTTCTCCAACACACGCAATGTCATCGTAGCAGCCCTCATCCTCGTGCTCGCCATCGGCATCAACTACTCCGTCGGCAGCATCAAGATCGGCATCGTGTCCCTGTCCGGCCTCGCAGTAGCCTCCATCGTCGGCATCGCAGTCAACGCCATCCTGCCCGGCAAGGACTATGTCTTCCAGCAGGACGACAAGGGCGCTACCTCCGTCGACTTCAGCGTCTGATATAATAACCGGATAACTAAGGGCAGCGGGTAAAACCGCTGCCTTTTTTCTTAAATAAGTATTGACAAAAGACAAAAATGGAGTATAATATTTCTTGCGTTTAGCGGATTTGTGTAATGGTAGCACACCGGACTCTGACTCCGTTTGTGAGGGTTCGAATCCTTCATCCGCTGCCAATCCCGCGACCTTTTTGGTTGCGGGATTTTTTATGTTGAAATTCTTACGGATTTTAGTTAAAATATACATAATTGGTCGATTATTGAGCAATGTTTGCAAAGGGGGGACGGAGCATGCTTCAAATAGCCGTGTGTGATGATGAGAGGTTGTACCTTGATGAGGTGCTTAAAATACTGCATGAGACCGTTGGACAAATTCCAAACAGAATACAGACCTTTCAAAACTCCGCCGCACTGCTTGCGGCTGTTGAGGAGGACGGGTATATACCCGATATTGCCGTGCTCGATATCCGCATGGACGAGGTCGACGGCATAACGCTTGGCAAGAGGATCAACCGGGCATCGCCGACAAGCAAGGTCATTTTTATTTCAAGCTACTCGGGCTATCTCATGGATGTGTACGAGACCGAGCATGTCTATTTTGTCCTCAAGCCCAATATGGAAGAGCGGCTGCCCGTTGCACTGCAAAAGGCGCTGGCATCGACCGTTGCTGTCAAAACGCTTTCCGTCAAGAGCGGCTCGTATCATCAGCGGGTACGGCTGGACAACATTCTGAGCATCGAGCGCCTTAAACATAAGACCATCGTACACACTGACGACGGTGATATCGAGACGGCGCAGTTTCCCAAGACGCTTATCGACAGCGGCGGGGCACAGGCGGATTTCATCCGCTGCCACCAAAGCTTTTGGGTGTGCACAAAGGCGATAGCGGCGATGGAGAGGGAACAGTTCAAGCTTCGTGACGGCTCGTTTGTCCCAATAAGCCGCACATATAGAAACGACAGCAGAAAGACGTTCTTCGATCTGCTGGCCGGTACGGTCAAGCAGGATATAAAGGTGTGAGAGTATGGAATATAACGGACTGTACGCTAATTTGATATTCAATTCATGCATAATGCTGCTGTGGTTTACGTTCCAGTGGCGTGTGCTCGACGGACGGCGTTTCTCGGTGTGGCTGACTATCCTGCTTGCCTTTGTCATCAACATTGCCTACACTGTACCGATACTGCTCTACACACAGGCAGGTTCGATGCTGCGTTTGGTTCTGATGCCTACGGGGCCGCTTGTGATGGCGTTTGGCCTTTTTTACGGTAAGCCGCTCAAAAAGATACTTGCCGTCGTCCTTGAGCTTGCGGCCACGATGCTGCTTGAACTGCTGTTCATGCCTATCATCATGAACTACGAGATGGATCCGATGCTCTCGGTGTGGGTCGATCCCCGAACCGTGACCTACGGCCTTGTTTATCTGCCCTGCCTGATCCTTGTGCTTTTGACATTCAGCCTGCCGATGACACGGTCTAAAAATAACCTCAGCAGCAAGCAGATACTCGTTTTTGCAATGTTGCCTGTGTCGCAGACACTGTGCGAGGCCATGATAACCACCATGGTCTACGATTCGCAGCGGCAGGAGTATATCGCCATCTTCCTCATTGCCTCGCTGCTGTTCATCGTTTCCGACATTATTCTTTATCAAATGCTGATCAAGACCGAACAGAGAGTTCAGCTTGAGGTCGAGAACAAGCTTCTTGAAAAGCAGCTCGAGGTTCAGCTTTCGCACTATGA
Organism: Oscillospiraceae bacterium; assembly: GCA_963627445.1. Classification (GTDB taxonomy): domain Bacteria; phylum Bacillota; class Clostridia; order Oscillospirales; family Oscillospiraceae; genus F23-B02. Next base: position 1,737 of record CAVGBM010000075.1, on the reverse strand, counting down.
CGACCTCACCAAGCAGTACGAGCAGATACGCTCGATGCGGCACGATATATATCATCACCTAAACGCCATAAACCTGCTGCTGCAGGAGGGCAACACCAAGGCGGCATCCGAGTATTCCGCGCAGCTTCTGCCGATGCAGCAGTATATCTCGCACCTCGGCGAGTGCCGCAACCCGACGGTCGATGCCTTCCTATACAGCCGCATCCGTGAGGCCGGAAGCCTGGGCATAAGCGTTGAAGCTGATGTTGCCATGCCGTCGGAGATATTGATCTCAAATACCGACCTCATCGTCCTGTTCGGCAACCTTATGGACAATGCGATAGAAGCGTGCCAGCGCATGGACAATGCATCCATCAAGCTCACGGCGCTCATATCACGCGGACACCTTGTTGTACGCGAGAGCAACCCTGCACCCGAGCATCCCGAGGCGAAAAAGCGCAGGATACCCGAACTTGAGCGCGGTGTCGGCTACCGAGTGATGGAGAACCTGGCCAAGAAATATAACGGCAGCTTCACGCACTCTGTTGAGGATGGCGTTTATACTGCGACGGTTATACTGAACACCGAAGAGCTGCCGCTTTCCGACTTATAAGCCGATAAAACTACATATTTTCATCTTCTGAAAGCACCGTCAAAGACGGTGCTTTTTTGCGTCTTGCCGCCCGAAAAACACAAAAGTGTGTCGATTGTGCATTAAATCGTGCAGAATTTGCATTTTTTATCAAAACTGTTAACGACAATGCTATATTTTATCTACGAGAATTGAGATTGGAAAAGAGGGCGGAGAGTGACAAAAATATTGGATGTTTGTATCGTAGACTCAAGTGTGTATTGGCGCAACTGTATCAAGATGATATTATGTCGGGAGTTCGAAAAATATGGCGTCACCATCTGTGTAAATGAGTTTTCCTCGCTTGAACAGCTTCAGCAGCTGGACAAACAGCAGCTGTCGTACGACCTGCTTATGGCCGATATCTCCGATGCCGAGACGAGAAAGGCGGACTTGGAGTATTACGGCTCGCTTTGCCAGGACAACAGTGATATGCGGTTGATCTTTCTGGCAAACGATCCGATAGCGGCATTGGATGTTTTCGACTACGACACTGACTATTTCATTTACAAAATGGAGCTGGAAACGAGACTCATCGCAGCAGTGCGCTATCTATTCAATGTCAGTCAGGCAGGTCTTGATCCAAGCATCATGATCTGGTCGAGATCATCGCTGCATGTGCTCAAGCTGAGAGACATTGTGTACTGCGAGCATGCGCAGCGCCAAACAAAGCTGATCACCCGCGCAAAGACGGTCGCGTGCTCGGAAAAGCTTGAGGAGGTCTACCGTCGGCTGGACTCAGGGGACTTTGTCAGAACGCACTGCAGCTTCCTTGTGAACCTTCAATATGTCAAGGAGCTGCACCGAGCCTATGTCGTGCTTACCAACGGAGTGACCGTGCCGCTGAGCCGTGCAAATCAGGCAAATGTCAAGGAATCGTTCATTCGGTACAAGAAAAAAGCCGAGCAGTCCAAGCGGAAGACGGGACAGCCGGATATGCCGGAGCCTGATACTTCAGATGATTGAAATAAAGTGATAATATTGCGGGAAAAGCGACCAAAAACGCAGCTTTCGCCACGAAAGCAAACAAAAATGGTAAAATATATTCAGCATAAAAAAGAGAAAAAAGGAGAGGTAAAATGAAGAAACGGATCTTGTCATTGGCACTTGCCGTGCTGATGATAGCA
>CAVGBM010000074.1:0-8693 GCA_963627445.1 Oscillospiraceae bacterium | reverse complement strand
TCACAACTGAATTGATATGGAAGTACGGTTCTAAAAGCTGTAGAAATGAGTTTAGATTAAAAGGGAACATGGTTCGAATCCATGACAGCCGCCATTACTGTATTTGACACAACGGGAGTCCATTTATGCCATTGGTGATGTCTGTCCTTCGGCGGGCGCATTGAGAAGGCGGGCTTGCCGGTCATAAGTCAGGAGACCTGCCGTGCTTTTTAGGTTTACATTTACTTTGGCGTGAAGAGTGCAGCCGATTTATCATTGTCCGTTTGGCATTGGTCGGGGAGCTCATTATTTGTGCCTCACGCCCAAGGCCAGACTTGTGATGCCCGTCTCCGGGGATAGATCGATGCACTTTTTCAAGTAATAGAAAGAGTGTATATTTTTTTTACGGAGGTCAAACATGAAAAACACCGGCAAAAGACTGCTCGCCGCCGTGCTCGCGGTAGTGATGCTCGCATCGCTGTCGTTCGTGGCATTTGCGGCGCAGAGTAATGACGACGAATTTAAGGTCGTCGTTTCCATGGAAGGCCTGACCATTGGCCAGGGCCTGTATTTTGAACCGAAGGCGTACACGCTCAGCGAGATAAATGTGCTCGTGGCGAGCGAGGGCTACGGCCCGTACGAGCAAAGCGAGCTCACCGCAGGTATTGCGACGCTTGCGTTCTTCATCGACCACGGCATCGAATACACGATGACCGGTGACTGGGACAGCACGGCCTATATCTCATCTGTAAAAGACATCGACAAGGGCGAGATCAACATCCCGTCGGTCATCACCGAAAACGGCGGCCCGTCAAATGACGAAAACGACGGCAACGCCGACGAGTACCTCGGCGAGTTTGACTACAGCTCGATGGCCGGCTGGATGGTGACGGTAAACGACTTCATGATAGATGTCGGCTGCGCGGGCTGGGTGCTCGACAATGATGATAACAAAGCAAAATGCCCGACCGATCTCGGCAACACCTATGTCGTCCGCTGGCAGTTCAGCGTGTACGGCTACGGTTCCGACCTCGGTATCGACACCGGCTGGGGCATGCCCGCATACTTCGAGGGCGCAAACAAGGCGCAGCTGTATGCCGCATACGCAAACTGCAATGACAGCGCCAAGAAGGCTCAGACCATGTCCGTCATGGAAAATCTGACCGCAACTCAGGACGAGGTAGACGCAGCAGTCGCAATTTTGACCGCTGGTGACAGCGGCGACACCGGCGACAAGACCGATTACAAGACCGCTCTCAACGAGACCATGGCGCAGCTTGCCGCGACCGTGACCGAGCCGAGCTTCGGCACGGGTGGCGGAGAATGGACGGTGCTGGCTCTCGCGCGAGGCGGCTACTATGACACCGACAGCGAGTATTTTGAGGATTATTACTCCCGCATAGAGGAGACCGTCAAGGAGACGGCCGCCTCCGTCAACCTAAACGGTGCGCTCCACAAGGTAAAGAGCACCGAAAACTCCCGCCTCATCATGGCGCTTTCCGCCATCGGCAAGGACCCGACCAAGGTCGGCGGCGTTGACCTTGTCGGCGCATACAGCGCAAACGGCTTCAGCTGGATAAAGAAGCAGGGGCTCAACGGGCCGGTATTCGCCCTCATCGCCCTTGATACCTATAACTACAAGACCTCGGACGCGACCATCCGTCAGCAGTGTGTAAACTACATACTCGAGGCTGAGCTTGCAAACGGCGGCTGGGCGTTTTCCGGCACGACCGCGGATCCCGATATGACCTCTATGGCGCTGCAGGCGCTTGCAAAATACGCAGATAACGCCGATGTCAAGGCGGCGGCCGAGCGCGCCTTTGCGGCGCTCTCTTCCATCCAGCAGGACGACGGCGGCTACGCCTCGTGGGGCAGCGTGAATTCCGAGAGCATTGCTCAGGTCATCGTTGCCTGCACCGCTTGGGGTATCGACCCGAATACCGACAGCCGCTTTGTAAAATCCGGCGGCTCGGCAGTTGATGCGCTGCTTGACTTCTATGTTGCCGACGGCAAGGGCTTTGCCCATGTTCTTGAGACCACCGGCGGCTACGCAGGCGGCGAGGTGAACGCCATGGCGACCGATCAGGCCTGCTACGCACTCGTTGCATACGACCGCTTTGTAAACAACAAAAACGCGCTGTACGACATGAGCGATGTTACCCATCCCGAGCCGGCCGGCATCTCCGCAAGCATCTCCCTGCCCGCCGAGATCAGCAACAAGAAGGGCACGACCTTCAACGCCATCGTCAGCGTCTCCGATTGGGACAACGAGGCCGGCTGGAAGCTCGTTGACGCTACCCTCAGCATTCCCAAGAACGTCACCGTCACCGGCGTCACCATGGGCAGCCGTGTTTCCGGCGGCAATGTCATGTACAATCTTGACGAAAACGGCAAGCTGCGCATCGTCTACTTCGATGCCGAAAATAACAGCACTATCGAAGTCAGCGGCACCAGCTTCCCCGCAGAGTTCTTCATCATCGGCCTTGAGCTCACCGAGGATATCAGTGTCAAGAACAAGGGCGAGATAACCATCAGCGTTGACGAAATGAACCTCAAAAAGAGCTCGGATGAGAGCGACGACAGCGCAGTCACCGTTGTTAACACCGCAACCGCCAAGGCGACCTCCGACGTTGTCAAGGGCGTATCGTTTATCGCAAAGTGCCTGTATGTCGGCGACGGTGTTGACCTCATCTCGACCGACAAAATGGCTATCGCCGTGTCCGCAACCGAGCTCTGCAACGGCTCGCAGATAAGCTACAAGGACGGCGCTGTGAAGCTTCACTACAGCCGCCTGCTCACCGAGAAGACCGGCGTTTGCACCTATGTTGCAATGGTTTCCGCCGACACCGACCTCAGTGAGTTTGCCAATGCCGCAAACTACACCTACGACGAGACACAGACCGCCGATGCGCTCGACTTCGGCGACACAAACTCCGACGGCGTTATAAACGCTCAGGACGCGCTCAACGCCGCAAACGCATGGCTGCGCAAGACCGCAGCTCCCGACGACGAGAGCATTCTGCGCACCAACGTCACCGGCGACGGCCGCATCAACACCTCCGACGCACTGGGCATCGTTGAGAACTTCGTAAACGGCGATGACTTCGGCGTTGTCGCAAAGGCAGTAGCATAAGCTATGGAAGAGACGAAAAAAAGCAATAAGAAAAAAGTAATAATTATCGTTCTGCTCGTGCTTTTGGCACTTGCGGCGCTGGCGTTTTTCCTGTTCAGGGACGGCGGGGCATTATCTCTTGCCCCCGCCGTCACCATCGAGACCCCGGATAAGATGAGCCGGTCGGATAGGGAAGAGTTCACGCTCGATGTCACGCTCTCCGACCTCAAGGAAGGCGACCTGTATCCGGCGGCGAGCTTCTCGATGAACTTTGACTCGAATAAGCTTGAATTTCTCGGGCTCGAGGAGGGCAATGTGCTCGTTCCGTGCGAAAAAAAGGCAAACGGCGCTGTGACGGAGCTTCCCGAATGGGGCGTGAATGTCGAGCGCAGCAACGAGATAGGGCAGATAAATGTCATGTACCTTGACCTTTCCGGCGGCAGACAGGCATTCTCAAAAGACCTGCTGCCCGACGGGGACAGGGTGCTGTTCAGGCTCAGGTTTAAGCTCCGCGGCAGCGTCCGGAGCGGCGATATCATCGAGATATCGTTTGCCGACGCGGTGTTTGCAGCAAGCGATGAATCCGACAGCCTTGCTTCCGTCAAAAACACGCTCAAGACCCACAGCGGCAGAGTGGTCATAGGTGACTGATATGAAGAAATTTATAAGCATTCTTCTTTGCCTTGTGATGCTGCTTTCTGTCACGGGCTGCGATAACCTCCTCGCAGCAAACGAAAATGTCCTTCAGGGCAGCGTCGACCTTAATGATGACGGCATAGTCCCCGAAAGCACCGTACAGCAGATAAAGGACGAGTCGGCCGTGGTCGTGTTCTGCGGCAGTAGCGGCGATTATCGCTATGAGTGGACGGTGTTCGGCAGTGATATTACCGAGGTCAAGGCGCTGAATCTTGGCCTTGATATCGACGACGCCGAAAACGGCATTTACATTGACCTGCACGCCACGGAGAACTTCGGCTTTGCACCGGTGCTGTCCGTTTATCTTGACACGCAGTGGGACTGCCGGACGGCGACGGTCTACAAGTCCGATGAGAAAACGCCGCTTTGCTCTGCGTCCGTCACCGGCGAAAAGACGAGCATTCTAAACTTCGCCGTCACCGAGGTCGGGTCGAACCTTCTCATCACGCCCGATGAGCTTCCCGCAACGCCTGCACCCACAACGAGCGGCAGCTCGACCGGGTCGACCGGCTCAACAGGTTCAGCAGGCTCAACCGGCCACGACAGAGTTGTGTCCGACGGCAAGCAGACCGGCAAGGACAAGTACGAGACAGACCCCGTGCCTGCGGGCAAGCCCATGCCCGTTGAGCCCGAGGATCAGACGATCGACAAGCGCGTAAAGTATACCTGCACCTTCTCGATCGAGTGCTCGACGATACTAAATAATCTTGACATGCTCGACCCCGACAAGCTCGACGCCGTGCCGTCTGACGGTATCATCCTGCCAGCGCAGACGGTGACCTTCTATGAGGGCGAGTCGGTGTACGATGTGCTAAAGCGCATCTGCGCGGAAAAGGGCATACACATGGAGGCGTCATTTACGCCAATGTATAACAGCGCCTATGTCGAGGGCATCCATAACCTGTATGAGTTCGACTGCGGTCAGGCGTCCGGCTGGATGTACCGTGTCGACGGCTGGTACCCCAACTACGGATGCAGCCGCTATCAGCTCAAGCAGGGCGAGGTAGTCGAATGGCGCTACACCTGCGCCTACGGCGACGATATCGGCGGCGGCTACGCAATGGGAAGCGACTGGAATGGCTAATACCGACACGTTTTCGGGCTACCACCCGACGGTAAACTTCATATACTTTGCGCTGGTTTTATTCTTCGGCATGATATTCATGCACCCGGCCTGCCTTGCCATCGCGCTTTTCGGCGCGGTGGCCTACTCCGTGCGCCTTAAAGGGCGCAAGGCGGCGGGCTTCGGACTAAAATTCATACTGCCGGTCGTGCTGCTGGCGGTGGTCATAAACCCCGCCTTCAACCACGCAGGTGAGACCATTTTGCTCTACCTGTCAAACGGCAACCCCATAACCAAGGAGAGCATCGCATACGGCTTCGCGGCCGGAGCGATGCTCGCTTCGGTGCTAATGTGGTTTTATTGCAGCACCGAGGTTTTGTCCTCGGACAAGTTCGTGTACATTTTCGGGCGGGTCAGTCCCGCGCTCGCGCTCATTTTGAGCATGACCCTGCGCTTCGTGCCGAAGTTCAGAAAGCAGATGGAGCTTACCCGGCAGGCTCGCCGCAGCGTCGGCTGCGACACGGCAAACGGAAGTGTGCTCCGTCGCACGAAAAATGCAATAACCGTGCTCTCGGGCATGGTAACATGGTCGCTTGAGAACGCCATCGACACTGCCGACAGCATGAAAAGCCGCGGCTACGGACTAAAGCACCGCAGCTCGTTTTCAATCTACCGCTTCGATAAGCGGGACAGGCTCATGCTCGCATGGCTTTTGTTGTGCGGCGGGTTTATCCTTGCGGTCGTCGTTTTCGGCGGCCTCAGCTGGCGGTACTTTCCAAATATCCGCGGCGCAATGAGCCCAATGACAATGTGCGCGCTCGCAGCGTATCTTGCGCTGTGCCTGACGCCGACTATCATCGATCTGAGGGAGGAGCGGAGATGGAAATCTTTAATATCGAGAACTTAAGCTTTGCCTACCCCGAGCAGACCGAAAAAGCGCTCGACGGCGTGAGCCTGAGTGTCAAAAAGGGCGAGTTTCTCGTCCTGTGCGGCGCATCCGGCTGCGGCAAGTCGACGCTTTTGCGCAACCTCAAAACCGCCCTTGCCCCGCACGGAACTTTAAGCGGCAGCATATTATTTTGCGGCAAGCCGCTTCATGATGTCGACCTGCGCACGCAAAGCGCCAAGATCGGCTTCGTGCTGCAATCGCCGGATAATCAGATAGTCACCGACAAGGTCTGGCACGAGCTCGCCTTCGGGCTTGAAAGCCTCGGGCTCGACACGCAGGTCATCCGCCGCCGAGCCGCCGAAATGGCTGCGTTTTTCGGCATTGAGGACTGGTTTTATAAAAATGTCTCGGAGCTCTCCGGCGGGCAGAAGCAGCTACTAAATCTCGCTTCCGTCATGGCGATGCAGCCCGAGGTGCTCATATTGGACGAGCCCACGAGCCAGCTTGACCCCATCGCCGCCGGTGATTTTCTCGCCGTGCTCGGCAGGATAAACCGTGAGCTCGGCACGAGCGTGCTCCTCACCGAGCAGCGGCTCGAGGAAGCACTGCCCATGGCCGACCGCTGCGCCGTCATGGATAAGGGCAAAATAATCTGCTGCGGCGATGTCAAAACCGTCGGCAGGGCGCTCAAGGGCATGGAGCACACCATGTTCGATGCCATGCCCGCCGCTATGCGCATTTGGGCGGGGCTGGAGACTAATTCCGACTGCCCCGTGACCGTTTCCGAGGGCAGGGCGTTTCTCGCCGAATACGCCGAGCACCACAAAATCACCCCCGTGCCCGAAAAGCCCGCAAAGCCTGCGGGCGAGATCGTGATATCGGCAAAGGAACTTTGGTTCCGCTACGAAAAAGACGGGCGGGACATTATTAAGGGACTTGACCTTACCGTGCAAAAGGGCGAGATGCTCGCAATTTTGGGCGGCAACGGCGCAGGCAAATCCACGACACTAAAGCTGCTTTGCGACGCACTTACCCCGTATCGGGGCAAGCTTCAGACGCAGGGCAAGGTGTCCATGCTCCCGCAGGACCCGCAGACGCTGTTCATCAAAAAGACCGTGTACGAGGATCTGTACGCCGTTTCAAAGAATGACGAAAAAGTGCGAAATATCGCCGCACTGTGCTGCCTGACGGAACTATTGGAGCGCCATCCGTATGACCTCTCCGGCGGACAGCAGCAGCGGGCGGCGCTTGCGATGATCTTGCTGCAGGAGCCTGACGTGCTGCTGCTCGACGAGCCGACAAAGGGACTCGATGCGCACTTTAAGCGGGTGCTTGCAAAAATATTGGGCAGGCTCACGCAATGCGGCGTTTCTGTCGTCACGGTCACGCACGACCTCGAGTTTGCCGCCGCCTACGCCGACCGCTGCGCCCTGTTTTTTGACGGCAGCATCGTGTCGCAGGGCGCGCCCACGCGCTTTTTCTCCGACAACAGCTTTTACACGAGCTCGGCAAACCGCATCTCCCGAGGCATTGTAGACGATGCCGTCACCGCCGAGGATGTCATCATCGCCTGCGGCGGAACGCTCCCGCCCGAGCCGGAGCTTCCCGATGTGCCGGAGTATACCCGCACGATAGAGCGGGGACCCGACAAAAAGCCCGAGCCCCTGCCGCTTTTCCGCAAGATAATTGCGATATTGTCGCTCATGGCAGCGGTCGCAATTTTCGTCTACGCCGTGCGCACCGCCGACATAAGCGCACTCGTGAACGCCACGGGCGTTACGAAGCTGGGGCTCAGTTCGGTGAAGATATACGCCGCGCTCATCGCCTCGCTTTTGGTGTTCATGCTCGCCATCGGGCGAAGATCGGCACCGCCAATTACCGTGCAGACCCCCGAGAGCCGCCGCAGGCTCACCAAGCGCACTGCCGCAGCGGCGCTTTTGGTACTCGCTTTTGTACCGCTGACGCTGTTTGTCGGCGTGTACTACCTTGATAAAAAGCAGTATTACATCACGGCGACGCTCGTGCTCATCGAGTGCATGCTCCCGTTTTTCATGATCTTCGAGGGGCGCAGGCCGCAGGCGAGGGAGCTTGTCATCATCGCCGTGCTGTGCGCCATCGGCGTGGCGGGTCGTGCCGCATTTTTCATGCTGCCGCAGTTTAAGCCCGTGCTTGCGCTGACTATTATCGCAGGCATAGCCTTCGGTGGCGAGACCGGCTTTCTGGTCGGCGCAATGACCATGCTTGCGTCGAATGTCCTGTTCTCGCAGGGGCCGTGGACGCCGTGGCAGATGTTCGCCATGGGCATCTCGGGTTTTCTCGCGGGCGTGCTGTTCCGCAAGGGGCTGCTTCGGCGCACCCGAGGCTCGATGTGCGTGTTCGGTGCGCTCTGTGCCATCGTCATCTACGGCGGCATCATGAATCCCGCGTCGCTTCTTTTGTGGGGCAGCGGGTCTATAAACGCAAAAATGATCCTGACCTACTACATCACGGGCTTCCCTATGGACTGCATCCACGCCTTTGCGACGGTGTTTTTCCTATACGTTGCCGCCGAGCCTCTTCTCGAAAAGCTCGACCGCATAAAGGTCAAATACGGCCTTGTCGAATAACATAAGCCCTCCGGTTATGCCGGAGGGCTTTGTTTATTGACTACCTTTTCGCTCGTACTGCGTGCCGAAATAGAAGGCTATCACCATCAGAGTGACATTGTTCACCGCATCGGCGCTTATCGCATCCGTGACGGCAAGATACGCCCACACGGCCAGCACGATGATGGTCACGATGGTCTTGACCTTGATAAGCTCCACGATATTCTTTAACATGACCCCTCCTCGAGCCCGCGGCTCAGTACATTCTACTGCGCAATTGACGAATCGTGCAAAATAAAAAAAGCTATTCAACCTGCACCGAACCGTAAAAAACGGACAATAGACAAAACACCCCCTATGTAGGAAAAT
>CAVGBM010000073.1:0-13143 GCA_963627445.1 Oscillospiraceae bacterium | reverse complement strand
TCCATTATGCCCGTCGGGCTTTATCTTTGCCTGAACGAAAATCTGCTCCGTCAAAACTGCAAGGCATCTGTCAGTGATGTTTTTCGAGGGATTTTCGGCTTTCTTTGGTGAGAATGGGCTGTCGCCCATTAAGACAAAAAAGGCGGAAAGCACCGAAAGGGCACACTGACAGACGATAGGATTCGGCTCCCGTCAACTTACTATCGGCGTGGTCATCGTGCTGTTCTGCGACAGCCGCCGCCGTGCCTGCCTTGATATTTTCCTGTTCTGCGCAGGCATGCTCATCACATATTACCTTGTTGCCGAGTACACGCACGGCATATGGGGCTGGCGCTTTGTCTACGGCTGGGCGGCGTTCACGCTGCTCACTCCGGTGCTTGCCTACCTCACATGGTTTGTAAAGTCCGGCGGCGTGTGGGGCAGGCTGATTTCCGTCGGCATAATCTTAGTCACGCTCATTTCGAGCGTATTCTACGGCGGCCCGCACTTTTACGATATAATCATCTGCCTTGCCTTAGCCTACCTGCTGTTTGTGAAGAAGATACGAGCGTGAATATGAGCAGACGGAGCGAAAAGCTCCCGTCTGCTCATTTTTGTTGACTGCGGAGCGGGGAAATGATAGAATTTCGGTGAAATTACGCAGCCGGACGGAGGTGAGGGCGGAGATGGATTATGCCGCATTTGATGCGATAATGCGAGAGAGGATAATCGTGAGATGGATAGTCCCCGCAGCGCTCGTCGCCGCCACGCTTGTGGGTGTTGTTGGTACTTCATAAGCAAGCGCCGCAACGGCATCGCAGGCGACCGCAGCTTGGGCTTTACATTGGTCATGGCGGCAGCATCGGTGCTTTTTGCGTTCCTTTCGCTTTCCGATACCGAGCAAATGATGCACGACCTGAAAAACCAAAGCTACACCGTGGCTCATGGCGAATATGAGTGCAAATATAATAACGTAAAAGGCAGCGCACTGTATATTATGAGCATAACAACGGATGACGGGGAACGCATAAACCTTTACGAGCCAATTTCCTCCAGCAGCAGAACCAGCAACGGCCATATCGTCAAAGGCGAATACGCAGCAACGGTATGGTACGGCGTTGAGTCGCACTGCATTGTCGCATTTATCCCCGATGAGCCGATACCCGATGAATAATAAAAGAAAAAATCCCGTTCAGATGAACGGGATTTTTCTTCAGCGTGCAAAAGCCTATGGCTTTTTGCACGCTTTAAAACACGCCACATTTTTTGTGAAGCTCTGCTTCACGAAAAATCTCGCTATGCTCGTCAAAAAGCCTTGACAGGCGTTTTTGATGGCTATAATCAAACTTGAGGCGGGACCTTGTCCCCCTCACACTCCCCCTGCTGCGTAGTGGTTTTTAGCCCGCTGCTGCTGTTTAACTCAGCTCTTTGACAGCATGTAGAAAGCGCCCGTTCCGATTGGAGCGGGCGCTTCCTATGTAGGATGATTATTTCATCGATATTGCGTCGATGGGGCAGTGCCTCTCGCAGACGGCACAGCCGTGACAGTCCTCGGGTCTGGCGAGGAACGAAACATTGTGGATGGGGTTTTTCTCGTTGGGGATAATGTCGATGCAGTATGCGGGGCAGTCCTCCTCGCAGATGCCGCAGCCGTCGCACACGGTGGTGTCGACAACGGGCTTTTTCCACTGCTCTCTCGGGATGAACTTGCAGGCCTTGCCCTCGTTATCGAGAATGCTCTCGTACTCGCAGATATGGCTGCAAGCGCCGCAGTCGATGCAGCGGTTGGGGTCGATCTCGTGCTGCTCCTTCATGTCGCCGGAGATGGCCCTTACGGGGCACAGCTGGGCGCAATCGTCGCAGCCGTTGCATTTATCGGTAATTTTATAAGCCATAATTTACTCCATTCTGCCGCATTTTGCAGCTTACTGATTGCCCTTCTTGATGCCGAGCTTCTTGAGCGCACCCTCGGAGGGAACGCCGTCTTTCGACCAGCCGCGGGCGGCGAAATACGCCTTCTTGAGCTTGTCGGCACCGTCCTTGGCCTCGACCTCGGTGGTCTCGCCGTCGGTCTCGGGCTTGCCTGCGAACAGGGTGGTCATGTATCTTTCGAGGGCGTAGCCGCGCTCGCCGCAGCGAAGGTACTTGCCGAGATTCATCTTCATGCCCACGGCATACTTCATCTCACGGTCGTGATGGAACACCGACAGCGGGAAGAACAGAAGCTCGGGGTGCTTGTTGAGGATGCTCAGCACAGGGCCGAGCTTTGCGACCTTCTTGTTGAAGGAAACGGTGATCGGGCTCTTGGGATCGGTAAACAGCACGGCGGGGAAGATGGCGTAGCCGGTGAACGGGCACTGGCCGGTGGCCTCGATTGCCTCGAACAGATCCTCCATGAGCATGCTCAGGTCTGCCTTTGCCTTGGGGCTGCCGCCGTCGATGCGCATGCCGAGATTGTCCAAAAATGCGGGGAAGCCGCTGAGCTCATCGCCGCACAGAAGTGCCAGAGGCTCTTTCTCGGGGACATTGCTCTCGTCGTCGTTTATCTCCACTGCGTGCACGCACTTGATCGGGCAGGAAAGGCAGCCCTTTGCGGTCTCCGCTGCGGGAGCTGCGCAGCCGCCGTCGGTGAGTGCGGGAGTGCCGACGATGCTAAGTGCGCCGAGCTTCGGCAGCTGCTCGCCGGTGATGGGGTGCTCTCTGAGATAGCTTACCCACTTCTTGTTCCAAGCGGTGGTCTTTTTCTCGCTGCTGACAACGACATGCTTGTTGCCGGAAATGGCGACGGCCTTGAGGTTCTTCCAGCCGAACACTGCGCCGATGCCGGAGCTGCCCTCGGCACGGTCACGGCTGAAAACGCCGGCGTTCTCGCCGAGCTCCTCGCCTGCGGTGCCGATGCCGACGATGCCGCACTTTACACGGCAGCCGTAGTCTCTGTCGAGAAGGTCGCGGATCTGCTGCTCGGCATCAACGGGACGCTTGCCCCACACTTCCTCGTTGTCTGCATTGTGGAGAACGAAGGTGTCGTTATAAATTTCAAGCCACGAATGCTCGGGGCACTTGCCCGTGAGGACGAGGGCGTCGTAGCCCGCTCTCTTGAGGTAGTAGCCAAATGTGCCGCCGCAGTTTGCGGAGGCGACGGTGCCGGTCTTTGCGGAAATTGCGGAAATGTTAAAGCGGCCGGAGCTGGGTGCGCCCGTGCCGGTAAGAGGGCCGGTGGAGATAACGATAACGTTCTCCTCGGACAGTGCCTCCTCCTTGCCGGTCAGGTGGTCATAGAGAATTTTGGCGGCCATCGACTTGCCGCCGAGGTACAGTTCCTTTTCTTTGTCGCTCCACGGATAGTCTTCGAGCTTACCGGTCGTAAGGTCGAATTTCGCAACTTTATCCATGTATCCGGAGTACTTGCTCATTACATCAATCCTTTCACATTTTGCCTTGTGGGCATATCCGCTCTGACGGCTGACCGAAACCGCTTCGTGCGAGCCCCCCCAAAGAATTAAATTGTTAATTCCTAAACTAGGCACAACTATATCACAAAAATCCAGCGTTTTCAATATACAAACTTGTGGAGACTGCTAATATTTTATCATAAAAATACAAGAAAAAGCGCCCAAAAAGGGCGCTTTTAAACATTAAGTCCGCAATCGTCTATCGGCGTCGTGCATGGCCTTGCGCAGGAAGAAGAAGCTGAAGATGAACGACACAAACTCGGCGATGAGAAAGCACCACCAGATGTTGTTCACGTCGCCCGTGAGGCTCAGAAGATACGCCGCGGGGATGAGGGCGAATATCTGACGCATGCAGCTTGTGATGAGCGAGAACATGCTCTTGTTGAGTGCCTGACACGCGGAGCCCGCGACGATGCAGAACGCCGCGATCGGGAAGTGCACGGCGATGCGCCGCAGCGCATGCGTGCCGATATCGAGCATTTCCGCCGAGGGGTTGAACGCCGACAGCAGAAGCCCCGGCGCAAGCTCAAACAGCGCAAGTCCCAGAAGCATGAACACCGCGGCAAACAGCACGCCGTATCTTATCGTGCGGTGGATGCGGTCGACCTTGCCCGCACCGTAGTTGTAGCCGATGATGGGGATAAGGCCGTTGTTTATGCCGAACACGGGCATGAAGAAAAAGCTTTGCAGCTTAAAGTACGCACCGTACACGGCGACGGCGGTCTTGGTAAACGACACGAGCAGCACATTCATGATGTAGTTGGTCAGCGAGCCTATGCACATCATGATTATCGACGGGAAGCCGATCTCGTATATCTCACCAATGATGCGTCCCTTGGGGCGGATAAATTTAAGTCCGAGCGGGACCTCGTGGTTGTGCTTTAGGTGGAAGAAAAGACCCAGCCCTGCGCCGACCGCCTGGCCGAGCACCGTTGCCACCGCGGCGCCAGCCGTGCCCATTGCGGGCAGGCCGCACCAGCCGTAGATGAAAAACGGGTCGAGCACGATATTCGTCAGTGCGCCCGCCATCTGCGTCCACATGGAAAGCTTCGTGAGGCTCGACGACTGCAAAAAGCGCTCAAAGGTTATCTCAAAATACATGAACACAGAGCCCATGGAGACTATCCTGAGGTACGAGCCTGCGTAGTCACGCACGGCAGCGTCGTCTATCTGCGTGTTTACGAACCACTGCGCGCCGAACACGCCGAAGATAAACATCGCCGCCCAGCAGCACAGGCACAGGAACATTGCGTTGCCCGCAACCCGACCGGCTCTTTCGCGGTCGTTTGCACCAAGCGCGCGGGAGATAAGGCTCGACACGCCGACACCCGTGCCGGTGGCAAGGCCGATCATTATATTCTGCGCGGGGAACACCAGCGACAGCGCCGTCAGGCAGTCCTCGGACACCTGCGCAACATAGATGCTGTCAACGATATTGTACAGCGCCTGCACGAGCATCGACAGCATGATGGGCACTGCAAGCGTAAGGAGCAGCTTGCCCTCAGGCATCTGCCCCATTCTGGCGGAGTTTATCCCGCCGTTTTTCTCATTCATTTTTTCTCAACTCCTGTTGGATTTAAAAAATCCACCCATCAGGTGGATTTTTTAATGCTTCGGTTAACTAATTCGCCTGCCATGCCGCGTTTTATCTCGCAGATACGCAGCAGCTTCTGGCGCGTGGCATCGTTCATGCCGCAGTTCATCCAGTCTATGACCATGCCGAAGCAGCCGCACTTTATGTAGTGGATGATCGCTTCCTTATCCTCGGCCGATATCGGCACATCAGGGAAGGCGGTCTCTATATAGGTCGTGACCGTGTAACGGCAGATCTCCCAGAGATAATTTTCGTAAATGTCACGGTTCGAGGACTTATATATATGCAAAAGAGCCTTCTTGTGCTCCATGGCAAAGCCCATGGCGACGCGCAGACATTCCTCAACAGAGTCAAGCGAGGGATAGGTGTTTATGATGCGGTCTATCTCGCTTATGAATATCTCCTCGATGAGGGCGGGAATGTCGTCGTAATGATAGTAAAAGGTGTTGCGGGTCATGCCGCAGGCATCGGTGATGTCCTTGACGGTGATCTTGTTCAGGGGGTGCTCGTCGAGCAAGGTCAGAAAAGCGTTGCGAATAGCTTTTTTCGTAAAAGTGGCCATAATCATCCCTCCTACTGTAGAATAACATACAATTTAAAAAAATACAACCAATTCATTTTGATAAACAATCATTCAAATTTGTACTATTATTCGACAAAAAGCGTCAAACTAGGGGTTTACCGAAGCCGTGTTTTCTGATATAAATAGCGTAAGTTGACGGGAGCCGAATCCTATCGTCTGTCAGTGTGCCCTTTCGGTGCTTTCCGCCTTTTTTGTCTTAATGGGCGACAGCCCATTCTCACCAAAGAAAGCCGAAAATCCCTCGAAAAACATCACTGACAGATGCCTTGCAGTTTTGACGGAGCAGATTTTTGCTCAGGCAAGGCAAAGCGTGAAGGGAATACTTTCGTATTGGCAAGGGCTTTAACGCAGCATGAGCGGAAATCTGCCCGTCAAAACCGATAGTGTTCGGCTTCCGTCAACTTAATAAACTGTTTTGGAGTGTCTGAATGATAATCTTGTACCTTGCATATCTGTTCTTCCTCGGCTCGCTCGCGGGCTGGGTGATGGAGGTCCTCTTCCGCAAGTTCCTGTCCAGCTCGAACCCCGAGCACAAGTGGATAAACCCGGGCTTCTGCGTGGGGCCGTATGTGCCGCTTTACGGCTTCGGCCTGTGCTTTTTGTACCTGCTCGCCGACTTCGGCGAAAAAAGCGGCCTTGTTGCCACGACAGGCGGCACGATCGCGGTGCTCGTCATGATGGCGGCCGCCATGACGGCAGTGGAGTACATTGCCGGTATCATGTGCCTGAAGATATACAACCTGCGTCTGTGGGATTACAGCAACAACTGGGGCAACCTAAACGGCATCATCTGCCCGCTGTTTTCGGCCATTTGGGCGGCCATCGGCGCGGCGTATTATTTCCTGCTGCATCCGCTGGTGACCGAGCTTTTGGTGTGGCTGGGCAACAATCTTGAGTTTTTGTTCGTCGTGGGCTTTTTCTTCGGCGTGTTCACCATCGACATCGTGTACTCAGCCGGCATCGTAGCCAAGCTGCGCGCCTTCGCAAAGGAAAACGACATCATCATCAAGTACGAAAACCTCAAGGCGAACATCCGCGCGACCCACGAGCGCTTCGCCAAGAAGCCGAACTTCCTGCTGCCGTTCAAGTCGGATATCCCGCTTTCCGAGCACCTTAAAAATGCACACAGCGCCATCGAGCAGATCCGTGCTCGCCGCAAGTGATATTAATTAAAAAGGAGAATTGATATGATAAATAACGAGCTTTGGAAAAAGTGCGCCGAGTTCCACGGCCACGAGTGCCCCGGTCTTGTCATCGGCTACCGCGCGTCACTGTACGCTGCCGAGCTTTTGGGTGTCGAGCCCTGCCCCGAGTCGGGCGTGGCCTGCCTTGCCGAGAGCAACAAGTGCCCCGTCGATGCGGTCAAGGTCATTCTCGACTGCACCGAGGAAAACGGCAGACTGACCTTCAATTTGACGGGTGAGATGGTGTTCACCTTCACCGCTCCTAACGGCAAGTCCGTCCGCATGGAGCTCACCGACCTCGGCCGCGAACTGCCCAAGGCCGAGAAGTTTACCCTCTTCCAGGAAGCCCCCATAGAGGACATGTTCAAGGTTTCGGAGCTTTAAAAAGAAAAAATAAGACCGCTCCGCAGGCTCGACACGAGCCTGCGGAGCGGTCTGTTTATTAGTAATTGTTGTACTTAAAAAACACGCAGCGCAAAAAGTTGATGATGAGCGAAAGCAAAAAGCGTATCATAGCATGCTCCTGTATTCATCCGTGAGAATAAGCTCGCCGCGCCCATTCACGGTGATGCCCGCCCATTCCAAAATTGCCGCCAAAACGAACACGGGGTCATGGATGGAGTCACCTTTTTTGTGACCCATGTGCAGCGCAACTGCGCCGACGACCGTGTTTTCCTCGCAGCCGGTCTCGCCAAGTTTAAAGTTTCTGCCGTTGCCCTTTCTCGCCCTTCCGTCCTGCTTTAAAAGCAGCTCGACTATCGCATCAAAAATGCCGTAGTCAAATGCAGGACTTGTGGGGAGTTTGTCGCTCGTAAAGGTCTCACCGTCGGGAGCGGCATACACCTCGCAGGGAAGTCCTCTTGCGGTGAACACCGTTGCGTGACCGCCGCGCTCTTTGAGCTTTGCCTTGACTATTTCGGACGCACGATTGCTGCCGTGGTCGACATTCAGCCGGCTTAGGTCAACGACCTTAGGCTCGGCGCATTTTTCTTCGCCGCCGAGGTTCAGCGCATCGAGCAGCTCGTCTAACTTCTTTTTTGCGGTCGGGTAAGAAATACTCATTTCGGATTGCACCTCTTTCAGATTTCCTCTTGCCCGCAAAAATGCGAGCAAAAAACCGTTTTGCTCGTCGCTGAGCTTGTCGAAAGCACTCAGCTCAAAGCTGCTTTTAAACTCCATGCCGCAATCGGGGCACTGCAATGTGCTTATCACAAGCTCGCCGTCACAGCTCGGACACCTTGAAATTAGCCGCTTCATAATTATCACCTCTGAGAACAGAATAGCATTAGATAGGCAAAATGTCAATATAGATATTGAAAATATTTAAGTCTATTTATTAATAGATCGCGACTAAATGCTGCCGCGAGCCCTTTTTTCTCCCGTTTATTGACCGATTGGTAAATTTGTGATAGCATTTGAATATCGAAAGGATGTGTCTTTATGGATAAAAACGCGATCAAAATTCACATTCTGCACTGCGGAACGATAACGATACCGGCGAGCATGGCGTATATAAAAGACAGCGCACTGAGGCGTGTGACGCTTCCCGTGAGCGTTTATCTCATCGAGCACCCCGTGCACGGCAAAATTCTGGTCGAGACGGGACTGTCGAGCGACTGCTGCGAGGTCATGCCAAAGTATCTGCGGGATTTTTACCGCCCGCATGTCGAAAAAGGTCAGACAGCCATTGAGCAGCTTGCGGCGATGGGCATCCGCCCCGAGGACATTGACCTTGTGCTCATAACGCACAACGATGTTGACCACACCTGCGCGCTCAAGGACTTTGCGGGCAAGGCAAAGCGCATCGTCATGGCAGAGCATGAGTATTTCTGGTCGTGCCGCACGGTGTACCGCGTCCGTCAGGTGTGGGAGACCTTCATGCCGTTTAAGGACATGATCGAGCGCCCGTTTTATTTCGGCACGGCGCAGGGGCCTATTGGCCGCGGCTTCGACCTTTTCGGCGACGACAGCGTTTTGTGCATCGCCTGCCCCGGGCACACCGACGGGCAGATGGCGGTCATGGTAAACAAAGCCCCGTCCGGCCGGTTTGCAAACGCCGCCGACGGCATTTACGGCAATGAGTTTGCGATCCTCGCCTCCGATGTCGCCTTCTCGCAGCGCAATATCGACGACCTCGTCATCCCGGGCTACGGCTTTGCCCGCAAGCGGCAGCGCAAGTCTATTGAATGGCTCAAAGCGATGCAGGCAGACCCCAAATGCGTGGGCATTTTCTGCTCGCACGATGCGAATGTCAAGCCGCAGATAATTGAGTATTGACAAATCCTCCACAATGCGGTATTTTATATTTACCAAGCGGTAAATTAAAATTACGGAGGACGAAAACATGGGCTTTGATCTTAAGAAGGAAGCAAAGTTCTTGAGCACCCGTATGGATGACAAGACCGCAGCTTCGGTCGGTTTGGCGAACATGATGGTGCTGGGCGCAACGCTCGCACACGACGGCGACCATTTTTATCAGGCGTTCAGGTGGAAGTACAAAATTCCGCTCCAGCTGCTGGCGATAAACCTCGCCGTGTACGTTATGCCCGCTATCAGCACATTCTTGACCAAGAACAAGCGCGCTTCGGCGACCTGGCTCGTCATGGCCGAGGGCATCATCACCAGCGCCGCATTTTTGAAGGTGCATCTTTACAAGCCCACGACCGACATTTGGGGCGCATGGAACTACAACTACTTCAAGCTCAACAAGGGCGTTATGCACGAGGGGCAGTGGCTCCAGGGCATCAACTGGATAGACTGGGCGCTGCTGTTTATCCTCCCCGTCGCGTCGATACCGGCGTTCATCCTCGCAAACAAAAAGCGCAAGGAGCTTGAAGCTCAGGCAGCGGAAGAAGAATAACAGACAACGGGAGAGGCTATGGTCTCTCCCGCTTTTTCAGCGTGCTTTGCACGCTGAAAAACACGCCACATTTTTTGTGAAGCGCAGCTTCACAAAAAATCTCGCTACGCTCGTCAAAAAGTCTTAACGGCCGTTTTTGATGGCTATTTATCGAATTTGAGGAGGGACCTTGTCCCCCTCACACTCCCCCTGCTGCGTATTGGAGTTTACCCGTTGCATTTGTTATTTTCCATGTTCCTTTTCGGAGCATGAGTCATATGAGGTGATATGACATGACGGATATATCGCTTAAAATTTTGGACATGGAGTGCGCCGCGTGTGTGCGCAGGCTCGGCAAGGTCATCTCGACGCAAAAGGGCGTGGAAAATGCGGAGATAAACTTCGCCGCCTCGACCGCCGCTGTTTCGTATGACGAGGGCGTGACGGACATTGCGATGATAGCCGCCGCCGTCAAAAAGGCGGGCTTTCGCGTTCCCATCGAGGAGCAGGAGCTCATCCTCGAGGGTGAAGTGCCCGAGGGGCTTTGCGCTGCGTTGCGCTCGGTGTTCGGCGTGAAGTCGGTTTCAGTTACTGACGGCAAGATAACGGCGCAGCTATGGCCTGTCGATGTGCAGGCTCGGGAGCTCGTGAGCACCTGCGCTGAACTCGGCTGCGCGGTCACGGCAGGCGAGCGGCGCGGCGGGGATTTAGATCAGGAGCTTGATAAGCGCATGGGGCTTCTGCAAAAGCTTTTGGGCTCTGCGGCGGCGACCTCGCTTTTGATGCTGGAGCTGCATCCCAAGGCGCAGTTTGCCGTTGCAACGGCGCTGCAATTCGGCCCGGGTCGGTATTTTTACAAGGGCGCACTGCGCGACCTGCGCAACCGCAGCTTCGGCATGGACACGCTCATCTCCCTGTCCTCGACGCTCATTTACCTTTACAGCAGCCATGTCGCCCTCACGCGAAAGCGCAATTTTACGCTGTATTTCGGTTCGGACGGCGTGCTGCTGTCGCTCATTTTGTTCGGCAAATATATTGAGCAGATGGCGGCCGGTGAGGCAAACGGCGCGATAAGAAAACTCTTGCACCTCCAGCCCAAAACGGCGGTCGTGCTCGTTGACGGTGCGGTCACGGAAAAGCCCGTGGACAGCATCGTGCACGGCGATATGATCCTTGTCCGAGCGGGTGAGCGCATCGCCGTTGACGGAACTATAGTTGAGGGCGACTGCGCCGTCGACGAATCCATGCTCACCGGCGAGAGCCTGCCCGTTGACAAGCACGCGGGCGATAAAGTCATCGGCGGCAGCTTGTGCCGTGCGGGCGCGGCCAAGGTGACCGCCGAGGGGCTGGGCAAGGATTCCGTTTTGCAGCAGATAGTCGCCGCCGTCAGGCGGGCGCAGTGCGAAAAAGCGCCCGTGCAAAAATTTGCAGACTCCGTTGCGGGCTGGTTCGTGCCCGCCGTCGTTGCCGCCGCTGCGGCGACATTTGCGCTGTGGTTTAAGAAGCTGCGGCCGCACGACCTTGAAAAGGCGCTTTTGACCTGTTGCGATGTGCTGTCGGTCGCCTGCCCCTGCGCGCTGGGGCTCGCCACGCCCACGGCGCTCATGGTCGCCTCCGGCGCTGCCGCCGAAAACGGCGTGCTCTTCAGCTCCGGCAGATTTATAGAAAATGCCCGTAAGGCCGACACGATCGTGTTCGACAAAACGGGAACCATCACCAAGGGCCGCCCCGAGGTGACGGAAATTTTGAGCTTCGGCGGCATGGACGAAAAAACGCTTTTGCGCCTTGCTGCATCGGCTGAGGCCATGTCCGACCACCCCGTCGCCAAGGCGGTGGTCGCCCGCGCAAAGGCCGTGTTCGGCGACTTTGTGCCCACTGCGATAACGGACTTTGAAGCGGTCGCAGGCCGCGGCATTAAGTGCACGATAAACGGCAAAACGCTCATCTGCGGCAGCAGACGGTTCCTCGGCGAAAACGGCGTTGACGCAGTCAAATTGCCCGACGGCACGGGCACCGAGGTCTGCGCAGCGTATGACGGCGCGCTCGTGGGGCTTCTTCGCGTCGCCGATGTCATAAAGCCCGAGGCACGCGAGGTCGTCGAGCGGCTCAAGGCCGGCGGCAGGCAGGTTTGGCTCGTCACGGGCGATAACGAGCGCACGGCGCGGGATATCGCCGCCGAGGCGGGCATCGAGAACGTCAAGGCCAATGTCCTGCCGACGGAAAAGGAGGATATCATCGCCCGCCTGAAATCGGAGGGGCGCACGATCTGCATGGTCGGCGACGGCGTGAACGACACGCCCGCGCTCGCCGGTGCCGACTGCTCGGTCGCCATGGGCAGCGGCTCGGACATCGCCATCGAATCGGCGGGCATTTTGCTGCCGTCGGGCGATCTTAAAAAGCTGCCCGAGGTGTTCGAGCTCTCGGAAAAGACCATGCACGTCGTGAACCAAAACCTCCGCTGGGCGCTGTTTTACAACGCACTGAGCATACCCATTGCCGCCGCCGGAGTGCTGCACCCGTCGATCTGCGCGACCTCGATGTCGCTGAGCTCGATAGGCGTGCTATTTAACTCACTCAAGCTGCAAAACGGCAGAAAGGAGCGCAAACGGTGGAAGAAAAAACGCTGAAAACCTATGTAAAGGGCATGTACTGCGTGCAGTGCCCCGAGCTTATCATCTGCGCACTTTTGCAGCTGCGGGGCGTCATCGATGCAGATGTTGAGTATTTTAAGTCGCTCGTCACGGTGCGCTTTGACCCCGAGATCGTCACCGAGGCGCAAATTTTTGCCGTCTTGGACGACGCGGGCTACCCGCCGTTTGAGCGCAGGCCGAGCGTCGTCGAGCGGCTGGCTGCAAAGCTTGCGCATGCGTTCGACAAAACGGGGAGGGCAAAATGAGCACATTTGAAGCAAAAGTCGACGGCATTGTCTGCTCGAACTGCACATATGATATCGCAAGAATTTTAAAGCGCCTCGACGGCGTTTTAGCAGTCAAGGCAAGCTATGTAAAAAGCGAGGTCACCGCCGAATTTGACCCTGAAAGGGTCAGCGAGGGCGAGATAGAAGCGGCGCTTGCAAAGCAGGGCTTCCCCGTCGGCAGGGGCAGAAAAAATCTGCTGTGGAACCTGCTCGACTTATGCTGCATCGCGGCGCTGTACCTTGCGCTGACGGCGATAACTCAGGCGGTGAGCATGCCCGAGATGGGCGAGGGAATGTCGCTGGGGCTCGTGTTTTTGACGGGACTACTCGGCGGCGTTCACTGCATCGGCATGTGCGGCGGCATCATGCTCACGCAGCACAACGCCCTTGCGTATAACGGCGGCCGCATGGTCGGCTACACGGTCATGGGCTTCATCTTCGGCGCGGCGGGCAGCTATATCATTTTCAGCATGCAGCTTAGAAGCGCCGTGTTCATCGTCGCGGGGCTATTGGTCGTGCTCATCGGACTTCGCATGTGGGGCGTGCCGTTTCTGCGCCGTCTGCGCCCGGGGCTCAACTCGCCCTGCGGCTTTCG
>CAVGBM010000072.1:0-7402 GCA_963627445.1 Oscillospiraceae bacterium | reverse complement strand
TTTTCCTACATAGGGGGTGTTTTGTCTATTGTCCGTTTTTTACGGTTCGGTGCATCGACTGCTTCTTTTTTATTTTGATTGTCTTATCATGCTGCCGTCTATGTCGGACACCTTGCGGGCACCGCACATATACATTGCATCGGAGAACTCGTCCTTGAGTTTTTGGATGTAAACTCTTATGCCTTCCGTGCCGCCGCCGTAGTAGCTCACAAGCACAGGGCGGCAAATCATGACCGCATCCGCACCGAGGGCAATGGCTTTGAAGATATCGTAGCCTGAGCGTATGCCGCCGTCGACGATGATCCTGGTCTTGCCGCCGACAGCCTCGACTATCTCCGGCAGCACCTCAGCCGTTGCGGGCGCACCCGGGAGCACCCTGCCGCCGTGGTTTGAGACGATTATCGCGTCTGCTCCGGCATCGACTGCAAGCTCTGCGCACTTGGCGTTCAGCACGCCCTTTACGATGAACGGGCAGTCGACGGCGGCTTTGAGCTCCCTTATCTGCTCGGGCGTTTTCGTGCCCGCGTCGGGTCTGCTTTTAAGATGCGGAAGCCCTGCGCTGTCGATGACTATGCCGATGGCTGCGGGGTCGCCTGCCTTGCACAGCTCTATCTTTTTGAGTATCTCCTCCTGCGATAATGGGTTCAGGATGGGTATGCCGATACCACCGCAGGTCTTGCTTGCATCTACCGCATCCTCGGTCACGCCGTCAATAAGGCCGTCACCAAAGCACTCAAACACGCCCTCCTGTGCACACGCCTCAATGCACTTACGGTTGTAATCGCGGATATCATCCTCGGGGTGAAACTGCATTCTCAGTGAGCCGATGGGGCCGGTCAGCAGCGGCAGCTCTATGCGCCTGCCGAAAAGCTCGATGCCGGTGTCGACCGGCGTGTTGGGCACCATAGTGTTCATGTTGAGCTTATACGGCCGCCATGCCTTCCAGTTGTCGTTCGCGCCGTTACCCGGGGCCTTTGAGCCTGGGCCGGGTATCGTGTTTCCGCAGCCGAGGCCGTTGCACTCGGGGCATGCCTTGCAATTAGGGGCAATGTTCTTTCTCGCCTGCTCTAGTACTTCCTTATATGTCATTTTGCTTTCTCCTTTTGTTTATGCTGCCATTATACAACAGCTTTCGTCAAAACGGAATAGAAAAACATACCGGCACCGAAAATCGATGCCGGTATGCTTTTAGGGGATCGCTGCCGCCGTATGCACCCGACGGCATTGAGGGGGTGGAAGTGCCCCTCGGTTTTGGGAGGGTGGATCTGGGAAAATTACATCTGATCTGAAAGGAGAAATGTATACACAAAATTACGGTCTTACGGTCTCGCCGTCGCCGTTTGCACCGTCGATGACAGTCTTGGTGCCGAAGATGTGGGATGCCCACGGGGAGATGTAGTACAGGATGAGGTATGCGACCTCTTCGGGAGTTGCGGCGCGCTTGTCATACGTGCCGGAGACGAGAGCTGCATAGCGCTCATCGGCGCTCATCGCGTCGCCAAATGCGTTCTCGCCGATACGAGCGAGCATGCCGGTGTCGACACCGTCGGGGTTGACACTGTTGACATTGACGCCCTGGGGGCCGAGCTCACGGGCAGCGGACTTCATAAGTCCCTGAACTGCGTGCTTGGAGGCGCAGTAAATGGCCATGCCGGGGCTGCCGACAACGCCGCCAATGGACGAGGTGATGACGATGGAGCCATGGCCCTGCTTTGCAAGGACATCGCCGCCGTACTTGAGCATGTACATTACGCCAAGAACATTGATTCCGAAGACCTTGTCGAAGTTTTCCTTGCTCATCTGATTGTTGAACTCCCACTTGCCTTCGTAGCCGGCGTTGGGAACGACAGAGTCGATGTGGCCGAAGTGAGCCAGTGCGCCGTCAACGAATGCCTTGACCTGCTCCTCGCAAGTTACATCGGCAACATTTGTGTACAGTCTGTCGGGGTCGAGCTCGAGCTCAGCTGCGAGCTTTGCGACCTTGTCCGCGTCGCGGCCGGAGAGAGCTATCTTTGCTCCCTCTGCCTTAAGTGCAAAGCACACTGCTCTGCCGATGCCGCCGGTCGCGCCGTTAATGAGAACGACTTTATCTTTAAGCTTAAGATCCATGATTATATCCTTTCTGAATTAAACTGTTTATCAGCAGCAGGTCCAGCCGCCGTCGCAGGACACGATTGCGCCGTTTACATACGACGACTCGTCCGCTGCCAGATAGATTATCGTGCTGTCGAGCTCGCCGTCAACGCCGGCTCTGCCCATGGGCACACGGGAGTTTATCCACGATCCGAGCATTTCCATAGCTTCGGGGCTATTCGACTCCGAGGGGAAGAAGCCCGGGCACACGCAGTTGCAGGTGATGCCGTGCTTGCAAAGCTCGCAGGCGACCTCGCGGGTGAGGTTTACAACGCCGCCCTTGACTGCGCAATAGTTGGAGATGGCGATCTCGCCCGTGCCGATGCGGCCGAACAGAGATGCGTTATTGATGATGCGGCCGTAGCCAGCCTTGATCATTTCCCTGCCGAACTCGCGGATGCAGCGGAACACGCCCGTTAGCTCGAGGTCAAGGCCGTGCTGCCAGAAATCATCGGGGGTCTCGGTGATGGGATAGAACGGGCCGCCGCCTGCGTTGTTGACGAGGATATCGACCTTGCCGAACTCGTCGATGGTGGCCTTGACGGCTGCCTTTATATCGTCAAGCTCGCAAACATCGCACTTTACGGGCAGGCACTTAACACCCTTTGCCCTTACCTCCTGCGCGACCGCTTCAAGCTTTTCCATGCGGCGTGCAAGCAGGACGATATCTGCGCCCTGACCTGCCAATGCGAGCGCAAACTGACGGCCAAGGCCGCTGGATGCTCCGGTGACGACTGCTACTCTGCCATGAAGATCAAACATATCGTACCTCCTTTGCCTTACAGAGGCAGGCACTCGTACTCGTAAAGGTCGAGCATGAGCTTGGTGGGCTTCTTTGCGTTGTCGAGCTTGCCGACTGCAAAAACGAACATCTTGTCAAGCTTGGGGTCTGTAGACTCGATGGGGCTTGCAAAGTAGACATCTACGCCCTTTTCGATATTGCCTGCTGCAAATTCCTTTATCTCGTCGACGGTGCAGAAATCGGCCTTGCCGGTGTAGGGCACATAGACCAAGGTGCCGTCGTTGAGCTTTAATGTTATGCGGCCGTCGAGCTCAAAAACGCCGTTGTAGCGCAGAAGCTGCGTGACCTCGCCGCCGGGGATGACCTCGCCGATGACCTCGGTCTGAGTGAACACTTCGCCGGACTTGGGAACGGAGTTAACACGAACACCGCCGCCGACAGAGGGGTAAAAGCCCCGGCACTCAAGGTCGATATCAGCGGAAAAAAGATGGTCGATACGGGTCTTGTTCAAATCGTTAGCCATGTTTTATCTCCTTTCTCACTTCTTGGTGCGAACGGCGTAAACATCGTAGCGCACGACAACGGGGTCGGTGAATTTTGCAATGCCGAAGCCGATGCAGAAGGTGTGGTTGAGCCATTCGTAGCGGGGATCGTCGGTCTCGAGCTGATAGTGTATCGCATTGCGCACCTGCTCGGGGAAGATAAACCTCTTGTACTTGAGAACATCCTCGTAGCCGCCGATGTCGTTTCTGCCCTGATAGGGCATGTAGATCTTTGCGCCGTCATCGGTCTCGATGGTCGCGCGGACATTGACATTCTGCGTGCCGTTGGGTGTGCCGTGGCACCAGTCGCCGCCGAAGGGCTTGAGCTTGCCGTTTATCTTGTCGCCCTTTACCCAGCCGCCGACGATGTAGCCTGTGAGACGGAAGCCGCCGAAGATCGAGGGGTCGTAGACTTCGAAGTTGGGGTCGCAGTCTGCTGCGTAGGAGAAAAGGTACTCTAATTCATAAGGGATGAGATCTCTCATAACGATTTTTGCTCCTTTCTTTTGATTTGTCCATGCCGGAGGCCGGCATGGACAATAGTTTCATATTTAGCGATCGATGCTCATTGCTGCAAAGAAGCCGCTGCGTACCGCAGTGCCTATCTTGCCCATCTTCACGCTGTCGCCCATGGCGATGGTCTTGGTGTAGTACTTTGCCTTGAGTGCGTCAACAAGCTCTGTTCTGGGCTTCATGCCGAGAGCGTTGATGACGGTGTCTGCGGGCAGATACTCGGTGCTGCCGTCTTCCTTCTCGACGGTGACGCCGTTTTCGTCGACGCTGAGCACCTTGGTCTTGGTCATCAGGCGAACGCCGAGCTTGGTCATCTTTGCGCAGATGCAGTCGCGGTTGATGAACATCGCGTCCTTTGCCATGATGTCTGCCATCTCAACGATGGTGACGTTCTTGCCGTAGTCGAGCGCCAGCTCATAGCCGCCGTCGCAGCCGGACTCGCCGCCGCCGCAGATGACGATGTTGTCGCCCTTGACAAGGCCGTGATCCTTATGTACCTCGTACATGTTGAAAACATTCTTGCCGTCAAGGCCGGGGATCGGCGGGCACACGGGAACGGTGCCGGTGCTGACAAAGATCCAGTCGGCAGCCTCGAGGACGGGGTCGTCGGCCTTGATCTCGGTGTTCAGGTGGATCTCGACGCCGAGCTTATCCATCTGTACTGCGTAGTACTCGAACAGGGCGCGGATGTAGTTTTTGAACGAGGAGGTCGCAATGACGCGGGCGGTACCGCCGAGGTGGCCGTCCTTTTCGTATATGGTGACCTTGTGACCCTTGAGTGCGGCAACACGGGCAGCTTCAAGGCCGGAGGGGCCTGCGCCGATGATGACGATGTTCTTCGGGTCATTGGTCTTTTCGATCTTGAACGCTCTCTCCTCACCTACTCTGGTGTTCACAGAGCAGGAGATCTTGGTACGGCGGTTCCAGATACGACCGATGCAGTCCTCGTTGCAGCGCAGGCAGGGACGTACATCCTCGCGGTGACCTGCAAGCAGCTTGTTGGGGATATCGGGATCGGCGATGAGTGCGCGGCCGAGGATGGCGAAGTCTGCCTTGCCGGAGGTTATAAGCTCAAGTGCGGTATCGGGATCGTGAGTGCCGCCGTTGAGGATGGGCTTGGAGATATTCTCTCTTGCAAAGTCGCAGACATAGCTCATGCAGGCAGGACCCTGGTAAGAGGGCGGGAAGATGTAGTCAAGGCGCTCGTAGGAGCCTGCGTCAACGTCAAATGCGTCGATGCTGCACTTCTGGAGCCACTCGACGAGCTCCTTGGACTCCTCGAAGGTACGGCCGCCTTCCCAGCCGTGGTCAAGAGCGATACGGAACAGGATGGGCATATCCGGGCCGACTACGGAGCGGACAGCCTCGACCATCTCGCGGGCAAAGCGAGTGCGGTTCTCGGCAGAGCCGCCGTACTCGTCGGTGCGGTGGTTGAACACCTTGGACATGAACTGGTCGATGAGGTAGCCTGCGTGGGCGTGGATCTCAATAGCGTCAAAGCCTGCGTCTCGGGCAACGCCTGCTGCGTACTTAAA
The DNA here is from genome assembly GCA_963627445.1 of Oscillospiraceae bacterium. GTDB lineage: Bacteria > Bacillota > Clostridia > Oscillospirales > Oscillospiraceae > F23-B02. The sequence goes on along the minus strand of CAVGBM010000072.1, from coordinate 1,937 downwards.
GGTCTCCTGAAGATCCTTGATCTCCTGCTTTGTCATCTCACGGGTGAGGACATCGGGCTTGAAGAAGGTGGGCTGCTCGCAGGAGGAGATGAGCTTGTCGCCAAACTCGTTGGGATAGCCGTTGCGGCCGGTGCCCGGGGTCATCTGAAGGCAGATCTTTGCGCCCCAGCGGTGGACTCTCTCGACGAGGTCGGTGTATGCGGGGATGGGGATGTCGCTCTCCAGGGTGCCCTCGTGGGAGCCCTGTGCGATCTTCTCGGTGAGCGGTGTGCAGCCGGTGATTATCATGCCGACGCCGCCTCTTGCGCGCTCTTCATAGTAATCGATCTCCCAATCGGACTTTGCGCCGTAAGGGAGGGATGCGTTGTGACCCATAGGAGAAAGCACGAGGCGATTCTTGATCTCCATCTTGCCTATCTTGAACGGGGTAAAAAGAGGGCTGTAATCTTTCTTTTCCATTTTTGATTTGCTCCTTTGCTTGTTTGCTTTATATCGTCGCCCCGACTGTCGGCTCAGGCGAGCCGACAGCCGGTTTCAGGTTTACTTATACGTTTGCGGTGGCTTTCTCGCCGGCCTCGATGGCCTTCTTCTCGTCGACGACCTTCTTGAGGGGCTTGCAGCCGATGAAGATCATGACAGCGAGGACGATGCCGAGGAAGCCGAAGAGCTTGAACATGCCGCTGTAAGAGCCGGTGATGTCATATGCAGCGTTCAGTACGGGCATACCGAAGGCAACGCCGCAGTTCATGACAGCGATCATGATACCCATGATCTGACCCTGTGCGCGGTTGCCGAAGATCTGCAGGGTGTAAACGGGGAGGGTCGCCTTGAGGATGCAGAACGAGCCGCCGAGAAGGACGGTGCCGAAGTACATCATGCCGATGGCAGGTGCAGTCGCGTAGATGAACACCGATGCGATGGCCATGATCGAGTATGCGACCATGCAGGTGCGGATGCCGAGCTTGTCGGCGAGGATGCCGAACGGCAGCTGCAGAACAATGTTTGCCGCGTACATGACAGACAGCATCACGCCGCCGTCATAGCCGAGGTCAGAGGAGAAAATTGCGATGTTGCAGATCGCGCCGTAAATGATGAGGCCGAACAGGCCGATGCCTATAGTGCCGCACCAGAACTGCACGGACTTGTATGCTTCCTTGGCAGTCACGCCGTAGGGGATGATCGCGCCGCTTTCGTCGGCGATCTTGACCTTGTCGTTCCACATGGGCTTTACGCCGTACTTCTCAGGGCTGTCCTTGAGGAACACGATGAGGACGATAGCGGTGAAAACAACGATCGCGCAGTTGATGTAGAGAGAGGTGGTCCAGCCGATGGTGCCGATCCAGTTGGAGACTATCGGGCTGAAGATAACGCCTGCAAGGCCGGAGCCGATAGCGGTCGCGGACAGCAGGGTGCCGGTGGAGTGGGCAAACCACTTGCTGAAGATGATCGAGCAGGATGCGCCCGAACAGAAGCAAAGGGAGATGCCCTGAAGGATAGCTGCGAGGTAGAACATCCAGATGGCGGTGCCGTTTGCGTACAGAAGAACGCCGGCGATCATCAGGATCGAGCAGAATGAGATCATCTTCTTGAGGCCGAACTTATCAACGAGCTTGCCGAAGAAGATACTTACTATGGCGTTTGCGCCGCCGTTAAGCGTGATGGTCAGAGCATATGCGGTACGGGACACCTCGGGGTGTGCATTGAGGATGGGCTCCATGTACAGGGTAACGGTGCTCAGCGTGATGCCGGCATATACAAACTGCATGAGTACAAGCAGTATCAATACGACCCATGCGTATTTGCTGCTTTTAACGAGTCCGCTTTTTTGCATTGTTTCAATCTCCTTTATACATTTTTTATCCGGTTGAAATTGACGCTTGCAAGTGCCGCAGCGTTAAGGTCTCTCTGCCGTTCCCGTCGAAACAGCTCCCCTGCGC
>CAVGBM010000071.1:0-8047 GCA_963627445.1 Oscillospiraceae bacterium | reverse complement strand
ATCCGCTACCGTGCGCTCGTGCAGGCGATCGGCGAGGACAAGCTTGTTGCAGACCTTGCCGCAAAGTACCCCGTGCTCCTCCAGCGCCCCGTGACCGACCGCACTGCCTTCGTTCAAGCATTCACCCTCTTAAAAGAGCGCCTGCACTGCTCAAACGACGATGCCGCCGAAAAGCTCGGCCTGAGCCGCACAACCCTGTGGAGGATAACAAAGCAGGAGAAGTGAGGCTTTTCAGTAGGCACCTTTTATAAGTATAGCCCCGAGCAAAGCATTCGCGTTGCTCGCTAATGCTCGCAGTGAAGTTTTTGTTTTGCAAAAGTGAAGTTAGATGCTACGCATCAAGTTAAGTAAACCCAAAGGGATTTACTTAACTGAAAAAAGCCAAGTCTTTCGACTTGGCTTTTTTCTGGAGCGGGTGAGGGGAATCGAACCCCCGTATTCAGCTTGGGAAGCTGATGTTCTGCCATTGAACTACACCCGCATAAACTGCATTATAACACCTAATGGCTCACTTGGCAAGAGCAGACATGGGTGCTTGTTGGATGTTGCATAAATTTTACCACTGCAATTTTTGCAATATGCCGAAATTTGCCGGCTCGATTGACGGCTAATGCTACAACATGGTAAAATCAATTAGACATACCACAACATAATGTATGCACAAGGAGGGTGAGCATGAGAAAATTTAAAAAGCTGCTGTGCATAATACTGGTGCTTGCACTGGCGGCAAGTCTCTTCGCATTCCCCGCATCGGCGGATAACTCAACATCGGAAGCAGATTACCCATTCGTTTTCGTCCACGGACTTATGGGCTGGGGCGCAAGATCGGATCTTGACCCTATCGTCCCGTACTGGGGCATGACGACCGGCAACCTGATGAAGTACCTGAACAACAAGGGCTTTGAAAGCTACGCCGCGCAGGTCGGACCGCTTTCCGGCGCATGGGACAGAGCCTGCGAGCTGTACGCCCAGCTTACCGGCACAAGGGTCGACTACGGCATCGTCCACTCCGGCGAAAAGGATCATGACCGCTACGGCATCACCTATGACGAGCCGCTGTTTAACGGCTGGAGCGCCGATAAGAAGGTAAACCTCATCGGTCACAGCTTCGGCGGCGCGACTATCCGCATGTTCCTTGAGATACTTACAAACGGCGCACCCGAGGAGGTCGCAGCGGCAAAGGCTACAGGTACAGAGGTCTCGCCCTTCTTTAAGGGCGGCAGGGGCGACTGGGTGTATTCGCTCACGGCGGTGTCCGCTCCCCACAACGGCACGACATTCATTGAAAAGTGCGACATCTCCACCGATGTGGTCACAAACTTCATTTACAACTTCGGTGCTACCCTTGGCATTACCAAGCTCAAGGGCGTGTACGATCTCCAGCTTGAGCACTTCGGCATTTATCAGAAGTCTGGCGAGACCGACCTTGAGTATCTTATCCGTGTGCTCAACGACAAGGAGTTCATGAGCCACAATGACAATGCAATATATGACCTCACCATCGACAATGCCCTCAAGATAAACGACGACATCGAGATACAAGACGGTGTGTATTACTTCTCTGTGACCGGCGACGCAACGCACTACAGCAAGGTCACAAAGACCGAGCTTCCCAACGCAAACATGTTTGTGCTGCTCAAGCCCTTTGCGCAGATGATGGGCGGCTACTATGATAAGTACACCCCGGGCGGCGTATACATCGACCGCAGCTGGCTTCCCAACGACGGCATGGTCAATGTCGTGTCCGGCCTTTATCCCATCGACAGCAGCTTAAATTGCCTGAAAACCGACGGCAGTCAGGGCTATGTGATGTATGACGGCCAGTCGGCAAAGCACTTTGAGCCCGGCGTGTGGAATGTCCTGCCGACCCAGCCGTATGACCATTTGAGCATCGTCGGCGGCATGCTGTCGAACACCAGATACAAAGTAAGATCAATGTACCTTGACCTCATCGACAACATCACGAGCACCTACGACAATGTCCCGGCAGCGGGCATGAAGCCGCCAAGCTTCGGCATTTGGAAAACCGGCAGCCTGTGGGGATAATTTGCTGTTGAAATTCAAATGTGAATTAATTGAAAAACCGTGGTTTTGCCACGGTTTTTCTGTTGAAAAGGGGCTGGACTTTTAGTATAATTATAAAATAAACATTTAATAGGGGACAGCAATATGTCGGCATTTGTTCAGTTTGAAAAAGTCAGAAAGGTCTACCAAATGGGCGAGGTGCAGATCGAAGCTCTGCGGGATGCGACCTTTGAGATCGAAAAGGGCGAGATATGCGTCATCGTCGGTGCATCGGGCGCGGGCAAAACTACGCTTCTCAACATCATCGGCGGTATGGATGAGCTCACCTCGGGCAGGGTCATGCTCGACGGGCAGGAGATATCCAAGTACAGCTCTAAGCAGCTTACGACCTACCGCAGGTACGATATCGGCTTCGTGTTCCAGTTTTATAACCTCATCCAGAACCTGACGGCGCTTGAAAATGTCGAGCTTGCGGCGCAGATATGCCGCGACCCGATGGACGCAGGGAAGGTCATCGAGCTTGTCGGCTTAAAGGACAGAGCAAATAACTTTCCGGCTCAGCTTTCCGGCGGCGAGCAGCAGCGTGTTGCGATAGCCCGAGCCTTGGCGAAAAATCCGAAGCTTCTTCTGTGCGACGAGCCGACGGGTGCACTTGACTATAAGACCGGCAAGGCGGTTTTGCAGCTTTTGCAGGATTGCAGCCGCAAAAACGGCATGACCGTCGTCATCATAACGCACAATCAGGCGCTGACCGCGATGGCGGACAGGGTAGTGTCCATTAAAAGCGGCACCGTGACCGATGTCACCATTAACCCGAACCCCACACCGATTGAATTTATTGAATGGTAAGGAACTGTAAATGAACAAGCAGACGGCAAAACTGACTATAAGGGAGATAAAGGGCAGCTTCGGGCGCTACATGGCGATATTCGCCATCATTGCGCTTGGCGCAGGGCTCTTTGTCGGCCTGCGTATGTCAAAGCCGGACTTTATAGAGACCTATGACCGGTATCTGCACGAGACGAATTTTTATAACTTCCGCCTTGTGTCCACCCTCGGCCTCACGCAGGACGATGTTGACGAGGTCTTGAAGCTCGACGGCGTTAAGGACGCTGAGGGCGTTGTGAGTGCAGACTTTTTGTATAACGAAAGTGACGATAAATCCATCGTCATCGCCGCTCAGGAGATACCCGAGAGGATAAACCTCATCGATCTCAAGGCAGGCCGCATGCCCGAAAAGGGCAATGAATGCCTTGCCGACCCCGAGATGTACACCGAGGACGATATCGGCAAGACCATCAAGCTTGCAAAGCAAAACTCCGAGCAGACCATGGACACCTTCGCATATGATGAGTACACCATAGTCGGTCTGACGGAGACCGTTTTGTACATTAACCTTGAGCGCGGTTCGAGCACCCTTGGCAGCGGCAGCGTCGAGGGCTATATCTATCTGCCGTCGGACGGCTTTTCGGTCGATTGTTTCACCGATATCTATGTCACCGTCGATGCCGAGGGCTATGTCTACTCGGACGAATATAAGAATAACGCCGAAGCGTATGTAAAGCCGCTTGAGCAGTTCATGGAAGAGCGGGCGGTCATCCGCTATGACAGCATCATTGACGAGGCAAACGCAAAGCTTGCCGACGCAAAGGCGCAGTATCAGGCTGGACTTAATGAGTACGAGCCTGCAAGGGCGGAGTACGAAAACGGCGTGAAGCAGCTCAAGACCGAGAAGGCCAACGCCGAAGCCAAGCTCGCCGAAGCTAAAAAGCAGCTTGACGAAGCGGAGAAAATGCTTAAGGATCCGTCTATCCTGGACGAGAAGCAGGCAGAGCTCAATGCTGCAAAAGCGCAGCTTGACAAGGGTAAGGCCGAGTACGAAAGCGGCCTTAAGCAGTTTGAGACCCGCAGCAAGAGCGCGTATCTATTCGTTGACCGACAGATAGAGACATACACCAATAGAGTTGAGACCCGCAAGGCAAACATTGTGCAGCTGAACGCCGAGCTTGAAGATCTAAGCGCCCAGCTTGACGAGGCGGTCGCAAACGGGCAGACCCTCAAGGCCGCAAGCCTCAGAACGCAGATACGCCTTAAGCAGTCGCAGCTTGAGACGAATGAAAGTGCGCTCCAGCGCGCAGAAAATAACCTTGCAACGGCTCAGGCGAGAAAATCGGAGATAGACGCAGAGCTTGCGCCCTACAAGCAGCAGCTTGAGGATGCCAAGGCTGAGCTTGACAGCGGCTACGCGCAGGTAAACGCCGGTCAGGCCGAGCTTGACAAGGCAAGAGCGCAGCTCGAGGATGCTCCGCAGCAGATAGCGCAGGGCAGGGCGCGGTATGAGAAATCAAAACAGCAGATGGAGACCGAGTTTGCCAAGGCAGAAAAGAAGCTTGCCGACGGCAAAAAGCAGCTTGATGCGGCCAAGTCGCAGCTTGACTACGCCAAGGCTCAGCTCACCGCCGCCGAGAAGCAGATAAAGAACATGGAGCATGCCGACACTTATGTGCTCGGCCGCGACACCAACATCGGCTATGTCTGCTTTTCCAGCGACACCGATATCGTGCAGAGCGTTGCGGGCGTGTTTCCGGTGTTCTTCTTCCTCGTTGCGGCGCTCGTGTGCCTTACGACCATGACCCGCATGATAGACGACCAGCGCACGCAGATAGGCATCATGAAGGCTCTCGGCTACAGCTCATCGTCGATTATGCTAAAGTACATGATCTATTCCGGCAGCGCAACGCTTTTTGGCAGCATCATAGGCATAGCCATCGGCGCATTTGCGTTCCCCGCCATTGTCTGGTTCGGCTACAGCATAATCTACAGCTTTTCCAGCCTCGTTTTCACCATGGATTGGGCGCTTGCGTTCGGCATGGTGGGCGTGAACCTGCTCGGCATGCTGCTTGTGACTTGGTACTGCTGCGTAAAAGAGCTTAAGTGCGCACCCTCGGATCTTATTAGGCCCAAAGCGCCCGAGGCCGGCAAGCGCATCCTCTTGGAGCGCGTCGGCTTTATCTGGAGCAGGCTCAGTTTCATGCAGAAGGTCTCCGTGCGTAATATTTTCCGCTATAAGAAGCGTATATTTATGATGCTCCTTGGCATCGGCGGCTGCACCGCCCTTGTCCTGACGGCGCTCGGTCTTAACGATACGATACAAGGCGTTGTCGACAAGCAGTACAGCGATATCATACTGTACGACTACGAGGTCTCGCTTGCTTACGACATGACCGCCGACGAGCAGAAGATTTTCCTTGACGACTGCGGAGATAATGTCGCTGAGTCCATGTTCCTGTACCGCACGAGCGCCGATGTAAGCGCAAACGGCTCGACAAAGTCCGTGACGCTCTCGGCAAGCGACGGGCAGGGAATAGGCGACTTTATAAACCTCGTAAACGACGGCGATTTGGTCGCATACCCCAAGGCGGGCGAAGCGATAATCAACTGTAATCTTGCGAGGATGATGGACATAGGTATAGGCGATGAGATAAAGCTCACCACCGCCGATATGGATACGCTTAACGTCAAAGTAAGCGGCATTTTCGATAACTATGTCGAAAACCTCGTGTTTGTAAACCTCGATAGCTGCACCGAGCAGTGGGGCAGCGCGCCCGAGCTCAAGGCGGCGCTTTTAAAAGCTCCCGAGGGCGCTGACATTTCCGCCTGCGGAGAAAAGATATCCTCCGTTGACGGAGTGCGCACCATGCAGATGAGCGTAAGCTCGAGAGACAGGATAAGCAATATGATGTCAAGCCTTCTGTTCGTCGTTGCGATGATCATCCTCTGCGCCGGACTTCTTGCCTTCATCGTGCTGTATAACCTCACAAATATCAACATATCCGAGCGCATACGCGAGATCGCAACGATAAAGGTGCTGGGCTTCTACCCGCATGAGGCGGCAAGCTATGTCTTTAGGGAAAACCTCGTGCTCACAGGCATGGGCGGACTGTTCGGCCTGCTGCTGGGCGTGGTGTTCCATGCATTCGTCATGGATGCTATCAAGGTCGACATGATGTACTTTAAGCCCATGATCTCACCCCTGAGCTTTGCCTTTTCCATCGTGCTCACCTTTGTCTTTGCACTCATCGTCAACGCCATAATGCGCCGCAGGATAGACAATATCGACATGGCAGGTGCGCTCAAGTCCATAGAGTGATTTGACAATCTGCCCAAAATGCATTATATTGATAAGAGTATAACATTCCAATACATATTAGGATCGGGTCAAAAATGGAGAAATTGCAGGTCTTTTTGCCCGGCTGGGAGACTGTGCGTTGCATCGGTAGCGGCAGCTCCGGCAAGGTCTACGAGCTGAAAAAGAAAGATGAATACGGCGGTGATTTCCACTCGGCGCTCAAGGTGATATCCATCCCCTCAACTCAAAAGGAGTATGAAGAGATGGAGAGCACCATGAGCGAGTTTGCCATGCGCTCAAAGCTGCGTGACAAGGTCGAGGAGATCAGCGGCGAATACCGCCTTATGGGCGTTCTGCGCGGCCACCCGAATATCGTCAACTGCGAGGATCAGATGATAATCCCGCATGAAAACGACCTCGGCTGGGATATCTACATCCGCATGGAGCTTCTGACCTCGCTGCCTGACTATGTGCGTGAAAACGGCATGACCGTGAGCGAGGTAATAAAGCTTGGCATCGACATTTGCAGTGCGCTTGAGCTGTGCCGTCAGAACAATATCATCCACCGCGACATCAAGCCGCAGAACATTTTCGTCAGTAAGTACGGCGGCTTTAAGCTTGGCGACTTCGGCGTTGCCAAGGTCTCCAAGATAAATGACCGTGCCGACATGGTCGGGACATATTCCTACATGGCACCCGAGGTGTACAAGGGCAAGGCATATGACGGCAGGGTGGATATCTACTCGCTCGGCATGGTGCTTTATTGGCTTTTGAACGAGCGCAAGGGTCCGTTCCTGCCGCTTGGTGAGACAGCTACCTCGGCTCAGCTTGCCGATGCGCAGCTGTTAAGGTACCGCGGCGAGCCGCTGCCGCCGCCGAAAAACGGCAATCAGGCGCTTAAAAAGCTTGTCCTGAAGGCGACCTCGTATGATATGGCAGACCGCTTCTTGACCCCGTCTGAGATGAAGCAGGCGCTCGTTTTGGCAGCCAGCGGACAGACGGCGTTTGAAGCGCCGAAGCCGGGACTTGACAGCGACGCGACCGTCCGTGAGGAGTTCCCGAGGCGCGAGCCGGCGCGTCAGCCTGCGCAGCCCGTGCAGGAAAAGCCGAAGCCTCAGCCGCAGGTAAAAAAGCCCGAGTCGCCCAAAAAGGAAAAAGAAAAAAGCGACAGCAAGACCGTGTCGCAGTTTGTGATAGCGATATCCGTGACCGTTGTGGCAATGATAGCTGCGGTGCTCATCTTTGTCGGCATCAGAAAGGGCTGGTTCAGCTCCGATCCGAGCGATGATCCTGATCCCACCGAGAGCGCAAAGCCCACGCCGACGGCGACTGTTGAGCCGACGAAAAAGCCCGAGATAACCTCGGTCGTTGTCAGCTCACCGCGGCTTATCATGACAGAGGGAGATTCGGCAACGCTTACTGTTAGCTGCATGCCAGAGCCCGACTCTGCGGCCGATATGCCCGAGTATATCTGGAAAAGCAGCGACTCCTCCGTCGCCACCGTTGACGACAGGGGCAATGTCGAAGCGATAAGTGAGGGCACGGCGACTATAATGGTCTATATCAAGGACAAAATGGAGCTTCACGACGAGTGCATGGTCATCGTTGAGGCACCGGTCGTGACCGAGCTCAAGATAGAGACCATGCCCACAAAGACCGTCTACATGGTCGGCGAGGAGCTTGACACCACGGGACTCGTCCTGCGTGCCTATTACAATAACGGTACGGCTGAGCGCATAACGAACCCCGAGGAGTACACCGCCGAATGCGACATGGACGGCTTCGGCAGCAAGACCATCACCGTCACCTACGGCGGCCAAACAGCGGAGTATACTATAAGAATAAGTATATTCGGACAATTTGATTAAAAATAAGCTCATCCGATTTGCACCG
>CAVGBM010000070.1:0-18401 GCA_963627445.1 Oscillospiraceae bacterium | reverse complement strand
GCCTTGATTGTACCAAAGAATTTTTCGGTATCAATCTCTTTCGGGTCGCCTGACGATTTCTTGGGTGTTTCCTTTGGCGCTTCTTCCTGTGCTTCCTCGGTGGTGTTTTCCACGCTGCCGTGCTCGGTATTCTCTGCAACAGTAAAGCCGTTCTCGCTTGTTGTGGCTTCTTCTTCCGCAACCGTTGAGAATACGCCCTGATATGTATCAACTGCGCTTATCGCGACACTATCAAAGGTTTCAACAATACTGTCAAGGTACTTTATCGTGTCTCCAATCTGCTGTTTAAGAGCGTTTGCACCTGCATCACGGTTTTTGCCTATCGTTCTGAAATACTTGCGCAGATCCTCAACAAATTCCTTGAGCTTATCGCGCAGCTTCTCAAACAGCGTCTTGTCACGCTCTGCAAGTGTCTGAACAAACCTGCTGTCCGGCAGAATGTCCGTCATTGCCTCCGCAACAACCTCGCGGCTTGCCTTCTGATAATCAAGCCCAGTCTCGTCCATTTTCGTTGCGATAAGATCATCGACGTTCTCACCATTTTTGCTTATCTCATCGAACACTATCGCCCTAAGAGTATTATACCCCTTTGGATTCCACTGTTCAACAAAATGCGTAAATTCATGCGAAAAAGTCCGCAACATTGCGTATTTGCCGAGATCATTCACGTCCTTGACGTTATCAAGGCCAGCGTTAATATCAATATATATCGCATTAGGGTTATTTTTCTTCGAATACCTGCCCTGCTCGCCGACGTAATTGCCGCCCTCGTCAGTCGCAGAATTATACAGGATAGAATTTATTATTTTTGATTTGCAGAATTCCAGTCATTTTCTTTCCTTTCTTCTAACTGAAATCTGCGTTTAGAGATCGATAACACTGTATCGGGCAGAACAAACAAAATCAATCAACTTGACTTTGTTGAAAGTGCGCAGTAGAATAGTACGGCATTTGGACTAAAACGTTTTCGTACTAAGGAGAAAACTATGGATAACACCGCCGAGTACATTCAGGAATACTGCTCATACCTGCACGAATGGGACGCAGCCTACGAGGACTACGCCAAGTCCGTTGGGCTGAGCTACACGAGCCTTTGCATTCTCAGCGAAATTTACACATCGGACGGCTGCACGCAAAAGCAGCTTTGCTCGCTGTGCTTTTTGCCGAAGCAGACTGTCAATGCCGCCGTTACGGGTCTTTATAACAAGGGCTGGCTCAGGATGCGGGAGCTTCCCGAGGACAGGCGCAACAAAACGCTGCATCTGACCGAGCTCGGCAGAGAAAAGGCCGAGCACATTCTGCAAAATTTGCGGGAATGCGACCGCATTGCGATAAGCACACTGACCGACGATGAGCAATCGCTGCTCATATCGCTCACCCGCCGGTACATGTCGGCATGCATAAGCGCTATGAAAAAAATATGACTTTCTACATTATGAATATATTCAAGAGGTAAACACATGGAACTGGAAATGAAGCTTGAGCATGAGGTAAACTTCCGCTGGCTGATACTTTTTGCTCTGCCGACGATATTCTCAAGCATTTTTGAAAACATATACTCCGCCGTCGATGGCATTTTTATCGCCCGCTTCGTCGACACGGACGCTCTGTCGGCAATAAACATCGTCATGCCGATGATCGGCCTGTCGCTGGCGCTGGGCATGATGTTCGGCACGGGCGGCAATGCGCTCGTTGCAAAGAAGATAGGCATGGGAAAGCTCGAGGAGGCTCGTGAGGACTTCTCGCTGCTTATCGCCGTGGCGTTCGGCTTCTGCATCGTGCTTGCAACGCTGTGCTTTATCTTTCTTGAGCCGCTGTGCCGCTTCCTCGGCTCGGACGAGGCGCTCATGGGCTACTGCCGTGAGTACATGACACCGGTGCTGCTGACGCTGCCGTTTGCGGTGTTCGGCATGATGTTCCACCTGAGCTTTATAACCGTTGGCAAGGCGGGCTTGGGCGCATTTCTCGCCGTGCTCGGCGGCGTGCTGAATATCGTGCTCGACTGGCTGTTTATCTCCGTGTTCGGCTGGGGTCTCACGGGCGCAGCGGTCGCAACGAGCATCGGCTACGCCGTGCAGTCGCTCGTGGGTGCCGTGTGGTTTTGCGTGAACCGCAAGCAGGCTTTGTACATCGTGCGGCCGAAATGGCGCTCGAAAACCATCATCGACAGCTGCGTAAACGGCTCGTCGGAAATGGTGAGCGTCCTTGCGTTCTCGGTCATCACCATTTTGTTTAACCGCATCCTCATGGACATCGGCGGCTCGGACGGAGTTGCGTCACTGACCATCATCTGGTACGCTCAGGGTCTGTTCGGCGGTCTGTTCAGAGGCTATATAAACGGCATCTCCTCCGTCGTGAGCTACAACCTCGGCCGCGGCGACAAGCTGCGTCTGTCGAAGGCCTTCCGCATAAGCGTGTGGACGCTTTTGGGTACCTCGGTCGTTGTCACCGCAATAAGCTACATTTTCGGCGGTGCGGTCGTCGACTTCTTCGCAAAGGGCAACGAGCATGTTGCGGAAGTTGCGCTCCACGGCTTTAATATCGTCGCCATAAGCTTTGCGATGATGGCGTTCAACGTCTTTGCCTCGGGCTGGTTCACTGCCCTCAACGACGGCAAGACCTCGGCGATACTCTCGTTCTGCCGCACGATGCTGTTCATGGTCGTGCCGGTGCTTATCCTGCCGAAGTTCTTCGAGATGGACGGCGTGTGGATGTCGCTCACGGTCGGCGAGCTTCTGAGCCTTATCATGGCCATCTTCTACTTTATTAAATATAGAGACACGTGGCGTGCACCGAGCGCCGCTGAGTAAAGGAGGCAATTTATCGTGCTTTGGTTAATTATGTTCGGCGGACTTATGCTTTTGTGTCTGGCCGGTTTGGTATATCTCATTTTCTGCGTGCGCAGGCTCGACTTTGTGACAAAGCTCACGCACGACAATAAAGCCGCCGCATGGGCGGTGGGCGCTGTGGTCGTTGCGCTCCCGACGGCGATAATCTGGCTCGCGTGGGGCTACATGAACGCGCTCATCGTCCTGCTGCACATTGCGCTGTTCGTGGGTCTTGCAAAGCTCATTTTCAAAAAGCGCAGGTTTGCGGAGACTGTCGCGCTCGTGCTGGCGGTCGTATACCTTGCCGTCGGCTATGTGCAGGCAAACAATGTGTGGCAAAAGGATTACACCGTGACGACCAACAAAGCTGTCGGCACGCTGTGTGTCGCACTCATCGCCGACTCACATGTCGGCACGACCTTTGACGGTGAGGGCTTGGAGCCGCACATTGAAGATATAAACAAGCAGAACCCCGATGTTCTTGTCGTGACCGGCGACTTTGTCGACGAGGACACGAGCCGCGAGGACATGGTCGCCGCCTGCCGGGCGCTCGGTCAGGCAACACCGAAGTTCGGTACATATTTCGTGTTCGGCAACCACGACAAGGGCTTGTACTCAAACGGCGAGCGCGGCTACACCGGCGACGACCTCATAGCCGAGCTTGAGAAAAACGGTGTCACCGTTTTGCAGGACGAGAGCGTTCTCATTGACGACAGGTTCTATCTCGTCGGCCGTCAGGATGCCTCCGAGGAAGCCGATTTCGGCGGCGGTCGCGCAAGCATCGCAGAGCTTGCAGGCACGCTTGACAGGTCGAAGTATTCCATCGTCCTCGACCACCAGCCGAGAGACTACGATGCCGAGACGGCAGCGGGCGTTGACCTCGTGCTGTCCGGCCATACCCACGGTGGGCAGATGATCCCGCTCATGCAGATCATACGCTGGTTCCACGTGGGCGATGACAATGTTTACGGCCTGGAGTCGTCGCATTTGAGTGACGACAACGTCTACGGCTTCGAGAATCACGACCACACCGATTTCATCGTCACCTCCGGTATCTCCGACTGGGCGATACAGTTCAAGACCGGCTGTCGCTCGGAATATGTCATCGTCGATATACAAGGCAAATAAGGCGCAAAAAAGCACCGCTTTGGCGGTGCTTTTTGCTATATTATTCGTGTTTTTTATCTTTGGCCAGCAAAACGGAGCTAATGAGCGCCGTCAGCGGGACGGACAGGATAACGCCGATGCTGCTTGATATGCCGCTCACGACCTCTATCGCAAGATATGACGAGCTTATGAGCTGATGCGGGCTGAGGCTCAGCGAGTACAGATAAATGACCAGTGCAAAGCCGCTGCCTAAAAATGCGAGTATCAGCGTATTGGTCATCGTGCCGACCATGTCGCGGCCTATATTCATGCCCGAGCGGAACAGCTCCTTTGCGCCCATCTGCGGGGCGACCGTATGAACCTCAGTCAGCGCCGAAGCGATGCTCATTGCAACGTCCATCACAGCGCCCAGTGCGCTTATGACGATGCCTCCGACCAAAAGCCCCTGAAGCCCAATGGGCGTGCCGGTCTGCCTAAGCTGCAGAAGCGGCTCGACATCGGCAAGGCGCAGGCCGCTTATGCGTGCAAGCTTTTGCGCAAGCAGGCCGAACAGCAGTGCGATAGCCGTACCGGCAATGGTGCCAAGCATGGCGCAGACGCTCTTGCGTCCCGTGCCGCTGAGTATCACCATCGTGACCACGGTTATGTATGCGCACACGAGGAACACCGTCAGCAGTGTGGGGGCACCCTTTATGAGAAGCGGTATCAGAAGCCAGAACAGGCAGGCAAGCGTGAGCGCGAGGGCGACGAGCGATTTTGCGCCGACCCTGCCGCCGACGAGCACCGTGACCACGACAAACGCCAGAGCTATTATAATAAGTACGGTCGTGCGGTCAAACTCATAAACCGTCGCCGAGTGGCTGCCGTCGGAGTAGGTGGAGATAAGAAGCGTCACGCCGTCGCCGACCTCTACCCTGCCGCCGTAAAGGGGTCCAACATAGTTGCTGACCTGCAGGGTCTCGCCCTTGTACTGGCCGGTTTTCACCTCGGCAAGCAGGAGCTGCTCGCCGCGAAGGGCGTTGTCCGCCGTGGGGTCTGAGAAGGTGGTGTCCGACAGGACATTTGTCACAACGCCGTTTTCATATTCGGCGTAGTCGCCTTCCGTGACCGGAGCCGCGTCCTCGGGCGCGGCGACGACGCGCAGCACGATGAAAACTACGAGCGCGGCCGCGAGCACGATGATGCTCATGCGGTTATCCTTGAGCCACTGTTTAAAATTTCGCCGAGGAGTGAGCTTTTTCATCCAAAAAGACCCCCATTTCATTTTACACTCAGCATAGCAAGTTTACCTGCCCCTGTCAAGCTCGTAAAAAGTGCGTAAAGGGGCAAAAATTATGTAGCTTTTACGGAAACGGTATGTTAAAATGGTATCATCAACTATTATGGTTTGCTCTGGTTTATGGCTCAATCTGCGTTTTAGGACAAGTTTTGCCTTAGCTTCGGCAACACCCCTGATATGCAGATCGCCATTCGCCTGCTTTTGCAGACGAGGGCGATTTTTTGCAATTTGCCGGAACACGCCAAAAACGGAGAGGTTGAATCAAAAAGGAGGTCCTTTGATGAAAGCTACAAAAGGCAGAAGGCTGTTAAGCGCTCTGCTGTCGCTGCTCATGCTGGTCTCGCTGCTGCCGGTCTCGGTACTTGCAGACGATACCACCGTGACTGCGACTAAGATCACGCAAGAGTCTGAGCTTGTTGACGGTCAGTATGTTCTCGTCACTGACAGCGGCTATGCCCCCGGTGTCCTCGATGGCACTTGGTTAACGGCAACGGCTGTCACCGCAGACGAAAACGCCGTTACAGTCGACCCCGCCCTGCTGTGGACGGTCACTGTCGGCACTGACGGCATTAAGCTCAAAGACAGCAGCGGAAACACCATTGCCCCCAAGGGCGGCAACGATAACGGCATCAAATCCGGCGATTACAGCTGGAAGGTCGTCTTCGCCGACGGCAAGTTCAGCTTTGCCGGTCAGGGCACGGACACCGTTACTCTTGCAAGCAACAAGAGCTCGCAGAATAAATTCCGTGCATACAAAAACGCCACGGTCGAGAAAACTCCCGGCGGCTACCCGTCTGAGTTTACTCTTTATAAGCTCGACACCGTTCCCGCCCGTGAAAGCGGCATCGTCACCGATCTGAGCACGCTTCAGGACGGCGACACCGTCGTTGTGTTTAACCCCAACGCCAAGAAGGCAATGTCCACTGAGACCACCGGTACATATTACCGCGCAGGCAAGGACATTAAGATCGACGGCAATACCGTCACCGGCTACGGCGATACCGAGCTGTGGACGGTCGGCATAAACGACGACGGCACCTACACCTTCACCACCGCAGACAACAAGAAGCTGTCCATGAACGATGAGAAAAACAGCCTGCCTCTGGGTGAAGCAAACGACACCTGGAAGATCGAGACAGCTACCACCGATGGCTGCTTCTACCTCATCAACGCCACCCGCAAGGGCTCCAGCGGCGATCCCTATTACGTTGAGTGGTTTGTAAACTCCAGCAGAGGCTTTGAGGAGTTCACCACCTACTTCTACAAGGCCGCAAACGAAAATCTCTACGCTCTGCAGCTGTATCTCGTGATCAAGTCCGATACTCCCGATCCCGAGCCTACGCCCGAGCCCACACCTGCACTTGCAGACGGCAAGTACGTCATCTACAATCCGGGCAGCGGTAAGGCAATGTCCGCCGATGCCACTGGTACCTACTACCGCGCAGGCAAGGACATCACCGTGACAAACGGCAAGGTGACAGAGCCTGCCGAGGATCTGATCTGGACGGTCACTTCCGAAAACGGCGTGTATACCATCACCACCGCTAATGGCGAAAAGCTGTCCATGAACAACGAGAAGAACAGCCTGCCTCTCGATGCGGCCAACACCACATGGAAGATCGAGAAGGCCGCCACCGACGGCTGCTACTACATCATCAACGCCGCACGCAAGGGCTCCAGCGGCGATCCCTATTACGTTGAGTGGTACTCTCAGTATAACGAATTCTCCACCTACTTCTATAAAGCTGCAAACGAGGGCATCTACGCTCTGCAGTTTATTCCCGCCGAGCAGCCTCTTGTTCCCGACGGCAAATATGTCATCTATAATCCCGACAGCGGTAAGGCCATGTCCGCCGACGCCACCGGCACCTACTACCGTGCGGGTAAGGACATCACCGTGACAGACGGCAAGGTAGCAAATCCCTCCGCCGACCTGATTTGGAATGTCAGCTCCACCGATGGCATCTACACCATCACCACCGCTGACGGCGCGAAGCTGTCCATGAACAATGAGAAGAACAGTCTGCCTCTGGACGCAGCCAACACCACATGGACCGTTGAAAAGGCCAAGACCGACGGCAGCTTCTACCTCATCAATGCAACCCGCAAGGGCACCAGCGGTGACCCCTATTACGTTGAGTGGTACTCTCAGTACAACGAGTTTTCCACCTACTTCTACAAAGCTGCCAACGACGGCATCTACACTCTGCAGTTTATCCCCGTCGACGGCGGCTCGGATACGCCCGCAGGCGGTCTCCCCGAGGCTGGCAGCAAGGTCGTTATCTATAACGCCAACGCCGGAGCTGTCCTCGCTGCGCAGAACGATAACACCGACAGCCCGTCCATTCTCAAGGCGGCTGCCACCATTGAGGACGGCAAGGCCAAATGCGCAAACGGTGCAGCCGTGTTCGAGGTGCAGAAAAACGGTGACTACTACCGCTTCTACAACAGCACCTACGGCTACCTGTGCGCAAACGGCACCGGCAACAACGCATTCTACACCCAGACCGCAAGCGATGATGCCGATTGGCTGGTCCGCACCTGCTCCGGCGGTGTCGGCGGCTTTGAGATGGAAAGCCGCACGGCAAAGTACAACGGCAACTACAGCCAGTGGCTGGAGTACTATAGCGACAGCTTCAAGGTCTACTCCATGTACAAGGTCACCGACTACACCATCTACTCGTTCAGCTTCTACCCCGTGGCGGGCGGCGTTATCACGGACGGCATCGTGAATGAGCCCACCGTCGACTTCGGCACAGTGCTCCCTGCATATGTCGGTCAGGACTACGAGCTGACCTTCACCGTGGATGCCCCCTTCGGTGTCAGCGGCGACATTACCGCCAAACTCAGTGACGGCACTGCACTTGGCGTCGTAAAGAACGAGGACGGCAGCTACACCATCAATATTCCCGACGCTCTCGTGTGCGGCGATAAGCTCACTGTCACCGTCAGCGGTGTGGACAACAAGAACACTCCCATCTCCGGCACCGTCGAGATTGAGGTCAAGGACGACCCGTCCGTCATCGACCCGTTGCCCGCAGCCCGCTCCGAGACCGGCAGCGAAAAGCGTCCGACCATCGGTGCGACCATTGTGAACGCAGGTATTGACCCCACGGTCGAAATGACCGTGAACGGCACCGCCGTCAAGGCGACCGTTGAAAACGGCAAGATAAGCTACACTCCCGATAAGGACATGGCAGACGGCCGCGTCGACGTTCAGGTAACAGTTACCCGCACCGACGGCAAGAGCGCAACACTCAACTGGTACTTCATCGTCGGCACTGCGCAGTATCAGCGCTACTTCGGCCAGCTGCACAGCCACACCCAGTATTCCGACGGCTCGGGTTCTCTGGACACGGCTCTTGACTATGTAAAGAACCTGCCCGAGAGCGCAAACATCCAGTTTGTCGCATTCACCGACCACTCTAACTATTTCGATTCCTCCAAAAATCCCAATGTAGAGGCCGCTCTCTATGACACCTCCCTGGTCAAGGATTCCGACAGCAGTCACAGCTGGGAAACCTATAAGGACACCATCGCAAAGTTCAACGCCAGGCAGTCCGATGTTATCGCGATCGGCGGCTTTGAGATGACCTGGTCGGGCGGCCCGGGTCACATCAACACCTTCAACACCGAAGGCGTTGTCTCCCGCAACAACGCGACGCTCAACAACAAGACCTCCGACGCAGGCATGAAGGCATACTATGCACTGCTCAGCCAGTCCGAGGGTGTTGACTCCATCAGCCAGTTTAACCATCCCGGCACCACCTTCGGTACCTTCTCAGACTTCGCATACTGGGACGGCGTTATCGACTCGCGCATCTACATGGTCGAGGTCGGCAACGGCGAAGGCCAGATAGGCGCGGGCGGCTACTATCCCAGCTATGAATACTACATCATGGCTCTTGACAAGGGCTGGCATGTTGCTCCTACCAACAACCAGGATAACCACAAGGGCAAGTGGGGCAACGCAAACGATGCCCGCGACGTCATCATCACCGACGACTTCAGCGAGCAGGGCATCTACGAGGCCATCCGCGAAAGACGCATGTACTCGACCGAGGACAAGAACCTTGAGCTTGGCTACACCGTCAACGGCAACATGATGGGCTCCACCATCTCCACCGTTCCCGAGGCACTTGATATCGAGGTATCCGTTGCAGACCCCGACAAGACCGACTCGATCAGCAAGGTCGAGATCGTTGCAAACTCCGGCAAGGTCGTCTACACCTGGGACAACGCAGCCGAGCTCGCAGCAGGTCTGCTGACCACCTCGCTCACCCCCAGTTACAGCTACTACTTCGTTCGCGTCACCGAGACTGACGGCGATCTTGCAGTCACCGCTCCCGTTTGGGTCGGCGAAACACTCAAGCTCGGCATCTCCAGCTTCGTGTGCGGCACCTCCACCCCCGTAACGGGCGAGGAGCTGACCCTGACGACCACCATGTTCAACAGCGAAAGCACCGACGCGACCGTCAAGGCACTGTCCTACACCATCGGCGGCGTGAGCATCGGCGTTGACCAGACCGGCTACACCGTTGCAGCCGGCAGCACCTTCGAGATCCCGTTCAAGTGGGCTCCCGACAAGGCGCGCGTCACCACCGTGACCGTCACTGCGATCGTTGAGCAGGGCGGCAACGAGTACACCTTCACCAAGACCATTGAGCTCGATGTTCAGGACGCAGACAAACTCGTATGCATCGGCATCGATGCATCCCACTACAACGAGTATGTTGCAGGCAACTACAAGGACTCCATGGGTAACTTCGGTAACCTCGCAGCTGAGTACAGCGTGCGCACCGTTACGCTGAACACCTCCGCTGACCTCATCGCTGCCTGCGCAAATCCCAAGTACAAAGCACTCATCCTCACCGCACCCTCCCGCCGTCTCGCAGCGGCACAGACAGATCCCAAGACATACTCCGCCGAGGAGCTTGCAGCCATCGCAGCGTTCAACGCAAACGGCGGCACGGTTATCCTCGCTGGCTGGTCGGATAACTACGAAAACTACGATGTTATCCAGAAGGATCCCGCAATAAAGCACATGGCAGAGACCCAGAACGATGTGCTCGCGGCGCTCGGCTCGAGCCTGCGCATCAGCGACGACGCGACCTATGACGATGTTCGCAGCGCAGCAGACGGTGTTGATAAGTGGAGACTGTACTTCAGCGATTATAACTACGATAACCCGCTGACCGACGGTGTCATCTACGACGCTGAAAACCCGTACGATAAGCTCTACACCGAACGCTTCAGCCACTACGGCGGCGCATCGATCTACGCCGTTGACGCAAGCGGCAACGCATCGAGCACCCTTCCCTCCACCGTCTCCCCCGTTGTTTACGGCCACGCAACGACCTACTCTATCGACGTCGATAAGGACGGCCGCGGCGGTGCAGACACTCCCAAGTACGCACTCACGGATAACGACAAGCGCCTGATGGTAATGGCGACAGAGCAGCTTGACGGCAAGGGGCTCATCGTGGTCTCCGGCGCAGCATTCATGTCCAACTTCGAGGTTCAGGCTCAGGTCGATAACGGAGCAGAGAAGAACTACTCCAACTACCGCATCTGCGAGAACCTGCTGAGCATGATAAACCCCGTGACCATCACGCCCATCGCCGACGTTCAGGCCGAAAAGGACGAGAACGTCAAGTACACCATCGAGGGTATCGTGACCTCCAACGCCTCCGGCTACGATAAGGACACCGCATTCTTCGACTGCATCTATGTCCAGGACGACACCGCAGGCATCAACTGCTTCCCCGTTGCCGGCAACTTTAAGATCGGTGACAAGGTGCGCATCAGCGGCACGACGAGCTCCTACCAGGGCGAGCGTCAGCTGGCCGTGAGCAGCATCGAGAAGATCGGCGAGGGAACTCCCGTTGAGCCTACCGTTGTATCCTCCAAGCAGATAAACGACGGCAGCGTGCTCGGCTCGCTCGTAACCGTCAAGGGCGTTATCACCCGCGTTGAAATGGCAAACGGCCTTGTACAGACCATCATGGTCAAGGACGCAAACGGCGATGAGAACCGCGTGTTCATCGACGGCTACATCACCACCGCAAAGGACGTTGTGAATGCCGAGGTCGGCCGCGAGATCACCGTCACCGGCCTTGCCTCCTACGACAACACCTTCACCCTGTCCGACGGCACAGCGATCGCACCGCGCATCCGTATCCGTGACCGCGCAGATGTCATCTGCGGCGACAAGGTCGTTGATCACGCCCACTCGTTCGGCGATTGGGTCGTGACGAAGGAAGCCACCTGCACAGAGCCCGGCGAGCAGACCCGCAGCTGCGATTGCGGCCACACCGAGACGCAGGTCATCCCCGCAACGGGTCATGACTATGTAGACGGCGTGTGCACAAAGTGCGGCGCAGTCAAGTCTCCCGATACTCCGGTCGGTCCCGACACTCCCGATGACCCGAACACTCCGGACGATCCGAATACACCGGATAAGCCGAACGATCCCGATTCGCCCAAGACCGGCGATGACAGCTATATCGAGCTGTGGGTCGGCATACTGGTCATTTCGATGGCAGTAGGCGGCACAGTGCTCTACGGCAAAAAGCGTGAGCACGAATAAGCAAGACCCCGCATAGTTAAACTCAGCCCCGCCCACATGGGCGGGGCTTTCTATTGGGCTCTAATGCATCCTAAAGCGCAGCAAGCCAGAACAGCACGCCTCGTAATAACAAAAGCCCGCAGAAGTGCTTTTACAGCGCCTCTGCGGGCTTTTTCGTCGGCGCAGTATACTTATCTTCCCTGCGCCATTGCGATCATACAGCCGCATTAAACATAAAAAAACGCCGAAGCCCTGCTTCGGCGCTTGCTGTTTAATTATACAGAGCTGCTGAGACTGCTCATCCGGCTTCAAAGCCGTATCGTCGGTCTGTAAATGGACGCAAAAGCAGCGGCTGAAGCCGCTGCTTTTGCGTTGTTTAATTTAGTTTAAATTAGAAGAAGAAGTCGGTGATCTGGCCGTAGAGAACGATCAGCATGCCGATCGGGGTGATGAACTTGTAGCAAATGTTGAAGAAGCCCTTGCCCCAGAACTTATGTCCGGATGCTTCACACTCTTCGACAACGAAGTCCATCTTCCAGATCCAGCCTATCGCAAAGGCCATGATCATTGAACCGACAGGCATCAGGATGCCCTCCGATATAACATCGTAGAAGTCAAGCCAGCAGTCGTTCCACATCTTGACCGAGTCGCCGGTCATACCGAACAGCTCTGCGGGAGTGGGCATTACTGCGCCGCCTGCCTGACCTGCGCCGATACCGTCAAGTGCAACGGGCAGAGCGAAGATGAGGATGATGATGGAGAAGATGATAGCAGTCTTCTTGCGGGCGGGTGCCTTGCCCTTCTCGACATTGGCGTCGATCTTTGCGGAGGAAATAGCCTCGAGCAGGGACATGGAGGAAGAAATTGCTGCGATGAAAACGAGGAAGTAGAACAGGAAGCCCATCAGATTTCCGATGAAGCCGCCCATGTTAAAGAATACGACCTGCATGGACTTGAACAGCAGGCTCGGGCCGCTACCGGTGTCGCCGCCGAGGAATGCGTAGCAAGCAGGCATAACGATCATGCCGGCCATGATAGCTGCGAGGGTATCCATAACAACGATGATAACAGCGTTTCTCTGGATCTTCTCGCTCTTCTGCATGTAAGAGCCGTAGGTGATCATAGCGCCCATACCAAGCGACAGCGAGAAGAACATCTGACCTGCCGCGGTCTTCAGAACCTTAAGGAAGTCTTTCTCCAGAGGCTCGAAGTTTACGCCGAACATGAACTGGTAGCCGCCGACAGCGCCGGGCTGAACAGCAACATAAACGATAACGATGATGAGGATGACGAACAGGCAGGGCATACCGATGTTGCAGAACTTCTCAATGCCGCCGCCGACGCCGCCGCAGACGATGAGGGTGTTGATGGCGATGAAGATGAGCGTCCAGATGACCATTGCCGCACCGTCGGTGGCGAACATGCCGAAGAAGGTGGAGATGTCGGTGACACCCCAGGTGTCAACGCCGAACATTGCCAGCAGGTAGCCGCATGCATAACGCATGACCATGCCGCCGAGGACCATGTAGAACAGCAGGATGAGGAACGGTGCTACGATAGCCATGTAGCCCAGGAAGGTGAACTTCTGGCTTATCTTGCGGTAAGCAGCGATAGGGCTCATGCCGGTCTTACGACCGATGACGTGCTCGCCGACCATAACTGCAAGACCGACGAACGCTGCGAGAGCGAGGTAAACGAGCAGGAATGCGAATCCGCCATTCTGACCCATTTTGTACGGGAAGCCCCAAATGTTGCCCAGACCGACCGCAGAACCGACAGCGGCCATGATAAAAGCAAAGCTGGAGCCAAACCCTTCACGATTTGTGTTTTCCATTACTTTCTCTCCTTTTATAATTTGCGTTTTGCGCTTAGGCGTTTGCCTTAGTGCCTATCATTGTAGTTGTTAAAAATTTGATTACAATAGTTTGCGAGTGAAATTAACTTCATCTTAACGCTATAGACTATTGTCTTTACAGAAACTTATACGATTTCTATATATTTTGGAAATATTCTGTTCACAAAGCAGGTAAAAATTCGCTGTTTCATGCCTGTACAGGTCGATTTTCATTAACAGCTTGGATACATTTGCGTTAATTCGCTTAACGGTTTGTCAATTCTTTGTCATAGTGCATTTTCGCTTGCGATAAGCGCCTTTACACATTATAATATTCTCAATAAGGGGGTTATGATATGAAATACGCATTCGTAAACGCATCCGTTCTCGACGGCAGCGAGAATATGCAGCCCATGCCGAACATGGCCGTTTAGGTCGAGGACGGCGTTATCAAGGCAATCGAGCCGTCTGCCGACAGCTTCGGCGATGTTAAGAAAATTGACCTTGAGGGCCGCTGGCTCATGCCGGGGCTCATAAACCTGCATGTGCATCTGCCGGGCTCGGGTATGCCCAGCTACACCAAAAAGCAGAACGCCAAAACCGTTAACTTCCTAATGTCAAATATAGTGACGAGGTCGGTGGTTTATTCCCTTTGTTATAAATTTGCCCGCACGCAGCTCATGTCGGGCGTTACTACCATCCGCACCGTCGGCGGCCTGGGTAATATAGATTCAAGCATCCGCAACGATATAAATAAGGGAAGGGTAAACGCGTAGGCCCCAGGATGCTCGTTTCGGATATGGCGGTCTCCGTACCCGAGGGGCATATGGCGGGTCTGCTTGCGTATGAGGCGAAAAATGAGGACGATTGCGTCAAATATGTACGCAAGATCGCCGAAAACAAGCCTGACCTTATTAAAATTATGATCACCGGCGGCGTTCTCGACGCAAAGGTCAAGGGCGAGCCCGGCGTACTCAAGATGCCGCCCGAGCTTGTCCGTGCCTGCTGCGACGAGGCTCACAGGCTCGGCTACAAGGTGGCAGCGCATATTGAAAGCCCCGCCGGACTGCGTGCCGCGCTCGAAAACGGCGTAGACACCGTTGAGCACGGCGCGGACCCCGATGAGGACATGATAAGGCTGTTTAAGGAAACGGGCGCTGTGCAGGTCTGCACGATATCTCCCGCCATCCCGGGCGCCTACTTCCCCACCGAGGTCACGCACATGAGCGAGATGGGTAAGGTCAACAGCAACATCGTCATGGAGGGCATGATAAGCTGCGCAAAGAAAGCTCTTGCAAACGGCATCACCGTGGGTCTCGGCACAGACACCGCCTGCCCCTTCGTCACGCACTACGACATGTGGCGTGAGCTTGTGTATTTTAAGAAGTTTGTCGGCGTTTCAAACGCCTTTGCCCTGCACACGGCAACACAGGTCAACGCGAAGATCGCCGGTATCGAGACCGAGACCGGCTCTGTCGAGGTCGGCAAGTCAGCAGACTTCCTCATCACCGATGCCTCCCCGCTCGACGATCTGACCGCCCTGCGCACGCCGTATATGGTCGTCATGAAGGGCAAAACCATAAAGCAGCCCAAGGTCAAAAAATTCGACTACGTTGAGACCGAGCTCGATAAACTGCTGTAAATAAGCAAACACCCCGGCGAAAATTCGTCGGAGTGTTTTTTTATTCATTCAGCATACGCTGGGCGATGTTTCGCAAAAGCTGCTGGTCGTCGGCACTCAGTCGCTCGATAAGACCGACAAGCTCGCCGCTGAGCTTTGGGTTTTCGACGCTCTCGGTGAAAAATTCCGCCGGAGTGATGCCGAAATAGTCGCAGATGGCGAACAGCTCCGTCACTGACGGCAGGCTTTTGCCCGAAGAAATGTTGTTTATATAGCCTCTGCTATGGCCGAGGTCGTAGCTCATCTGATACTCCGATACGCCCTTTTGCATTCTCAGGCTCGTAATGCGCTCGCGCACGAATTTGCCGTCCATTCGATCAGCTCCTTTTAAAAAAGGATAACCGAACAGGCATCCCAATTATACATCTTAAAGATGTTTATGCTCTTGATTAGCCCGCTAATATATGTTATTATCGTTTTTAACAGGCTATTTTAGCCAAAACCGCATCTAGAAAATGTTGCTAATAAGGAGAGACAGGGATGGATGAGCAAAAAATGACGGGCTATGCGTCAATAGAAAAGCCGTGGCTTAAGTATTATACCGAGGAGGCGATCACGGCCCCGCTTCCGGAGTGCTCGATGTATGAGTACCTTGCGCAGAAGATAAAAGGACGTGAAAGCCTCACGGCGCTCAACTATTTCGGCACAAAGATCAGCTACGGAAAGCTTAAGCGCGGGATCGACCGCGCAGCGGACGCTTTTGCTGCGTTGGGCGTGAAGGACGGAGACATCGTCACGATCTGCGCTATAACAACGCCCGAAGTCGTCTATTCGATATACGGGCTTAACAAACTCGGCGCGACCTGCAACATAATCGAGCCCCGTGTAAACATTGAGCAGATAATGCAGCGCACGTATCAGGCGCAGTCACGGATCATCGTCCTTTGCGATGTTTTTTACAATAAGCTCAGCTCAATGATAGATCAGCTGGGGCTTACCGCCATCATCATTCCCATAAGCGATTCGATGCCGCTTGCAAAACGCCTTGCCATTTCCGCAGCGGGAAAAATGCCGCATTTGGAGGGCTTTGCGTGGAAGAAGTTCATAGCGCACGGCTCTGCGTCCGGGATATCGCCGTTTTATGAGAAAGACCACACCGCGGCCATCATTTACACAGGCGGAACGACAGGCATATCCAAGGGCGTTATGCTGTCGGACGATGCGGTAAACAGCGTTGCGCATCAATACACCCTCTGCGCGAGCATAAAGGCCGGTCATAAATTTCTCGACATCATGCCGCCGTTTATCGCCTACGGCTTTGCCTGCGGGCTGCACATGCCGCTCTCGGGAGGTGTTGAGGTTGTCGTCATCCCGAAATTTGAGCCGGAGAGGTTTGCGCAGCTCATAAAAAAGCACAAGCCCAATTATTTTCTCGGTGTGCCGTCGCACTACGAGGGCTTGATACACAGCGGCGAGCTTGACGGCGTTGACCTTTCGTTTATCGAGGTCGCAGGCATGGGCGGCGATGCACTCAGAACATCGGCCGAGAGGGAGATAAACGCCTTTTTTGCGTCGCACGGACTCGCGCTCGCAGTCGACAAGGGCTACGGGATGACGGAAATGTGCTCGTCGGTGTGCACGACAGGCGCATATATAAACGACCTCGGCAGCGTAGGCGTGCCGCTGCCGCACTGCACCGTCGCGATCTTTGAGCAGGGCTCGGACAGGGAGCTTAAATACGGCGAAAGCGGCGAGATATGCATCAAAGGGCCGGGTATGATGCTCGGTTATTTCAACAATCCCGCCGAGACCAAAAAGGTTATAAAACGCCATTCGGACGGCTCAAATTGGGTGCACTCGCAGGATATCGGCTACATGACCGAAAACGGCAGCCTGTTCATCGTTGGCAGAATGAAGCGGATGCTGATACGCCCCGACGGACACAACGTCTGGCCGTCGCAGATAGAAGGCGTCGTCTGCTCCCACCCTGCCGTTGCGCAGTGCTCAGTCGTTGGGCAAAGGGTCGACGGCAGCAAAAGCGGTGTCTTCCCTGCGGCATTCGTTGTGGTAAATGGTGAGGATGAGCCCGAAAGGCTCAGGCAGGAGCTTATAAAGCTCAATTTTGAGAAGCTTCCCGAGCGGGATACTGCGCAGTATTATTACTTCATCGACGCGCTACCGCTCACACCGGTCGGCAAGGTCGATTACCGCAGGCTCGAGGAAATGGCGAATAAATAAGCAAATACCCCGGCGGCACGCTGTACCGTCGGGGTGTTTGGCTGTCTGCGCCACATGAAAACGCAGACCAAGCCGGTGTAGGGGGGGGATAGAGTTGAGGGGGATTCATGAATTGAGGATGGTGGGGTGTAACACATATATGAAAGGCTCATGTGGGGCGTAATTTGAACAGGAAAATCATCTAAGTTGAGGGGAGTCGAACGCCTATCGGTTTTGACGGGCAGATTTTCGCTCATGCTGCACCGGAGTCCTTTCCGTCAAAACTGCACAGCATCTGTCAGTAGTGTTTTTCGAGGGATTTTCGGCTTTCTTTTGGTGCAGGCGGGCTTTGTGCCCGGCAAGACGAAAAAAGGCGAAGAGCACCGAAAGGGCACACTGACAGACGATAGGTGGTCGGCTATCGTCAACTTAAAAATATATTATTCGCTCTCACACTGAAGCAAAAGCTCGTTTACCGCCGGGGGCACGAGGCCGGAGAAATCCTTGCGGTATTTGCTCAGCTCCGCTATGAGCGACGAGGAGATTCCATTGTTATCGGCGCGGAAGTACACAGTTTCGAGCTTCGGCGCAATGAGCTTGTTGACGGCGGCTATGTTTTCCTCATAGTCGTAGTCCATGCGGTTGCGCAGACCACGTATGGTGTAGCCAATGTCGTTTTCGATGCAGAAATCGGCGACAACGCCGTCGTGGATGCACACGGTGCAATTGGTAAGACCGTCATCTTTAAGCGTGCGGGCTATGGCCTTCTGCATGAGCTCGGCCGGATAGCGCCTGTGCTTTTCGGAGTTGACGGCAATGACGATATACAGCCTGCCAAATAGGACGGCTGCTTTTTTTACGATATCATGGTGACCGTTGGTGTAGCAGTCAAAGCTGCCTGCGTATACAGCGTTCATTATTTTGCCCTTCCTTCATTGGGGGGTGCC
>CAVGBM010000069.1:0-8366 GCA_963627445.1 Oscillospiraceae bacterium | reverse complement strand
GGCGGCAGCTGCCTGCGCCTTTGTAGCATATGTCAAGATAACACGCCCCGGCCAAGGCATGATCCACTCCTGTTTTAATGCCTTCGAGCACTTTTTGAAACGACTCGGAGTATTTCCCGAGATCGTGCGCCTGCCCCGCCAGCTGCGCAGCATCGGCCGCACCGATGCCCTCGCCGTATTGTCGGGCAAGCTCGGAAACCTTTTGTAAATGCTCCTTTACCGTTTCCCGATATCCCTGTGAATTTGGTGATTTGGCGTAGTATACCATGCTGTGCTCCTTGCCGCCGTCTTCGTGATTTTTGATCATAATTCAATTTACCTATTTTGACAATCACATTTTATCGATTATCCGCACCGCCGTCAATGTCAGATTGCATTTTTAAAACAGAAATCGTCATTTTTGCCGCGCCGCATATTCTTCCGTAAGCTGCAAACAATAGCATGGAAGAAGCATTCAGGCAAAGGAGAAAGAAATATATGAAAGCTACCGGAATAGTCAGAAGAATCGACGATCTCGGCAGGGTCGTCATCCCTAAGGAGATCCGCCGCACCATGCGTATCCGCGAGGGCGACCCGTTGGAGATCTACACCGATAAGGACGGCGAGGTCATCTTTAAAAAGTACTCCCCCATCGGCGAGCTGTCCGATTTCGCCGCACAGATCTGCGACAGCCTGCATAAATCGACCGACGCTATCGCCGCAGTCTGCGACCGCGACGCGGTCATCGCCGTTGCAGGCGGCGCAAAGCGCGAGCTTATGGATAAGCGCATCTCCGCCGGGCTTGAGCACATCATGGAGGGGCGCAGCACCTATCGCCGCGACGGCGGCAGCTACATCGCAGTTACGGATAACGACGACAAGCTGCGCATCTCGGTCGCAGCGCCGGTCATCTCCGAGGGCGACGTGATGGGCTGCGTGATGTTCGTCGCCGAGCAGGGCACCGCGCCGTGCACGGATATTGAGTTCAAGCTCGCGCAGACCGTCGCAAGCTTCCTCGGCAAACAGATGGAGAGCTGAAAAAGCGCTGATGCGTACTGCATCAGCGTTTTTCGCTATATTCATTATATGTAATAGTATTATACGGTGAGCTTCTGGTGCTCGGGGATGTGGTAGGTCGGGACGATCTGCGCTATCTTATCGCGCAGCTCCCGCTCTGAGGTCTCGTTTATCGCCTTGAGCTCCATGAGGTTTTCCTCGAACTCGGCCTTGTCAAAATCGACCTCGCTGCCTATGTAAATGAGGTCGTTCTTCGTCTTCTTAAGCCCCTCGCCGGACATCAACAGCTCCTCATAAAGCTTCTCGCCCGGGCGCAGGCCGGTGTACTCGACCATGATATCCACGTCCGGCTCAAAGCCCGACAGCCTTATCATGTTGCGGGCAAGATCGTCGATCTTCACCGGCTCACCCATGTCCAGCACGAAGATCTCGCCGCCGTTGGCATAAGCGTTTGCCTGGAATATGAGCTGCACGGCCTCGGGGATGGTCATGAAATAGCGGATGACCTCCTTGTGCGTCACGGTGACGGGGCCGCCCTCCTTTATCTGCTTGCGGAAAAGCGGGATGACTGAGCCCGCCGAGCCCAGCACGTTTCCGAAGCGCACGGCGACAAACTCGGTCTTCGAGCGCTCGTTGACCATCTGCACGACCATCTCGCAGATGCGCTTTGACGCACCCATGACGTTGGTGGGGTTGACGGCCTTGTCGGTGGAGATGAGGACAAAGCGCTGCGTCCCAAAGCGATCGGCCGCACGCGCGACATTATAGGTGCCGAACACGTTGTTCTTTATCGCCTCAAAGGGCGAATCCTCCATGAGCGGGACGTGCTTGTGTGCCGCAGCATGGCACACGAGGTCGGGGCGATACTTGTCAAAAATGTTGTTGACCCTCGTCTCGTCGCGCACCGAGCCTATGAGCACGACAAGGTCGAGCTCGGGGTGATTGCGCTTGAGCTCCATTTGCAGGTCATAGGCGTTGTTTTCATAGATATCGAAAACGATGAGCTGCCTGGGCTCCATCGCCGCCGCCTGACGGCACAGCTCGCTGCCGATGCTTCCGCCGCCGCCGGTGACCAAAACGACCTTGCCCTGTATATACGACTTGACCTCGCCTAAGTCGGTCTTGACCGTGTCGCGGCCGAGGAGGTCTTCGATATCGACGTGCTTTATGCTCTGGATACTGACCTCGCCGTTTGCAAGCTGGTAAAGTCCGGGCAGCATGCGCAGGCTGCATCCCGTAAGGTGGCAGATATCGAGGATATCGAGCCTTTCGCGCCGGCTTGCCGAGGGTATGGCAAGCACGATCTCCTCAACGCCGTATTTTTCGGCCATGGACACGATATCGTCGCGCCCGCCGACTATCTTCACGCCGCGCATGTAGCTGCCGTGCTTGGCGCGATCATCGTCGATGATGCACACGACGTTGTTCTCGGAATGCGCGCTGAACTGGAACTCGCGCAGCACCATCGAGCCTGCTTGTCCGCCGCCGACGAGCATGGTGCGCTTGCGCTCGTGCGCGCCGGAGCGCATCCTCTTGCGCCGTATCTCCCTGTACACGAATCTGAGCGCAGAGCAAAGCGCCGTCAGAGCGCCAGCGTACAAGAGCACGAAGCTGCGGGGCATGTCGATCTTCAGCATCGACATACCGATCACGCACGCGCCTGCCGAAAGCACCGATGCGACGAACACGCGGATAAGCTCGGCGGTGCTCGCAAACTCCCATAAGCTGTTATACAGCTTCATAAGATAGAATATGAGCAGCGCGCCGATCGTGTTAAGCCACGAATAGGTTATGAGCCCGTCAAGATAATCCGTCTGACTCAGCAGCTCGAAGCTGAACTCAAAGCGCACAAACAGCGCAAAAAACGCCGCCGCATTTATGAGCACAGCATCCGCTATTATCAGGCAGATCACTCTCAGGAGCTTCTGTCTGTTAAATTGCTCAAGCCTTTTCTCCATTTTCCCTGTTTTCCTTATTCCCCTAACATTTTGTCTATAAAACATTACCTTATGACATTATAATACAATATTTCTGTCATGTAAATGACATTTTCTGCTCTTTTTGGTTCTATTATTGATAAATTTGTCACAGCGTGATAAAATGGCTCAAAAAGCAGAAAGGATAACATCATGCCAAACATAAAGGGAGAGTCCGAACTTACATTTTTTGAGGCGGCAAGCATCATCGTCGGTCACGGCGTCGGCGCGGGCATACTGTCCGTGCCGTATCTTGCGGCGCACAACAGCTTCCGTGAGATGATATGGATACTGCTGTTCGGCTACATAGTCGCACTTGTCCTCCACTTCGTCATCGCCGAGCTTTCGTACAACAATAACGGTGCGCAGTTTATATCCTGCTTTGATGCCGAGCTGTTCTCGGGCATCATCAAGAAAATTTTCACCTGGGCGGCATTTTTGCTGCTCGGCCTATCGGTCATCGTGAATGTCAGCGCATTTCTGACCGGCGCCGCTGCGGTGTTCCGCTCGTGGTTCGGGCTTCCCGATATCGTCGGCATGCTCATTTTCTACGTCATCGGCGCGGGCGTTGTGTTCGTCGGCATGAAGCTTGTCGGCATCTGCGAGAAGATCGCCGTCGGCTCAATGGTCGGCGTTGTGGGCATACTGTTTGTTGCAACGCTGCTTAACAAGACCAGCACCTTCCCCACCGGCTGGCACGGTCTTAATAACGCACTGGCGCTGTTTGGCATGATAAGCTTCTCGCTGTCGGCGGTCATGAGCACGCCGCAGGTGGTAAAGGGCCTCAACGGCGATGTAAAGCGCATCCGCGGTGCGATAGCGACCGGCCTTGGCATAAACGCCTGCCTCATCCTGCTTATAACCACCATGACTCTGCTCGGCGCCGGCAAGGACATCACCGAGGACGGCGCACTTGTCGACCTTTCCCGCCACCTCGGCGGCTGGGTCAGCATCATCGGCTATATCTTCACGCTGCTGGCACTCGCCACGAGCTTTTGGGCGAACACGCTCAACCTGCGCGATATCGTCGGCGAGCAGACCGGCTGGAGCAAAAACATAAGCTGGCTCGTCGCCTCCGCCCCCTGCCTTATCCTTGCGCTGTTCGGGCTTTCGAGCTTTGTCGGCTTCACCCGCTTTGCAAGCATCATTCAGGTCGTCACGGGCATCGGCATCATCGTTGCATACAACCGCTCGCGCCACCGCACGGGCGCATCGCCGATATGCGGCAAGTTTGGATCCTTGCCGTTCCAGATATTCATCGTCGTGTTCACGCTTTTATCCAGCGTGGGTGCGCTTCTGCCGGTGACCTGATATGGACAGAGCACTCATCATTGCGGCGGCCGCCGTGCCGGTCTACGCCGTTTTGGATATCTACCGCTTCGTGTTCTGGCGCAGCCGCTCAAGGCTCAGCACCCTGCTTTTGGACAAAAAGGGTCACGCCGAGGACTACTATGTGCGGCGTGACAGCGCTGCCGACAGGCTTCGGGAGAAAATGCACATCCGCTACACCATAAACTCCGACCGCGGCGAAGCGCTCCAGGGCTTTTATTACCCCGCGGACAAAAAACCGGGGAAAAAGATCGTATTCATCGTGCACGGCTACCACTCCGAGCACGCCGAGACCGCAGGCATGTTCTATGACCTGTACCACAGCCGCGGCTTTGATATCTTCACCTGCGATAACACCGCCTCCGGCGAAAGCGGCGGGAACCTCTTCGGCTACGACGTGTTTGAAAGCGCCGACTGCCTTAAGTGGCTCGACTTTCTGCGCGCTCAGTTTGGCGAGGATATAAAGGTCGTGCTGCACGGCTTTTCGCTCGGCGGCGCAACGGTGCTCAAGATGAGCGACCGCTGCCCGGACTGCGTGAAGTTTATCGTTGCCGACAGCGGATTTATAGACGCGCGCGAGATACTGCGCTCGCAGCTCGGCCCGCTCTACGGGCTCATGGCGGGGCTCAACCGCATCATCGCGGGCTACGATCTTGCCGAGACGGATGTGCGCAAAAACATTAAAAATTCGCCTCTGCCGTTTCTCATCGTGCACGGCAGGGACGACAAAACGGTGCCGTTTTCCATGGCACCGAGGATATTCGAGCTTTGCCCGAACGACAAGGACTGCCTTTTCACCGAGGGTGCAAAGCATATCGAGACGATGCACATCGCCCCCGAGGCGTACGCCCAAAAGCTCGACAGGTTTATAAAGGAGTATCTGAAATGAAACTTACATGGTACGGTCACGCCTGCTTCAAGATCGAGACCAACTCCGGCAGCGTGGTGTTTGACCCCTATGCCCCGGGCTCTGTAAAGGGGCTGAAGCTTCCCGAGCTCGCGGCGGATGCAGTCGTTTGCAGTCACAGGCATTCTGACCACTACTGCCCCGAGGCGGTCACGCTCACGGGCAGCGAGCCGAGCTTTGCGATGCGCAGCATACCCACCTTCCACGACGAGTGCAGGGGCGCAAAGCGCGGGGATAATCTCATCACCGTCGTAGCTGCCGAAGAGCTCACCGTCGCCCACTGCGGCGACCTCGGCCATGAGCTGAGCGATGAGGCGCTGCGCAGTCTCGGCAAAATTGACATCCTCCTGATCCCCGTCGGCGGCGTGTACACGCTCGATGCCAAGGCCGCAAAGCATGTCTGCGAGCAGATAGAACCCACAGTCATCATCCCCATGCATTACCGCTGCGGCTGCGTCGGCCTTCAAAACATTGCCCCCGTCGACGAGTTCTTAAAGCTCTTCGACGAAAGCATGATAACCCGCCTGCCCTCAAACACCCTGACAGTGCAGCAGCCGCTTGCCAAGTCCGTGACTGTGTTTGAGCTCGGCTGATCAAATTAAAAAACGGAGTGCGATGCACTCCGTTTTTTGTTATTTGTTAGCCATTCGCTCAATATCGGCCAGGCGTTTTGCGTAAGCATCCATGATGACGGGCTCGTATTTGAGTTCGGGGTTTTCGATGCCGAGGAGCGTCATGAGGTATTTTACGAAATTGGGGTTCATGAGCAGGAACGGGCCGACTATCGCCGTGGAGAAGAAATTATTTATCCGCACGCCCTCAAGCCTGCTTTTTGAATTAAGGCCCGTGCCGTAGCTGACTGCGGCAAATTTGTTTGCGGAATTATCGCCGTAAAGCTGCGAAAACTCGGCCTTGAAGCCCACGAGCTTCATACCCTCAAACTCGCACAGCACGGTGGAGTTGTGGCGGTGCATCATGTCGCGCTTGGCGTACAGGTCAAAAATTTTAAGTCCCTCAACACGGCTGCCGTCCTCATTTTCGATATGGTCGCAGAACACCTCACCGGCGTTGGCGGTCATAAGAAACACCGTGCCGCCGGAAACAAGCTGCATGATGCGCTCACGGTACGGCATGAGCCATGCTATCGCGCGCTCCTGCGCACTTTCGGTCATCGCGCCCATGTATATAAGCTGCACATCGCCGTCTGCAAATGCCGGTGTGTCGCCGAGCGACGTGTACACAAACTCCGCCTCCGGCAGGCACTCCTTGAGATAGCGGTGATTCCAGCAGTCGCCGAAAAGATTTGCCGCCTCGGGATACAACACTTCTATCTTCATTTTGCCGCCTCCCTCTTTTCGATCTCGGCCAGAACGCCGTCACACACGAGCCTTGTCGTCTCGGGCGTGGTCAGGTCGTGCAGGATAAACACCTTGTCGGTCCCGTCGAGCAGCAGCTGCGACGGTGCGTCAAGCTCATTTTCAACGCAGCGTATCTTCTCCTCGGGTATGCCCGCCAGAAGCAGGCGCAGGTGGTAATCATGCACCCTCACGCCGCAGGCGATGACGCGGCTGATGCTCGCATCGTTTAAAAATTCAAAGTCGGCATCGTACACCCATGTGACTATCTCGGTGGTCTTTTTGTAGGTCTTATCGTCGAGCATGACGATGACCTCCTTTTGGCCGGGCTCCGAGCGGATGTAGTCAAAAACTATCGAGCAGGCCACAGGGTTTTGACCCTTGGTCATGTTCGTCACGACCTCAACGCCGTTTTTCTCGCGCTTGGTGTAGCGGCTTTTCACTATGCTCATGTGCTTGAAGCTTGCTGCGATCGCCTCGGCGGAAAGGCCGAAGGTGCGTAAAAGCGCAACGACCGTCACCTGGTTATAGGTGTTGAAAACGCTGTCGCTCATGAGAGGATAGGTCTCCTCCCCGTCGGGGGCTGCAACGGTGAATGTGCCCGCCGGGAAATCGGGGCTTGCGGTGTAATCGGCCTCGGGCGAGGCAAAGCCGCAGCTGGGACACCTGAACTTACCGATGTGGTGGTAGCGCACATACTCGTACTCGACCCTGCCGCCGCACTTGGGGCACGAGCGCATGTCGTTTATGATGTTGACGCACTCGGCTCTGTCGGTATCAAGGCGGGCGATGGAGAAATAGGTGCGCTTATTGTTGATTTTCAGCCGGCTGCTTATCGGGTCATCGGCATTTAATATCATGTGCGTATCGTCCGGCAGCGCGCGCTCGATGATGGAGCTTATAAACTCAGCGTGGGCGTTGCGGCCGATAGAGTCACGGAACAGGTTCGTGCACACGGCGTAGTCGGGGTGGACATAGGCGTATATCTTAAGCGAGCTGCGCTCATCGACCTCGAACACGGCAAGCTGCTTTTTGACATGACCCAGGAGGTCAGCATCGCCCAGCAGCGAGCTCGCGATGCCGGCATCGATATTCGAGCCGGCCTTGTTGTTTAAAACATCGTAGCCGTTTTCCGTCAGCACATCGAGGATCATATTGCAGCAGGTGGTCTTGCCGTTCGTGCCTGTGACGGTGATGATGGTCTTTGGCTTATCGATGCGGCCGAGAAAGTCCGGACACAGCTTTATCGCAAGCTTGCCGGGAAAATAGCTTGCATTCATGCCGAGGAGCCTTTGCAGCAGCATCGCCGCCTTGCTTATCCATAGCGCTATATAAAATCTGGAGTTCTTTTTCATATCAAGCCTCTGTTAGAAGTAGTAGTGGTTATTATATCCCTTTCAGGTGCGGATTGTCCATATATTTTTATTTGACAGGGGTATTCACATACGGTATATTGGTATAAAGATATAAAATATTCGCTGGAGGATACGTCATGGGTCTTGAATGGTACTGGTGGGTAGTCGTCGGTGTTGTGGTGGCCATCTGCATCATGGTCGTCATCGATGTGAGGACAAAGCGCGGCATAAAGGAAAAGAAGGAAGCCGCTGCCGCCGCAAAAAGAAAGCAGAACAAGAAGAAAAGTCCGAGAAAAAATAAAAAGAGAAGATAATTTTTCGAGAAAGTTATTGACAAGCAGAAAAAAATCTGTTATATTAACTGAGCCGTGGCCGAGTGGTTCAGTCGGTTAGAACGCCGGCCTGTCACGCCGGAGGTCGAGGGTTCAAGTCCCTTCTCGGTCGCCAC
>CAVGBM010000068.1:0-25560 GCA_963627445.1 Oscillospiraceae bacterium | reverse complement strand
TGTGTCGGCCTTGATGCCGATACTTGTTCTGCTGGGCACATTATACATGATCATCGGGATATCGATCCTGTCAGCAACATATGTAAAGTGCTCGACCAGACCCTTTTGCGTAGTTTTATTGTAGTAGGGCGTGACCATCAGAATACCGTCGGCATCGCATCTCATTGCGCATTGTGCAAAGTTAAGCGCCTTTTTGGTATCATTGCTGCCGACACCGGCGATTATCTTCATTCGCCCATCGTTGTAGCGGCACACAAATTCTATCAGAGCCTCGTGCTCATATCGGGTCATGGTAGCGTTTTCACCCGTAGTACCGCAGACAACGATCGCCGCAGTACCGTTATCATATTGAAAATCAATAAGCTCCTTCATTTTCTCGAAGTTTATACCGTGCTCGTCAAACGGCGTGACTATTGCGGTACACGAGCCTTTAAATATTGGTGTTTTGACCATAGTAAGCCTCCGATCATTGATAACTGCCAATAATATATTCATTTACATGTCGGCGTATGATATATAATCGTTGAAATTGCTGCGTTTCCGTATTATAATAAAGTTCTGCAAAATATAGATAAGGAACAGGCAATATGTCAAATACGGTCAAAAAACTAATAGCGTTTGCGTTAACGGCCTGCTTAACTTTGGCGGCTGCACCGACTGCAAATGCAGCGGAAGCGGAGGCACCTGCACCCACGTATTTTGACCTGCCCGTGACTGTTGACACGATAAGGGTCGGCCTGCGCTTTGGCAGCTCTGCCTTATATGAAGCAAAGCTTCTCAATAGTGTCGGCAGTGGATATCTCTTCGGCTATTTTGGCTATTCTCGGCAGTTTCATGAGCTCGGCAAGACCGAGGTCACGGCGCTTTCAATGCGAGGAGACAACGGCTTTACGCTGCCTGACGGCATGGTCGTTGGGCCTTGGCACATGGTGCTTAATAAGCAGTTTAAGGACTTTGACTCAGCCAAGAAGTTTGCCTCTACGCTTTGGGGCGGCTTCCCGGGGTATATAGAAGGGGAGTACAAGGTGCTCGTCGGCGCGTATGCCAATGAGGCAAAAACATTGACGGCTATTAAAAGCCGAAGCTTGGACGCAAAGCCCTTTACCGGCAGCAAATATTCCATACTGGCTGCTGAGACCGATACCTCAGAGCTGCAATTTCTGTTGGATGTCGGCGAGGACACAAATCTGGCGGTCAGACCCGTCTCAAGCTCAGAAAAAGCCGAAACGTGGTTTGCCGGAAACGCATATCACGGTGACTTTCAGTATATCCGCACTGGCGGCGCTCTCACGGTTATAAACTATGTTGGCCTCGAGGACTACGTCATGGGCGTTCTGCCGTATGAAATGCACGGCGACTGGCCGCAGGAGGCGTTGAAAGCTCAGGGCACATGCGCCCGAACCTATGCAATGAACAACATAAACGCCTACATTGACCGCGGCTTTGATGTCAGAAACGATACATACAGTCAGGTCTACCGCGGCGTAACGGGAACCACCGAGAGTACAAACAAAGCAGCTGCCGCGACCTCGGGTGAGTATGTTCGGTACAGGGGCTCAGTGTGCAAGGTTTATTACATGTCGTCTGACGGCGGTGCTACAGACAGTAGCGCAAATGTTTTCTCGCAAAAGCGCGCATACCTGAGCGGTGTTAAAGACGATAACGAAAAGAATATCGAATACTATAACAAGTCGTGGAAGACCGAGCTGTACGATGCTAATGTACTGTACAGGCTTGCTCTGAGCGACTATGAGCTTGACGATATAGCCGATATCAAAGCTACGAAATCAGATATGGGCAATGTAATAAAGCTTGTTTTCAGCGATACGAATGGCAAAACTGTCACGCTTTTGGGCGAGGACTGCTTCAGAATTATGGGCTTTAACAGCCTTAGATATGATGTCTCAAGCTATGAAAACGAACAAAATGAACGTATTTGGGCGTTCGAAGGCAGCGGTTGGGGGCATAATTGCGGCATGAGCCAGTGGGGCGCATACGCTATGGCGCTTAATAAGGGCGCAAGCAGCGAAGAAATTATTGATTTTTATTTTAGCGGAGCATATTTGGGATGAATAAATCAGATTTTGACTTTTACCTGCCGGAGGAGCTAATTGCGCAAACTCCGCTTGAAAAAAGAGATACATCGCGCCTTTTGCATTTGGATAAGCGGACGGGCGAGATCGAGCACAAGCATTTTTACGATATCAAGCAGTATCTCCACGAGGGCGATTGCCTTGTGCTGAACGATTCAAGAGTGCTGCCTGCAAGACTCATCGGCTCAAGGCCGACAGGCGGCGCGGTCGAGCTTGTTTTGCTCAAGGATCTCGGCAATAACCGCTGGGAGTGCCTGAGCCGCCCGGGCAGAAAGACCAAGCCCGGTCAGGAACTCATCTTCGGAAACAGCGAGCTGACCGCAGTCGTGCAGGAAGTGACGCTTGGCGGCAATAGGATCATTAAGTTCAAATATGATGGCATATTCCTTGAAATTCTCGAGCGTTTGGGCAAAATGCCGCTTCCACCGTATATAAAGGAAGAGCTGCAGGACTCCGAGCGCTACCAGACTGTTTACTCCAAGGAACTCGGCAGCGCCGCTGCACCGACAGCTGGTCTGCATTTTACAAAGGAGCTCTTAGCGGAGATAGAAGACATGGGCGTTAGGATATGCTATGTGACGCTGCATGTCGGACTTGGAACATTCAGGCCCGTGAAGGCCGATAAAATTGAAGATCATGAGATGCATTCAGAGTTTTGCATCGTCCCAGATGAGACGGCTGAGACCGTAAACGCCGTCAAAAGGGCAGGGGGCAGGGTCATTGCTGTCGGCACGACCTCATGCCGCACGCTCGAAAGCTTTACGACAGAAGACGGTGTGCTTCAGGCAACCTCCGGCTGGACAAGTATATTCATTTACCCGGGATATAAGTTCAAGTGCATCGATGCACTTATAACAAACTTCCACCTGCCGGAAAGCACTCTTATAATGCTCGTGTCAGCTCTGGCAGGCAGGGAACATATTTTAAACGCATACAACACGGCAGTTGAGCAGCGGTATCGCTTCTTCTCGTTCGGCGATGCCATGTTCATCGAATAATCAGTAAGGCAGGAAACCTATGTACACATTAAAAAAGCAGGAATGCCACGCCAGACGAGGCGAGTTTGAGACCCCGCACGGAACTGTACAGACGCCGGTTTTTATGAATGTCGGCACGGCAGCCGCGATAAAGGGCGCGCTTTCGGCAGCAGATCTTCAAACTATCGGCTGTCAGATCGAGCTTTCAAACACTTATCATCTTCATCTAAGACCCGGTGACGAGATAGTCAAGACCATGGGCGGCCTTCATAAATTTATGACATGGGACAGACCTATACTCACCGACAGCGGCGGCTTTCAGATTTTTTCGCTTGCAAGTCTGCGCAAGATAAGCGAGGAGGGCGTTAAATTTAACTCTCACATCGACGGCAGACATATCTTCATGGGGCCGGAGGAGAGCATGAGGATACAGTCCAACCTCGGCTCGGATATCGCCATGGCCTTCGACGAGTGCATCAAGATACCGTCGCCGCGCGACTATGTTCAA
This sequence comes from Oscillospiraceae bacterium, assembly GCA_963627445.1. GTDB lineage: Bacteria > Bacillota > Clostridia > Oscillospirales > Oscillospiraceae > F23-B02. The sequence goes on along the minus strand of CAVGBM010000068.1, from coordinate 21,982 downwards.
AAATCCTGTGACCGCACATACAGATGGCTTGCAAGATGTAAGGCGGCACTCAGTGAGTACAACAGCATGGACGACGCGGTCAACCCCGGGCAAATGCTGTTTGGCATAAACCAGGGTGCGACCTTTGCTGATATCAGAATCGAGCATATGAAGAAGATAGCCGAGCTCGACCTCCCAGGCTACGCTATCGGCGGCCTTGCGGTAGGGGAGACCCACCAGGAAATGTACGACACCATTGAGGCTGTCGAGGAATACATGCCCAAGGACAAGCCCCGTTACCTTATGGGCGTTGGTACTCCCGGGAATATTATCGAGAGCGTTTACCGCGGCGTTGACTTTTTCGACTGCGTTATGCCCGCGCGAAACGGCAGGCACGGCCATCTTTTCACATGGGGCGGAATTATCAACATCAAAAACGAAAAGTACCAGACCGATGACAAGCCCATTGACCCCGAGTGCGACTGTCCGGTGTGCAAAAGATACAACAGAGCATACATTCGGCATTTGTTCAAGGCCAACGAAATGCTGGCAATGCGCTTTGCCGTTATGCATAATCTATATTTTTATAACAAGCTTATGGAAAACATCCGTGACTCACTCGACGAGGGCAGCTTCGGCGAGTTTAGGGGCAAATATTCAAAATTATTGGATACGAGGATATAAAAAACTTGAAAAGAGTGTGTTTAATATGTATAATATCCCTCGTATAGTAACAAACTAATTTTATTTAAGGAGTATACTAATGTTAACCTCTACATCAGGCGGCGGCAATCTTCAGATGATCCTCATTCTTGTTGTTTTCTTCCTCATCATGTACTTTATCATGATCAGACCCGAGAAGAAGAAGCAGAAGAAGATCGAGGCTATGCGCAACGCACTCACCGTTGGTGACGAGATCGTTACTATCGGCGGCATAATGGGCGTTGTTGTGAATGTTACCGAAGACAACATCACCATCGAGACCGGAGAAGACAAGGTCCGCGTCAAGTTCAAGAAGTGGGCAGTCAGCAGCAATGTCAGAGCTGAAGCAGCCGAAGCAAAAGCTAACGCAAAGAAGTAAAACTTGGCATCAAAATCCCCCTGAGCTAATAAGATGTACAAACATCTTTAGTTCGGGGGAATTTTTTTGCAGTCATCGAAAACAGTAAAAATTAACGGCGGCGCGATAGTGCTGTCTGTAATAGTCGGCCTGGCGGTGACGATAGTTTTTCTATTGGTGGCATCGGCAATGATGCAAAGCGGCAAGCTCAATGAGGGCAGCATAGGCGCCGCGCTTGTCGCAATTAACATAATTGCAGGTTTCGCATGCGGTATAACAGCTCGCTCATCCGGCAGGGAAGGGGGGAGCCTAAATGGCCTGCTTGCAGGTTTAGCATATGCCGGACTCATAATTTTGGTTGCGTTTTTGCTGGATATGCAGGCACCGCAAGCTGCCGCAATGGGCAAAATAATAGCCATATCGCTGGTCAGCAGCTTTATAGGGAGCAAGCTCAATTTAGCTAAAAGTAACAAAAAATTACGCAAAAAGCGCAAATCGTGAATTTTCAATAACTATTTGTAAAGCCCTGGTGCGGTTTACATAATTTTAAGCGATTACCTACATGTTGTGCCGCAATAAGTGCGTGATTACGAAATCTAGTGAAAAATTACTGCGAGTTCAAGCTTGCGTAAACGAGCGGTATCGCGGTTAACATAATATAGTTAACATAATATACGGTCATAATTAACAAAAATCATCATTTTTCTTAAAAAGCCTTGATTACAACGAGAATTTGTATTATATTTAGTTTACCTAAGTTATTATGTAAATTTATCCGTTATTCTCTGTGATCAAGTCGCTTCACTTGAGGTAACGGTATGAAAACTGAACTACTTAATAAACCGGCTCGTCACCTTCGCTTTGACAGTTCCGGTTTATTGTTGATGTGCCTTGCTTTTTTGCTCGGTGTCGGCTCTTATGTGCTTATTAAACCTTCGTTTCCGGAGACGGGAAACGCGGCATATTCGATAGTCAATCTGGACTGCCGCGTCTTTGGTTGCATTTTGTTTTTACTGCTTGTGCAGCTGACGGCTTTTTCGGTCATCGGAACTGTCATACTTCCGGTGCTCAACTTTGCCTTTGGGCTTGTGCTGTCGATGTCTCTGGCTACCATAATGCCGGCCGATAAGCTGGACATTTTATTTATCGCAAAAGCTTTTTCCACCGTTTTGGTACTCATTTTTTCTGTTTTGGCTCTGTCGTGCAGTTCATGCGCCTCGGCAAAGAGGCTATACGGCAAAATTCGCAGCGACAGAAGATTTAAGACCGAGCTTATCAAAACGCTTGTACTTGTAGCTGCGTTTGTTATCTTGTCAGTGATCGGTGTTTCCGATATAAATATGATTTTTTAGAAAGGGGGTCGGTTGAATGCTTAATTCAGAGTGCCTTGAAATTTTCAACAAGTACCTTACTGAAGTTAAAAAGTGTTCACAGAATACCCTCAGTTCATATCTGCGAGATATACGGCAGTTGAGCGAGTACATGGAGACCCATGTGGACGACAGCCTAGACAGGATTACAGAGGATGAGCTGTCCGATTATATTAACTGGCTCAAGGGCAACGGAAAATCCGTCGCGACAGTCAGCCGCGCTATCGCCTCCATCAAGAGCTTTTACAGTGTGCTCGTTACAGATGGCTATGTTGAAGAAAGTCCGGCCGCAAAGCTTGTTCCTGATAAGGCGACACAAAAGCTTCCGCAGATACTTACCAGTAAGGAAGTTGAGCTTTTGCTTGAGCAGCCCTCGTGCACCGATGCAAAGGGTTACCGCGACAGGGCGATGCTTGAGCTTCTTTATGCAACGGGCATAAGAGTCAGCGAGCTTATTGCGCTGAACATAAATGACGTCAACACCTCCGCCGGTGTTGTGCGCTGCGTCAGCAAGGACAAGGAGCGCTTTATCCCGCTTTATTCGACCGCTATAAAGGCTCTTTCGGAATATATTGAGTTTATCCGCCCGCAGATGATAGCTATGCCCAACGAGCAGGCTCTGTTTGTCAATGTAAGCGGCGAGCGAATGTCAAGGCAGGGCTTTTGGAAGATAATCAAGTCATATCAGCAAAAGGCTCACATAGAAAAGACGATCACTCCGCATACGCTGCGCCATTCCTTTGCAGCGCATCTGCTTGAAAACGGCGCCGACCTGCATTCGATACAGGAAATGCTCGGACATGCCGATATATCCTCGACTCAGATATACTCTCAGCTTGTGAATAAGCAGCTGAAAGATGTTTATAACAAAGCGCATCCAAGAGCGAAATAAGCACTAAACTCCCCACCAGATGTGGGGAGTTTTTATTGTTGCGAATAGTGGTCAAGTGTGTTAAAATTTACTGACAGGAAGTGATGAATTTGCGGATATTAGGCATAGACCCCGGGCTTGCGACTGTCGGCTTCAGCATAGTTGATGTTGAAAAAAGCAAAATGAAACTCGTGACCTGCGGAGTGATAAGCACACCGGCGCACACCTCGCTCTCCAGCAGGCTTGACAGGATATTTGAGGATATGAACGAGCTTATATCGTCGTTTGACCCAGACGTCATGTCGATCGAGGAACTTTTTTTCAACACAAATATCACGACCGGCATAGCGGTCGCCCACGCAAGAGGAGTGATACTCCTTTCTGCGTACAGGGCGGGCGTGCAGGTGTTTGAATATACCCCGCTTCAGGTAAAGCAGGCCGTTGTCGGCTATGGCAGAGCTGAGAAAAAACAGGTCATAGACATGGTGCGCAGAATACTTGCGCTTCCCGCAGCACCGAAGCCCGACGACGCGGCCGACGCCGTGGCGCTTGCCATTTGTCATGCAAGAAGCTCCACATCACTTTTGAGCAAAGGAGTAAACGATATATGTTCTACCATTTAGAAGGTATAGTTTCCGATATAGATATAAACCTTGCAGTCATCGACTGCGGCGGCGTAGGCTATGCAGTTAACACGACCGCAAATACGCTGTCAAGGCTCAAGGTCAAGGAAAAAGCTAAGCTTTATATATCCGAGTATATCAAAGAGGATTGCTTTGACCTTTACGGCTTTGCAACGCTCAGTGAAAAGCGCTGCTTTGAAATGCTGCTGACTGTGTCCGGCATAGGCCCGAAGGCTGCTCAGGCGATATTGTCGACCAGCACGCCGGAAGCACTTGCCATGGCAATAATGAACGGCGACGAGAAGGCGATAACCGTCGCACAGGGTGTCGGCAAAAAGATAGCGCAGAGGGTCATTCTCGAACTCAAGGACAAAGTCAGTAAGGAGGCCAATGTCGTTGCGTCCGAGATGCCCGCGGTTTTGACACCGGCAGACGGCGACTCAAGAAGCGATGCTGTCGCGGCATTGATGGTGCTCGGCTACTCCGCGCCCGAGATAAACGGTGTGCTGCGCCGCATGGATGTAAGCGGAATGACGACAGAGCAGATAGTGAAGATAGCGCTTAAAAATCTTATGTAAGGAGGCGTCATATGAGCATCAATTTCTCCGATGGTCTTGAAGATCAGGCCATGGTCACAAGCTCTTCGGTCTTACCCGAGGACGCCGGCGAGGGCAGTCTTCGCCCCAAAACCATAAGTGAATATATCGGTCAGGAAAAGGCAAAGGACAACCTGAGCGTGTTCATTGATGCTGCCAGAATGCGTAATGAGCCGCTTGACCATGTTCTGCTGCACGGCCCCCCGGGACTCGGCAAAACGACGCTTGCTGCCGTTATCGCAAACGAGATGGGTGTCAATATGCGTATCACCTCGGGTCCTGCGATTGAAAAGCCCGGCGACCTTGTAGCTATGCTCACGAACCTAAACGAGGGCGATATCCTGTTCGTTGACGAGATACACAGGCTCAACAGGGCATATGAGGAGATACTTTACCCTGCGATGGAGGACTATGCGATAGACATCATCCTCGGCAAAGGTCCCTCGGCAAATTCGCTGCACCTTGAGCTGCCGAAGTTTACGCTTATCGGCGCCACGACCCGCTCAGGCCAGCTCACCGCACCCTTGAGAGACCGTTTTGGTGTTACACTGAGACTGGAGCTTTACACACCTGACGAGCTTCGCAGGATAGTTGAGCGCTCGGCCGACATCCTCGGCATCGAGATAGACAGGGAAGGGGCGTATGAGATCGCCTCGCGCTCAAGAGGAACGCCGAGAATTGCAAACCGCATGCTGCGCCGAGTTCGCGACTTTGCGCAGGTCAGAGCGGACGGAGTTATAACCAAAGATGTTGCCGATATGGCGCTGTCGCGGTTGGAGGTCGATAAGCTTGGCCTAGACTCGCTCGACCGCAGGATGCTGCGCAGCATAATCGAATTTTACGGCGGTGGCCCTGTTGGGCTCGACACTTTGGCAGCGACCATAAACGAGGAAGCCGTGACGCTTATCGATGTCTACGAACCGTACCTTTTGCAGCAGGGATTCCTCACAAGAACGCCCCGCGGCCGCTGCGTGACCAAAAAGGCATATGACCACCTTGGCATAGAATATCTTGGGCAGCAGGAGCTCGGACTGTGAATTGTTGAAAACACTGAATTTTTTGCGCATTTACAGTTAATTTTCTATTGACAATTAATAACTTTGTAATATAATATAATAGATAAATTAGAAAATAGCTGTTTTTTATGTTTAATTACTCCAAAATTGATGATAATGACTTACAGAAGCTTGCTTTGAAAGGCGATGTCCTGGCTGAGGAAGCTCTTGTCGAGAGATATATGAGGCTTGTGCGCAAGTGCGCAAGACCGCTGTTTCTCGCAGGAGGCGACAGCGAAGATCTTATACAGGAAGGCATGTTCGGGCTGATCTCTGCTGTAAGGCAGTATGATCCCGATCAGAAGACAAGCTTCAAGACCTTTGCAGAGCACTGCATAAAAAACAGACTTTTGACAGCAGTTAAATCGGCGTCGAGCACCAAGCATATACCCTTGAACGCAGGCGTCTCGCTCGACACTTTACTCTCGGATGAATCCCAGACCCCACCATTGGCATATGCCGAAATGTTTCAGACATCACCTGAAGAGCAGGTTCTGGCCAGAGAGAACAAAAGAAATAAAGAAGAGTTTTTCTTATCCATCCTGGAAAAGTTATCGAAATTTGAAAAGTGTGTGCTTCGCAATTATCTGAACGGTCTGAGCTATAAGGAGATCGCCCAGATAAGCTGCAAGGACGAAAAAGCCGTTGATAACGCGATCCAGCGGATAAGGCGCAAACTGGCGCAGAATTTCAAATCAGGCGATATCAGCAGAAGCTGACGCATATAAAAGCCGACAGGCGAGTTTTTCAAAAGAGAGGATTTAAAATGTACGAAGACAAGACCTTAGTTTGCAAAGAATGTGGTCAGGAGTTCGTGTTCTCCGCAGGTGAGCAGGAATTCTATGCAGAGCGCGGCTTCCAGAACGAGCCCCAGCGCTGCAAGGCTTGCCGCGACGCTCGCAAGAACGCCGCTCGTGGTCCCCGTGAGTTCTTCACCGCAGTTTGCGCAGCATGCGGCGGCGAGGCAAAGGTTCCCTTTGAGCCCAAGTCCGACCGTCCCGTCTACTGCAGCGAGTGCTTTGCAAAGATGAAGGAAGAGGCCTGAGGAACTAACCTACAGGAATAGAGTGGGGCGTCTTCGCGGCGTCCCCTTCTTTATTTAATCTAACAGATTGGAGACTTGACTATGGAAATGTTAAAAATTATGGATCTCAGCAGAGAGAGCATGATCTCCGACATTCTTGAAGATTTCCCCGAAGCAATGCCTAAGTTCCAGGAGCTTGGTATGCACTGCCTCGGCTGTGCTCTTGCAACCGCTGAATCTCTCGAGCAGGCTTGCGCGGCACACGGCGTTGACCCCGACGAGTTTGTCGTCGAGCTCAAGGCCTACCTCATGGCGCTTTGATCGAATTTAAGCTAAAAAGCCGGATAAACCGGCTTTTTGCTTTATATGGAGATATATGAGTAACAGACTTGAATTGATCGCCTCCTTTGTCGAGGACGGGATAGGTGTTGCCGATGTCGGTACAGACCACGGCTATATCCCCGTGATGCTCGTCAAAAGGGGATACAAGGGCAATATAATTGCGACCGATATAAACGAAGGACCTTTGCAAAAAGCAAAGCAGAGCCTTCGGGAGGCCGACTGCGAGGATGCCGTCGAGCTTATACTATGCGACGGGCTGGACGGCTGCAAGTCCGAGTCGGTCGACACCATTATCGTTGCCGGTATGGGCGGCGACACGATAACCGGCATTCTCGACAGGGCAGAGTGGTGCGCCCGTGAGGACATGAAGCTTATCCTCCAGCCTGTCACAAAGCCGGAGATACTTCGATATTGGCTTGTAAATAACGACTTTGTCATCAAAAACGAAGCGCAAGTCGAGGAAAACGGTACTGTGTATCAGATAATCTACGCCGTCCCGGGCAGAGACTGCCGGTATATGGACGCGGAACTTTTTATAGGCAGGTATGAGCTTATAAAAGACAGCCCATATTTTGACAAGCTGCTTTCAAAGCACATAAAGCGCTTTGACTCGGCGGTCGAGGGCTTAAAAACTACCGATAGGGAAGAGCTGCTGCCCTGGCTCGGCCTTGTCGAAAACATCTTATGCGAGCTTAAAACGATGCGGGAGTGGAAAAATGAGAACCGTTAAGGATATATTTGATTATTTAAATACGCTTGCACCTGTCGGGCTCAAGATGAGCTTTGACAATGTCGGGATCCTTGCAGGCAGTGAAAAAGCGCCGGTGAAAAAATGCCTGCTCGCACTTGATATAACGGATGATGTCATTGACGAAGCAGTGTCGATGGGCGCTGACCTCATTGTGTCGCACCACCCGCTCATATTCCACGAGCTTAAAAGCGTTGTCGCCGAGGATCTTGTCGGCCGAAAGATAATCAATCTTATTAAAAATGATATTTCCGCCGTGTGCATGCATACAAATCTTGATATAGCACAGGGCGGTGTCAACGATGCGCTTATGAGCGCCCTGGGCGGCTGCGTTAGCGATTTTCTTGAGCCTTGCGGCATGGATGCCGACGGTGCTCCCTTCGGCTGCGGGCGCGTAGGTGAGCTGCCTGAAAGCACTGATATGCGAATCTTTTTGACTGTCTGCAAGAACATGCTTCATGTAAACGGCTTGCGTTACCACGATGCCGGAAGGCCGGTCAAAAAGCTAGCCGTCATGGGCGGCTCGGGCGGAGACTGCATCGCGCTTGCCGAAAGCCTCGGCTGCGATACATATGTCACGGCCGACATTAAGTACAACGGCTTTCTCGACGCAAAGGAGCTCGGCATAAATCTCATTGATGCCGACCATTTCTGCACCGAAAATGTCGTCATTCCTGTGCTGCACGAAAAGCTCAGTGCAGAATTTGATGATGTTGACTTTTCGATATCCTCTGTCCATTGCCAAACGGCGCAGTTTTATTAAAAAAGAATAATACGCCTTCGCAGTTCATAGACTCGTACAAACGAGAAAAACTGCGGAGGCTTTTTTATGACTAATCTTGATATTTATAAGGATATATCCAGACGGACAAACGGTTCGATCATGCTTGGGGTCGTCGGCCCTGTGCGCACGGGAAAGTCGACCTTTATAAAGCGCTTTATGGAGCTGCTCGTCATCCCGAACATTGAGGACGTTTATGCAAGAGAACGGGCAAAGGATGAACTGCCGCAAAGTGGTTCGGGCAAGACCATTATGACCTCAGAGCCCAAGTTTGTTCCCGAGGAGGCCGTGGAGATCAGCCTTTCTGAGGATGTGCACTTTTCCGTCAGGCTCATAGACTGCGTGGGTTACATGGTAAACGGTGCTGCCGGTCAGTTTGAGGATGGCAGCGAGAGAATGGTCACAACGCCGTGGTTTGACCATGAGATAAGCATGACCGAGGCCGCAGAATCCGGCACCTACAAGGTCATAAACGAGCACTCAACGATAGGCTTAGTCATAACCACCGACGGCAGCATATGCGATATCCCGAGAGCGGACTACATTGAGCCCGAGGAACGGGTCGTAAACGAGTTAAAGCAGATCGGAAAGCCATTTGCTGTACTCATAAACAGCAGATACCCTGCATCTGATGAGGCTGCCGCGCTTCAAAGTGAACTGAGCGAGAAGTACGGTGTGCCTTGCGTCTGTGTCAACTGCCAGCAGCTTTCTGAGCGTGATCTTGCCGATATCATAAGTACCGTCCTTGGACAGTTCCCGATATCAGAGGTCGCTATTTGGCTTCCGTCCTGGTTCGAAGCGCTCGACAACGAGGCTGAGCTCAAAACAAAGCTTTATCAGCAGCTTTCGGCATCGTCTAAGGATCTAAGCTGCGTTCATGATATCCATTCCATGCTCAATAAGTTAAACGAGTCCGATATAGTTGAAGCGGCTGAGGTCAAGAACTCCGACATGGGCAGCGGCGCTATAAATGTCAGCATCGAGATACCGAGAGTGCTGTATTATCGCCTTATAAGCGATGAAGCAGGGCTTGAGATAAACGACGACGGCGAGCTTATAAAGCTTCTTCGTGAGATGAGCGCAATTAAGCACGACTACGATCACATTAAAGCAGCGTTGGACGATGTCAGGGAAAAGGGCTATGGCGTTGTCATGCCGTCTGCTGACGAGCTTGAGCTTGATGAGCCGCAGATAGTAAAGCAAGGCGGCAAATACGCCGTGAAGCTAAAGGCAAAGGCGCCGGCGATACACATGCTGAAAACCGACATCGAGACCGAGGTCACGCCCTCTATAGGCGGCGATACTGCATCTGAGGAAATAATCAGTTTCCTGCTTCAGGGCTACGAGGGTGACATGAGCAGGCTTTGGGAATCCAACATTTTCGGCAGACCGCTTTATGATATTGCCGAAGAGGGGATAGCTGACAGGCTGAACAATCTGCCGGTTAACGCAAGGGCAAAGCTTCAGGAGACCTTGCAGCGCATCGTAAACGAGGGCAGGGGAACGCTGATTTGTATTTTGTTATAAAAAACGGGAAGCAATTCCCGTTTTTTGCGTGCAGATTTATTTATTTTAATAGTTGAAATGGTTAAAGGATAATAATATAATTAAGACAAAATTTTTTGGAGATGAGATTTATGAAACCGGTATCAAAAATTGCGGAAGCAGTTCGTGCATCAACGACCCTGGCCGTTGACAGCCTGGCAAAGCAGATGAAGTCCGACGGATACGATGTTGTCGGTTTTGGCACAGGTGAGCCTGATTTTCAAACTCCTGAAAACATCAATCTCGCCGCTATCGAAGCCATAAGGGCCGGTAAGACAAAATACACCCCGTCGGCCGGAATAATCCCGCTTCGCAAGGCCATCGCCGAGCAGCTTAAAAGCGAGGGGCTGGACTACGATTACACGCAGATAGTCGTCGCAAGCGGCGCCAAGCACAGTCTGTTTATTGCTCTGTCGGCGCTCGCCGATCCAGGTGATGAGATAATCCTGCCCGCACCGTATTGGGTCAGTTACTATGAGATGATCAAAATGACCGGCGGTGTGCCTGTTGTTGTCTCGGCCGGCGAGGATCAGAATTTTAAGATCACCGCTCAGCAGCTCGATGCCGCAGTCACCGATAAGACCAAGTGTGTCATTTTCAACAATCCCTCAAACCCCACCGGCATGCTATACAGCCGTGATGAGCTCAAGGCACTTGTCGATGTCTGTGTAAAGCATGACCTTTATATAATCGCCGATGAGATATACTACAAGCTCGTTTATGACGGACTTGAGTTTACAAGCATCGCAAGCTTCGGCGATGATGTCAAAGAGCGCACGCTGCTTATAAACGGTGTTTCCAAGTCCTACGCAATGACCGGTTGGCGTGTCGGCTACTGCGCATCAAATAAGCAGCTTGCAAAGATAATGTCCAATTACCTCAGTCATTCCACCGGCGCACCCTCGACTATCAGCCAGTGGGCGGCAGTTGAGGCTGTCAGCGGCCCGCAGGACACGGTAGAGACCATGCGGCTTGAGTTTTTAAAGCGCAGGGATTATATCGTTGATCGCATCAACTCCATCCCCGGCGTGAGCTGCGTTAAGCCCGAAGGTGCGTTTTACGTCATGATGAACATTGAAAAGCTCATCGGGCGCACCCTCGGCGGCAAGCTCATTGAAAACGACGATGATTTTGCCGTAGCGCTGCTTGAGAAGGCGCTGGTCGCTGTTGTCCCGTGCTCGGGCTTCGGGGCTAAGAACTTTGTCCGCTGGTCGTATGCCGCATCCATGGAGAATATCGAAAAAGGCCTCGACCGCCTTGAAAAATTCATCTGCGAATGATATAATAATCACCCCATCAACATAGCTTGTTAATGGGGTGATTTTGTGTTTGTGACCATTGATTTTAAAAGGCTTATCAAAATTGTCATAGTTGTTGTGCTCCTGATAGCCGCAGTCGTTTTTGTAAAGCTGTTTATATCAAACGGCGGGCTTAAATCCGTTATCAGTCAGGACAGCCGGTCGACGCTCGTTCTCGACGCAGGCCATGGCGGCATTGACGGCGGCGCTATCTCGGATTCGGGGCTCAAAGAGAGCGATATAAACCTCGCTATAGCTTTAAAAACCGAGGCTCTGGCGCACTTTTTAGGCGTAGATACCGTTATGACCCGTGAAACGGACACGGATAATTCGGAAAACAAAGCTTACAGTGAGCATGATAACCTCGTCGAACGGGCAAAGCTTGCAAATTCGACTGAAAATGCCGTTTTGATAAGCATTCATCAAAATAAGTTCCCAAGCGCTGTTGTCAGCGGCGCAGAAGTGATGTATTCGGATAATGACGACAGCAAAACGCTTGGCCTGCTCACACAGGGGAATCTTGTTGCGCTGCTGGATATCTCAAACCGTCGTGTTGCTCGGCCTGCGCCCAAGGAGCTGCTGCTGACCTCGTCGGCCAACTGTCCGACGATCCTTGTGGAATGCGGCTTTATGTCCAATCCCCAAGAGGCGCAAAAGCTTGCATCAAATGAGTATCAGCTTAAAATTGCGGCTATTTTGGCCGGTTCATATATACAGTATTTAAATAACGCGGCTTCGGCCTAGGAGAAGATATGAGACAAAAGACAGTTTTCTGCTGCTCGGAATGCGGCAACGAGACAGTTAAATGGAGTGGAAGATGCACCGCCTGCGGCGCGTGGGACAGCTTGGTCGAGGTGAAACTCGATGCGAAAAGCAAAGGGACTGCCAAAAGAGCCACTTCTAAAAAGACACCCAAGCTCATCTCGGAGCTCGACACCGAGGCGGAGCTTCGCTTTTCGACCGGAATAGGGGAGCTTGACAGAGTTTTGGGTGGCGGCGCGGTAAAAGGCTCGCTGGTTTTAGTCGGTGGCGCTCCCGGAATCGGCAAGTCCACGCTTCTTTTGCAGCTTTGCGGCCTTGTTGAAGGTGAGCAGAAGATACTGTATGTCACCGGCGAGGAAAGCGAGCGTCAGCTCAAGATGCGTGCGCAGCGCCTTGGTGTTGATAAGGGGCAGATCTATGTTCTCGCTGAAACCGGTCTGACTGAGGTTTTGGAGGCTGCTGACGAGCTCGAGCCGGATATAATGATAGTCGACTCCATCCAGACCATGTTTGACCCCGATGTCAGCTCTGCACCCGGCAGTGTAAGCCAGGTCAGAGAGTGCACTATGTCGATAATGCGTATGACCAAGGAAAAGGGCTTCACGACCTTTGTCGTCGGTCACATCAACAAAGAGGGCAATATTGCAGGCCCCAAGGTGCTCGAGCACATGGTCGACTGCGTTTTGTATTTTGAAGGCGAGCGCAGCACATCGTTCAGAATTCTCAGGGCTGGCAAAAACCGCTTCGGCTCAACGAATGAGATAGGCGTGTTTGAAATGGTTGATACGGGACTAAAAGAGCTGCAAAACCCGTCTGAGATACTTCTTTCCGGCAGACCGGATAACGCCCCGGGTACCTGTGTCACCTGCGTTATCGAGGGCTCAAGACCCATACTCGCCGAAATTCAGGCTTTAGTCGCCCCTGCGACCTATAACGCAGGCCGCCGCAGCACAAACGGCATTGATTATAACAGAGCAACGCTGCTTTTGGCTGTTCTTGAAAAGAGGGGGGGCATGGCAGTCTCCGGCTGTGATGCGTATATAAATGTCATCGGCGGCCTCGAGCTTGACGAGCCCGCTGCCGATCTGGCTACTATGCTCGCCATTGCAAGCAGCTTCAGGGATCTGCCGCTTGGCAGAGATATGGCCGCTGTAGGCGAAGTTGGCCTTTCCGGGGAAATAAGAAGCGTTAACTCACTGAATATGCGCCTATCCGAAATCGCCCGCCTCGGCTTCAAGCGCTGCGTAATACCGGCGCATATCAAGGATGATATCAAAAAGCCGGACGGGCTCGAAATTATATCCGTAAAGGATATAAGGGAAGCCATCAAGGCGACCTTAGGATGATATGATGATATGTTCAAATTGATCGAAACGCCGCACCTTCCTGAATCAAAGGTGCGGCACATAATAATAGGCGAAAAGTACAGATATCTGCTTAAAAATGCGCTTATTACGCACAATTTAGAGCCAATTTGGCTCAAAAGCAATCCGCATGTTGATGAAAGATTATCCGGACATGCAGATTTATCTGCTGTGCATATAGGCAAAAGCATAATTTTAAGTGAATACTTGAACTCTTGTGAACAAATTCACAAATTAATCAACATTAAGTATGTACCCGATCCGATGCAAGCTGTTTATCCGTACGATGCTGCGCTGAACTTTTGTATTGTTGCAGACAAGCTGTTTTACAATCCCAAATCAGCAAATGCAAAGCTTGTCAAAAAATGCGGCTGTAAGCATTTGATTGCAGTCAAGCAGGGCTATACTAAGTGCTCTATATGCGTAGTAGATGAAAACTCCATCATAACATCAGATAAACGTATAGCCGAAAAAGCAGAGATCTTTGGAATGAATGCTTTATATCTGCCAGAGCAGTTCGTTAAATTAGACGGCTTTGATCATGGCTTCATCGGCGGCGCGTCATTTAAAATCAGAAAAAGCGAATTAGCATTCACAGGCGCTATAGAAGATACAAATATAAAATACAAAATTGAAAGCTTTCTGAGCGAAAGAGGCATCAAACCGATATATCTGACTGACAAACCAATATTCGATATAGGAAGCGCGATCCCGTTAACAGAGTATAACAAATGAAAGCAGAGCGAATTCCACGGTATTATACCCATAAAGTTCGCTCTGATCTTTTTTTCAACTCCCCCAAATTAAACAAAATCTTTATTTTGCTTAATTTTTAGCCAATTTGTCAATAGACAGATTTATGGCTTCCCTGTTATACTTGGTATAGTGAATAAATGCCGATTGGAGCGAATTATGGACTACAGAACTGAAGCGCCGGACATTATTAAGGGCTTTTTGACTTATCACGAGACTATTAAGGGACACTCAAGAAAAACGGTCGATGAATATTATCTCGACCTGCGTAACTTTTTCAGGTTTCTGAAAATTCAGCGCGGCATCGTCCCTCGCAACACAGAGCTTGATGATATCTCAATTTCCGATATCGATTTGGATTTTGTAAAATCAGTTACGGTCACGGAAGCCTATGAGTATTTATCCTTTATGACCCGCGATAAGGTCAAGAACCAGCGCAGCCGCGAGGCTGAATACGGCACTAAAGCCTCGACCCGTGCGCGCAAGGTCTCAACGCTCAGAAGCTTTTATAAATATCTGACCGTCAAGGCCAAGCTCATAGAGACAAATCCGCTTCAAGACCTCGATGTACCAAAAATCCCGCACACACTTCCCCGCTATCTCACCCTGCCGGAGGCTCAAGCCCTCCTCTCCTCTGTCGACGGTAAAAATAAAGAGCGTGACTACTGCATTCTCTGTATTTTTCTTAACTGCGGTCTGCGAATTTCTGAGATAGTCGGCCTTAATCTGTCAGATATCAGGGTCGACCACATCAGAGTGTTCGGCAAAGGCAGCAAAGAGCGCATTATTTATATAAACGACGCATGTGCCGAGGCCATCAATACTTACCTTGAGGTCAGAAAAAACATTGCCGCAATTGACAAAAATGCGCTGTTTCTGTCAAATAGACGCACACGCATGAGCCGCGAGGCTGTGCACAGCATGGTAAAGGTCTCGCTGAAAAAGGCCGGATTGGATGCAGACAAATACTCAGCGCACAAACTGCGTCACACAGCGGCGACCTTGATGCTGCAAAACGGCGTTGATGTCAGGACGCTTCAAGAGCTTCTCGGGCACGACAACCTGAATACCACTCAAATATATACCCATGTTGATAATTCCGAACTGCGGCTTGCCTCCGAGGCAAATCCGCTTAGCAGTTTTAAGCCGGAATAATATAATGACCACTATCTATTCGATAGTGGTCATTTTTTACTGATCAATACGAGAAATATTGAGAACTCCGAACATTCCGGCCGCGAAATCTAGCAGCGCAACAAACCAAAGCGTTGCATTGCCGGTCACGGCAAGAACGATCAGAACAGCTTTTACGATCGCGCACAGCGCAATGTTCTGCATGGATATCTTTTGCACGCCTCTTGCGATTGATACCATCGTCGGCAAGCCGAATATGCCGATATTGGACATGCGCAGATCCTCTGTGTCGGTCGGCTCCCCTACCCTTGCGTCGAGGTCAGCATCGGAGTGATAGCCGACATTTTCGGCGCTTACATACATCAAGGCATCGTCCTTATCGAGGCTCTGCCGTATATTCTTTACAACTGAAAGCTTCTTCGCAGTGTCACAGCACGGGAAAAAGTCCGAGATATTAATGGATTTTGCGGTTTTTTCGCAGATATCCATTCCATCCTCGGCAACGAGCATGCTTGTTACGCCCAGAGCCTTAAGGTCGGAAACGGTTTTTGCGGCATAGGGATTTATATTATCATTAAAAACGATCGCACCGGCATATCTGCCTGCGATGATCAGATACAGCACATTGCCCTTGCGCACGCTGGCAGCATCAAGCGATATTCCCCTCGATTCAAGAAGCTTCAATGTGCCAAGGAGCATTTGCCTGCCCTCTATCTTGACCTCCATGCCATAGCCGGGGATGTCGTTAAACTCTTGTATGTATTCGGGGTAAATTTCCCCGTTATACGCCCCGACTATCGCAGCAGCAATGCGCTGTTCGGACTTAAAGGCGATGTATGCACACGAGCGCAGGAAGCTTTCCTTGTCGAGCACAGGCGAGATCATTGCAGCAATTTTCGGCGCTCCGGCGGTTATTACATCTGATTTATCGAAAACTATCGTTTTAAGCTTAGTCGCCTTATCAATAGTTTCCGCCTCGTCTATGATAACGCCTGCTGCAGCCGAGCGGCAAAGACCGTATGCTGTGCACAGTGACAGTGAAGCAAATGCCGATGCGGGAATGATCGCGATCATAAGCATCGCTCCCCTTCTTATCGACATGACATAGCTCATATCTGTTATCAGCGGCATGAGCACACTGAACAGAATGGCTGCGGCGGTGGCCGCCTTGACTGCAATAGAATACATAGGTTCAAGCTTTGCTCTTATTACGCTTATTGAGCCATCACAGCGATTAAGGAGGCTGCGCTGCTTGGAAAAACTTTCATCGCCGGTTTTCGGAAGATCTTCTACTGCTGCACGCTTTGTGCGCTTTTCGGCATACTCCATGAAAACTCTGCACGCCTGATAAACGACGACAAACACCGTTGCTTCCACATAGCAGCCCACGGCGAAGCTGGCAGCAGCAGCGATAAGCACGAGGCAGGAATTGTTGAAAAAGTCCTTTCTCAAGACGGCATAAACCGCCGATATCGCTATATCGAAGCCGCTTATCAGTATCGCCGCAATGAGCATGAGCATCGAAACGAGCTGGGCTGCGCTGATAGTGTACGCCAGAACAAGCAGGATAACGGTAATTGCGAGCCTGACAAGCGTGACGAAGTCCGGCATTATGGGCTTTACGCCCTTGCTGTGTTCATGCTTCTGCGCACTTTGGTTCACAAAAATCACCCTCCCTGTTTTTTATCAATAAGTTTAACTCAGGCCTTACCGTCGCAGCCGAGAACATCGACTATCTTATGAGCGACCATATCCTTGATGGCTGCTCTTGCGGGCTTGAGGTACTGCCTGGGGTCAAAGTGGTCGGGATGCTCGTTGAGGTACTGACGGATGGAGGCCGTCATTGCAAGACGAAGGTCGGAGTCAATGTTTATCTTGCAAACTGCCATGGATGCAGCCTTACGCAGCTGATCCTCGGGAACGCCGATGGCACCGGGCATATTGCCGCCGTTTTCGTTGATGATCCTGACAAATTCCTGCGGAACTGAGGATGCGCCGTGCAGGACAATCGGGAAGTTGGGCAGGCGCTTTTCGACCTCTTCAAGAATGTCAAAGCGAAGCTTAGGGTCGGTGCCGGGTTTAAACTTATAAGCGCCGTGCGAAGTGCCGATGGCGATAGCAAGCGAGTCACAGCCGGTGCGCTCAACAAATTCCTGAACATCCTCGGGCCTTGTGTAGGACGAGTCCTCGGCACTGACCTTGACCTCATCCTCTATTCCGGCAAGCGTTCCAAGCTCGGCCTCGACAACGACACCGTGGTCATGAGCATACTCAACGACCTTCTTTGTAAGCTCGATATTCTCCTCAAAAGGCTTTGAGGACGCGTCTATCATGACCGAGGTAAAGCCTCCGTCGATGCAGGACTTGCAGATATCAAAGCTGTCGCCATGGTCAAGATGCAGAGCTATCGGCAGGCCGGTCTCGATAACGGCAGCCTCGACGAGTTTCATAAGATAGGTGTGATTTGCATAAGCGCGCGCGCCCTTGGACACCTGAAGGATCAGCGGAGCATTAAGCTCAGCGGCAGCTTCGGTAATGCCCTGGACGATCTCCATATTGTTAACATTGAATGCACCGATGGCATAACCACCGTTGTAGGCCTTTTCAAACATTTCCTTTGTTGTTACGAGTGGCATGGTCGAAAACCCTCCTAAATTAAAATAAATTAGTTAATTTGCATAAAAAATTTGATTTACTTCTTTATTATAAACCCATTTCATGTTATAATCAATAATCATTAACGATGTGGAGGCATTATTTTGGATAATTTATTCGATTCACCCCTGGTCGGCTCCTGTATATTCGGGCAGTCCGGCGGGCCTACCGCGGTTATAAACGCCAGCGCATATGGTGTTATCAAAACGGCTCTCGAGTCGGATGTGATAACCAAGGTCTACGGTGCTGCTCACGGAATTAAGGGCGTTCTTAACGATGAGCTTTTTGATATGGGCGAGGAAGAGGATTATGAGCTTAAGCTGCTGCTGAACACCCCCTCCTCCGAGCTTGGCTCATGCAGATATAAGATCGCCGATCCAGATGAGGATGAGTCTGATTATATAAAGATACTGGAGACATTTAAGAAATATAATGTAAGGTACTTTTTCTATAACGGCGGCAACGACTCCATGGATACCTGCAACAAGATAAGCCGTTATATGGATCGTGTCGGCTACGAGTGCCGCGTAATGGGCATACCCAAGACCATTGACAACGACCTGTTCGGCACTGACCATTGCCCCGGCTTCGGCAGCGCCGCGAAGTTTATTGCGACCACCTGCATGGAGATAGACAAGGACACCGACGTTTATGATACCGAGATGGTGACGGTCGTTGAGATCATGGGCAGACACGCAGGCTGGCTCACTGCAAGCGCCGCTCTGGCAACGGAATATGGCCACGGCTGCGGCCCTGACCTCATTTATCTTCCCGAGCGTGATTTTGACCTTGACAGGTTCACAGAGGATGTCCGCAAGGTTTTAAAGCAGAAGCACAACGTCCTCGTTGCCGTGTCCGAAGGTGTTCATTATGCCGACGGCAGCTTTGTCTCCGAGGCCAAGACCTCCGGCACGGACGGCTTTGGCCACGCTCAGCTTGGCGGACTTGCGACCAAGCTTGCGGGCTACCTCAAGGATGCGCTTAAGATAAAGAAGACTCGCGGCATTGAGCTGAGCCTTTTGCAGCGCTGCGGCTCGCATATCGCGTCGTCTGTGGATATTCAGGAAGCGTTTATGGTCGGCAAGGTCGCAGTTGAGGCGGCAATTGCCGGTGAAACAGGCAAAATGGTAGCTCTTGAGCGCGACGACACGAGCGGTACATATTCCTGCCACACTACCCTGCTCTCGCTCAGCAGTGTTGCAAATTACGAGAAGAAAGTACCGCTTGAGTGGATAACCGACGACGGTAATTATATCACATCTGATTTTATTAATTATGTACTGCCTTTAATACAGGGCGAGCCTCATGTCCCCAAAGAAAACTCTCTGCCGAGATACGCAAGGCTCAAGAAGGTCAGAGCAAAACCCGAGGAAACTATTTGCGTCTAACGCAGGTTTTTATAGAAAAGAATTAGGAGGAATTTTATGCAGGAAAAGCGTAAACTCAATCTGCCGGCATGGATAATTATCGGCATGCTCGCAGGTATCGTAGTCGGCTTCATTTTTCTGAAGGTCGGCGGCACATTCACTACCGATTACTTAAAGCCCTTCGGTACGATCTACATCAATCTTCTTAAGTTCATGGTCGTCCCCGTCGTTCTGTTCTCTATCATGAGCGGCGTTATCAGCCTTAACGACCTTAAAAAGGTCGGCAGTGTAGGTATAAAAACCTTTATATACTACATCTGCACCACGGCACTGGCTGTTGTTATCGGCCTTGTTGTCGTTAACTGCTTCAAGGGGTTCTTCCCTGTTCTCGATTCGAGCGTAAGGGCCGGTCTGTCCTACGAAGCTACCGAGGCTCCCAAAATCATGGATGTTATCGTTAATATCTTCCCCGATAACCTTCTCAAGCCCATGGTCGACACCAACATGCTGCCCGTTATCGTCATTGCCATTTTCTTCGGTGCAGGCGTTCTTGCCGCCGGCGAGAAGGGCAAAATGATCGCTAACCTAGTAGAGAGCATGGACGAAGTCGTCATGAATGTCCTCATGATGATCATTAAGCTCACCCCGATCGGCGTATTCTGCCTCATGGCTGATGTTGTTGCCGTCAACGGTGCAAAGGTCGTCGGCTCGCTGGCTCTCGTTGTCGGCGTTGCCTACATCGGCTACATTCTCCACCTCGTCATTGTCTACAGCCTGAGCGTCAAGCTCCTTGCAGGCATGAGCCCCATCCAGTTCTTCAAGGGTATGGCTGCTGCAATGCTCACCGCATTCACCACCACCTCGTCGAACGCAACTCTGCCCGTCAACATCGAGTGCTGCAACGACATGGGTGCAGAGCCTGAGATCAGCTCCTTCGTTCTGCCTCTGGGCGCTACCATCAACATGGACGGCACCGCCATCTATCAGGCAGTTGCGACCGTATTTATCGCCTGCTGCTACGGCATCGACCTCACCATCGGCCAGATGGCAATGGTGGTCGTGACCGCAACTCTGGCATCCATCGGCACTGCCGGTGTCGCCGGTGCGGGCATGATCATGCTGTCCATGGTTCTTCTCCAGGTCGGCCTTCCCGTTGAGGGTATTGCAATCATCGCTGGCGTTGATAAGCTGTTTGACATGGGTCGTACAACTCTTAACATCACCGGCGACGCTACCTGCGCAATGTGGCTTTCCAAGGTCGAGCGCAGAAACAAGGAAAAGCTCGCAGCTAAGTAATAAGCTATCTAACGAAAAACAGTTCCTCGTTATATACGAGGAACTGTTTTTTTAATCAAATGCCGGGTTTACGGCGTAGAAGTTCTTTTTATCAAGCTTCTCAAGGGCGTTTCGCAGTCCCTCGCCGAAGCGTTGATAGTGGACTACTTCCCTTTCGCGCAAGAATTTAATGACATCGTTGACATCAGGATCGTCAGACAGCCGCAGGATATTATCATATGTCGTGCGCGCCTTTTGCTCGGCCGCCATATCCTCGTGCAGATCGGTTATGACATCTCCGTTTACCTGCATTGTCGCGGCAGTCCATGGCGTGCCGGAGGCAAACTGCGGATAAACTCCGGCAGTGTGATCTACAAAGTAGGCTTCAAAGCCTGCTTTTTTAATTTCCTCAGGTGTCATCTTTCTCGTCAGCTGATGAACTATCGTTCCGACCATCTCTAGATGCCCAAGCTCCTCGGTACCTATATCGGTGAGCAGCCCCTTTAGCTCGGGATACGGCATACTGTATCGCTGGCTAAGATACCTCAGTGATGCGCCGAGCTCGCCGTCAGGACCGCCATACTGACTTATGATAAATTTTGCCAGCGCAGGATTGGGATTTTTTATCCTTACGGGATATTGCAGCTTCTTTTCATATACAAACATTTCTTAGCCCTCCTGTTTTGCGGTATAGTCCCACGGCCAGGGATTCTTGAGCCATGTAAAGCTCTGCGCTTTCGCAAGATCCTTAGTCGTAACAGGGCCGTAGAGCTTGACATAGCGCTCTCGGGCTGTGTTTGCAAGCTCCAAAATGTTCTTGAGCATATCAAATGCTTCGCTGTCCTCGCTATGTGTGTCAAGGTACAAAACCAGCTCATGCGCAACAAAATCGAGCGCCATCAGCTCACCGAGCGGCGTGCCGGTGAGGTCGCCGGTGTTGACCATATTCATAAACGGCAGGTCAAGTCCGGGGAAAAGCGTGCCTCTTGAGAGGGCTTCGGCCGTATTATATGTCGGCTTTACACATTCCTGCATCGGCACATAGGCCATTGCCAGCGGCGCACAGGACGGCAAAGAGCCGCTCTTAAAATCGCAATTATTATCCACTTAGCGTATCCTCCTTTGTGCTTCATTATATGACGGAGGACAAAATAAGTGAAAGCCGAGCCGAATGCCGTGCATGCTCATTTTAAGCTCTGTGCAAAACTCACAAAAACGGCAGCTCTTTTTTGTTGCACTCCACATATGGCTGCGATTGACAAATAGGGGGGTAATTGTAAAATAGTATCATGGAGAACAAAAATTTGGCGATAAATATAAGGAGGAAAGGGTTCTTGTATCTGTCGATCATTCGTGACCTTTTCGACAACAGTATTGTTG